>NZ_JBPTMA010000006.1:0-210064 GCF_051546305.1 Microbacterium wangyouchuni
CGGAAGCTAAGCCTCATAGCGCCGATGGTACTGCAGGGGGGACCCTGTGGGAGAGTAGGACACCGCCGAACTTCTTTTAGACAAAATGGCCACCCAACGCTGGGTGGCCATTTTGCGTTTTACAGGAAGTTGAGAGAATCAGGATCATGCCGAACGAGGATGAGCGTCGCCCACGACGCGATGAAAGCTCCAGTCCCAGACGCGACGACCGTCAGGGGCGCCCACGATCCGATCGCTCAACTGCTGCTGGCAAGTCCAGCGCACCGCGCCGTGATGGTGCTGCTCCTCGTCGTGAGGGCGGTTACCAGTCGCGTGATGGTGCTCCGCGCCGTGATGGTGCTGCTCCGCGCCGTGATGGTGCTGCTCCTCGTCGCGATGGTGCTGCACCTCGTCGTGAGGGCGGTTACCAGTCGCGTGATGGTGCACCCCGTCGTGATGGTGCTGCTCCGCGTCGTGAGGGCGGTTACCAGTCGCGTGATGGTGCTCCGCGCCGTGACGGTGCTGCGCCTCGTCGTGAAGGCGGTTACCAGTCGCGTGACGGTGCGCCCCGTCGCGAGGGGGGCTACCAGGGTCGTGATGGCGGACCACGCCGCGATGACCGGCCCGCTGGTCGGGGCTTCCCGCAGCGCGGGGGAACGGGACGCGACCGTCCGGATCGCCAGTCGGATGACCGTCCGCGGCACGATGATCCACTGATTCCAGAAGACGTCGGTGCCGACGCATTGCACGCCTCCGCGCGTAACGAGTTGAAGACTCTGAGCAAGGAGAACGCAGAGCAGGTCGCGCGACACCTGGCGATGGCCGCTCGTCTCATCGATGAAGACCCCGCTCTGGCGCACGAGCACGCTCTGGCGGCATCCCGTCGTGCCGGCCGTATCGCCATCGTCCGCGAGTCGCTGGCGATCACCGCCTACTCAATCGGCGACTTCGCACTCGCGCTGCGCGAACTGCGCACCTACCGCCGGATTTCAGGCAAAGACGATCAGATCGCTCTGATGGTGGACAGCGAACGCGGCATCGGCCGCGCAGACCGTGCGCTGGAGACCGGACGCGCCGTCGATCGTTCGAAGTTGGTAACTCCTGTTCGCGTCGCACTTGCGATCGCGATGTCAGGTGCGCGACTCGACCAGGGCGAGCTCGAGCTCGCGCTCGGCGAGCTGCAGATTCCGGAACTCGACCCGGACCGTGCTTTCGAATTCAGCCCTGCTCTCTTCAGCGCGCATGCCGCCGTACTCGAAGATCTGGGACGCGATGACGAGGCAGCTTTCTGGGCAGAGCGCGCTGAGGTCGCATCTGACGCACTCGGCCTGAGCGGCGATGATGAAGAAGAAATCATCATCGAAGACGGCCTGATCGAGGAAGAAGACGGTCCGACTGAAGAAGGGGCATCCTGAGTGGCGTTTTTCTCCAAGTCTCGCCCGACTCCGCTGGACGGTGTCGACGTTGTGCTGGCTGATCTCGATGGCGTCGTCTACGCCGGCCCTGGCGCACTCCCATACGCGGTTGAGAGCCTGAACACCGCAGCTGAGACCCGTCGCATCGGCTACATCACCAACAATGCGTCTCGCACTGATGTCTCAGTTGCCGAACACCTCACCTCGCTCGGACTGGCTGTTGCGGCCAACGATGTCGTGACCAGTCCACAGGCCGCCATGCGTCTGCTCCAGACGATGGTTCCCGCTCCTGCAACCCTGCTGATCGTCGGGGGAGAGGGCCTTGTCGTCGAAGCGGAGAAGGCCGGCTACTCGGTCACCCGCAGCGCAGAGGACGCGCCGGATGCCGTCGTTCAGGGCTTCGCGCCCGACGTGGCCTGGACCGACCTCGCCGAGGCGGCATTCGCGCTCAAGCTACCGGAAGAAGAGGGTGGCATCCCCTGGATCGCCACCAACAGCGACTGGACCATTCCGCGCGAGCGCGGCGTTGCACCGGGCAACGGAACTCTGGTTTCCGCAGTTCACACGGCGATCGGCCGCCTCGCCACAGTGGCCGGCAAACCGGAAGTTCCCATCTTCGAAGAAGCTCTGGCCCGCTTCGGCGCAGCAAAGTCGCTTTTCATCGGTGACCGCCTCGACACCGATATCCTCGGTGCCGCACGCGTCGGAATTGATTCGGCGCTGGTGCTGACCGGTATCGACCGGCCAAAGCATGTGCTGGCAGCGCCCGAGGGCTCGCGTCCCACCTTCATCCTCAGTGATCTGCGTGAACTGCATGAGCCGTACCCGCAGACCCAGCGTAAGGACGGCGTGGTCACGGTGAACGGGGCATCCGTTCGCGTCACCGGCGGCGACGTCGAGATCCTCGCTGAGGGCAAGCGCCAGGTCGATCTCGTGCGTGCTGGTGCGGCGGCGATCTGGGACTCCGGAACGCCGGTGTTCGTGCTTCGCGTGCCGGAGAAACTCTACGAAGACCCGTTCCATCGTCCGTGAGTGCGCCGCATCGACCATGTCGGTAGTGGCACGTACAGTGGAACTGTGAGCGATGAAGATAGGGCGGCGCCGACCGATGGCCTCTGGAGCAGATTGCGCCTGATCGAGGGCCAGCCCCTTGCCGCGCGCGCCGATGCCTATACGACGCTCCACGACGAACTTTTCCGACGTCTGGAGAGCGGCACCAAGCTCGACTCTCGAGAGAAGCATTCGTCGGGAGCGAAGTGACTCGTCTCGACGCCGCTCTGGCCGCTCGAGGTCTGGCGCGCTCTCGAACCCATGCCGCCACGCTGATTGCGGCAGGCCTGGTGCGCGTCGATGGGCGACAGATCATCAAGCCCTCCGCAACGGTGGGCGAATCATCCCGAATCGACGTCGCCGAAACTGATCACTATGTCAGCCGCGGGGCACACAAACTCGTGGCTGCTCTGGATGCCTTCGACGTCAAGGCGACCGGTCGGCTCGCTCTGGACATGGGGGCATCCACCGGTGGATTCACCCAGGTTCTGCGCGAGCGTGGCGCGCGCAAGGTGCTCGCTGTCGACGTGGGGCATGGGCAACTCGCCGCCTCAGTCGCCGAAGACCCGGACGTGGTCAATGTCGAAGGCTTCAACGTCCGCTACATGACGGCTGCAAGCCTGGCCGAAGCCACCGGCGAAGCCGAAGCCCCGGATCTGATCGTGGGCGATCTTTCTTTCATCTCACTCGAGCTGATTCTCCCGGCCGCCACGGCGGTTGCTGCGCCGACTGCGGACATCGTCGTGCTCGTGAAGCCGCAGTTCGAGGTCGGGCGCACAGCCGTCAGGGGCGGATTGGTCACTGATCCGGCCACGCGTGCGGATGCTGTTGCCCGCGTCGTCTGGCACGGCTGGGATGCTGGTCTCGGCATGTTGGGGATCGTGGCCTCGCCGATTCTCGGCACGCATGGCAACGCGGAGTTCCTCATCCACATGGCGCCCGGACGCGGCAGCAATCCGACAGAATGGACGGGACGCATCGACGAGCTGGCAGGAGGACGATGAACGAGCGCAATATCCTGGTTGTCGCCCATGCCGGCCGGGAAGACACCGTCGCAGCAGCCCGTCGTGTCATCGACCTGTTGCGCAGCGCCGGCGCACGGCCTGTGCTGGCAGTCGATGATCGTATTGAACTTTCCGCCGTTGATGAGATCTTCGCCGACGTCGACACGTTGGGCGATGTCGTCGCTGTGGACGATCTCGAGTTGGCCATCGTCTTGGGCGGTGACGGCACCATCCTGCGTGCCGCTGAGCTGGTTCGCGGCACCCGCAGCGCCCCCGTGCTCGGCATCAACATGGGGCACGTCGGCTTCCTCGCCGAGATCGAACGGGATGCCATGGATGATGCCGTGCACCGTGTCATCGCCCGCGATTACGACGTCGAAGAGCGTCTTGCTCTGGCCGTTCGCGTGAAGGATGCTCAGGGAGAGGTCGTCTTCGAGACGTGGGCGCTAAACGAGGCGACGGTCGAAAAGGCGAGTCGCGAGCGCATGATCGAGGTCGTCCTCGAGATCGATGGTCGGCCGCTGTCGAGCTACGGCTGCGACGGCATGGTCATCTCCACTCCCACTGGTTCCACGGCATATAACTTCTCGGCGGGCGGCCCTGTGATCTGGCCCGGGGTGGAAGCGATCTCCGTAATCCCGCTGTCCGCGCACGCCCTGTTCGCGCGCCCGCTCGTCGTGAGCCCGGATGCCTCGGTCGCCATCGAGATGCTCGAACGCACCGATGGCACCGGCATTCTGTGGTGCGACGGGCGTCGTTCGCATGAGCTTCCTCCCGGAGCGCGTGTTGTCGTGCGTCGATCGTCTCGTCCGGTGCGTCTGGCACGCCTTCATCCGGCCGCGTTCACTGACCGCCTCGTACGCAAGTTCCAGCTGCCAGTGGCCGGCTGGCGCGGGCAGAGCGGCGGAGCACAGACGTGATCGAAGAGATGCGGATGCAGGGGCTCGGAGTCATCGCCGACGCGGTACTGCCTCTCGGCCCGGGGTTCACCGCGATCACCGGTGAAACCGGAGCCGGAAAGACCATGGTCGTCACTGGGCTCGGACTGCTGCTGGGCCAGCGCGCCGACTCCGGTGCGGTGCGCGCAGGATCAGCGCAGGCGTCGGCGGCCGGCGTCTGGATCGTGCCGACGACAGGGTCTGTCGCCGATATCGTGGCGGGTGCCGGTGGCGAACTGGAACCCATCGATGCGAACCGCAGTGAGCTGTATGTCTCGCGCACGCTCAGCGCCGAGGGGCGCAGCCGGGCGAGTGTCGGCGGACGGGCGGCGCCAGCCAGCGTTCTGTCGGCACTGGCCGATGAACTGGTGGTCGTGCACGGGCAGTCCGAGCAGCTTCGCCTGCGATCAACGGCAGCGCAACGAGACGCTCTTGATCGCTTCGGCGGAGCATCCATCGCTACTGCTGTGGTGGCGTATGCGGAGGCGTTCACGCGGTGGCGTGATCTGAACTTGGAGATCATCGAGATCACCGAGAACAGTGACCGACGCGCTGAAGAAGCGGGCCGGCTGCGTGAGGCGCTGGAGCTGATCGAGGCGACTGCGCCGGAGGCAGGCGAGGACACAGCTCTCGCCGAGCGGGCCGAGCGGCTCGCCAACGCTGAAGAGCTGCGGCTCGCGGCATCCCTTGCGCGCAACGCGCTCTCGAGCGAAGAAGACGAACCAGACGCCGCGGAGCTGCTGGCTGAAGCGCGCCGCAACCTCGAGAGGGCTGCCGACACCACGCTCAGCGAGATTGCCGAGGGCATCGCCGATGTCGGCTACCGGGTGACAGATCTCGCGCTGCAGCTCTCCGCGTACCTCGCCGACCTCGACGAGACCGGACCGCACGAGCTCGCGGCGGTCGAAGAACGGCGCGCGGCGCTCACGACACTCATCCGCACGCACGGGTCGTTGGACGAAGCGCTGGAGCTCTGGGAGAGCGGATCCACACGACTCGCCGAGCTTGACGACGACGGCGACCGCCTGGAACGACTGCACGAAGAGCGCGACGCCGCACGTGTGCGACTGGATGATGCCGCTACCCGGTTGACGAAGGCGCGGACAGAAGCGGCCACGCGCCTCGGCGCCGCGGTCACCGAAGAGTTGCATGCGCTGGCAATGCCGGATGCGCGCCTCGAGGTTGAGGTGCGTGCGGGAACGGAAACTGCCAGTGGCCGCGATGATGTGGCGATTCTGCTTGCACCCCACCCTGGTGCTGAACCGCGGTCAGTCGCCAAGAGTGCGTCCGGCGGAGAGCTGTCGCGCGTGATGCTCGCCATCGAGGTTGTCATCGCCGGAACCGACCCCGTCCCCACCTTCGTGTTCGACGAGGTGGATGCCGGAATCGGTGGTGCCGCTGCGATCGAGGTTGGGCGGCGACTCGCCCGGCTTGCAGAGACTTCTCAAGTGATTGCTGTGACGCACCTCGCTCAGGTCGCAGCCTTCGCCTCGAACCACCTCACCGTCGTGAAAGCTCATGATGGTGCCGTAACCGCGTCCAGTGTCCGCCGTTTGGAGGGGAACGAGCGCGAAGAGGAGATGGCACGACTGCTCTCCGGACTCGCCGATTCCGACGCAGCCCTCACCCATGCCCGAGAACTTCTCAGCCTTCCGGTCTGAGCTAACTGTTAGGATTGAAGCCCGTGATGAACTCTTCTGATGCGGGGCCCAAAAACGACACGACCAAACACATTTTTGTGACTGGCGGTGTCGTTTCATCTTTGGGCAAGGGGCTCACAGCAGCCAGCCTGGGAAACCTTCTCACCGCGCGCGGTCTGCGCGTGGTCATGCAGAAGCTCGACCCCTATCTGAACGTCGATCCCGGCACGATGAACCCGTTCCAACACGGTGAGGTCTTCGTCACCGACGACGGCGCCGAGACGGACCTCGACATCGGCCACTACGAGCGCTTTCTCGACATCAACCTGTCGCAGGCGGCCAACGTCACCACAGGTCAGATCTACTCGCAGGTGATCGCCAGGGAGCGCCGCGGGGAGTACCTCGGCGACACCGTGCAGGTTATTCCGCACATCACCGACGAGATCAAGCGCCGGATGCGTCTGCAGGCCGACGAGACGCCGAAGCCTGACGTCATCATCACCGAGGTCGGCGGCACCGTCGGTGACATCGAGTCGCAGCCATTCCTTGAGGCCGCGCGCCAGCTGCGCCACGAACTCGGTCGAGACAGCGTGTTCTTCGTGCACGTTTCGCTCGTGCCGTTCATGGGGGCTTCGGGGGAGCAGAAGACCAAGCCGACACAGCACTCGGTCGCAGCCCTTCGCCAGGTCGGCATCCAGCCTGATGCGCTCGTGCTGCGCAGCGACCGACCCGTCAGCGAGAGCAATCGCAACAAGATCGCGCTCATGTGCGATGTCGACGTCGAAGGCGTGATCAACACCGTCGATCTGCCCAGCATCTACGACATTCCCTCGACCCTCAACGACCAGGGCCTCGACTCGTACATCGCGCGTCGGCTCGGACTCGACGCCAAGGCGAACGAAGTCGACTGGTCGCGCTGGCAGAAGGTGCTGCACGCTGTGCACAACCCCAAGCACGAGGTGACGATCGGTCTTGTCGGCAAGTACATCGACCTGCCCGACGCCTACCTCTCGGTGACCGAGGCGCTGAAGGCTGGCGGATTCGCGCAGGAGACCAAGGTCAACATCCGCTGGATCCCCTCCGACTCCTGCGAGACGCCGGAAGGCGCGGAGAAGGCGCTCGGCGACCTGGACGGCATCTGCGTTCCCGGCGGCTTCGGCATCCGCGGCATCGAGGGCAAGCTCGGCGCACTGAAGTTCGCGCGCGAACAGGGCATTCCGACTCTTGGCCTGTGCCTGGGTCTTCAGTGCATGGTCATCGAGTACGCACGCAATGTGGCCGGTATCGCCGGAGCATCCTCCACCGAGTTCGACCCTGAGACGGCGGAGCCGGTCATCGCGACCATGGCCGAGCAGGTCGACATCATCGATGGCGGCGACCTGGGCGGCACCATGCGGCTCGGGCTGTACCAGGCGGCATTGGCCGAAGGCTCGTTGGCGGCTGAGGTCTACGGTTCGACGGAGATCTCCGAGCGCCATCGCCACCGCTACGAGGTCAACAACGCCTACCGTGCGCGCATCGCGGATGCTGGGCTCGTGTTCTCGGGTCTGAACCCCGAGCTCGATCTCGTCGAGTTCGCCGAGTTGCCGCGCGACGTGCACCCCTACTACATCGCAACGCAGGCGCATCCTGAGTTGCGTTCGCGTCCGACGACCCCGCACCCGTTGTTCCGCGGTCTGATCGGTGCTGCCATCGAGCGCCACCGCTCCAGCGAGCTCTTCGACGTGGAGTCCGATGCCTGAGTCTTCGGCCGCTCTACTCGTCGAGATGCCAGAGGCCGGCCTGCACGACGAGCCTTTTGAGCCCGCGGCCGTCAACAGTGATGTCGTCTACAAGGGCTGGGTGTGGGATGTCCGATCTGATCGCCTTGCCTACGGTGATGGTGAGATCACCCGCGAGTACGTCGATCATCCCGGCGCGGTCGCTGTGCTCGCGCTCGACGACGACGGCCGGGTGCTGCTGATCCAGCAGTACCGGCATCCGATCCGCCACCGTGACTGGGAACTGCCTGCGGGGCTGCTCGATATCGCGGGGGAAGAGCCGATGGTCGCGGCCCAGCGCGAGCTGGCCGAGGAAGCCGATATCGTCGCCCGACACTGGGAGCTGCTGGTGTCGACGTGGACGACGCCGGGCGGCAACAACGAGATGATTCACATCTATCTCGCCACCGGCATCGACTCGGCAGCGGCCGTTTACGAGCGATCCGATGAAGAAGCTGACATCCGGGTGGAGTGGGTGGCGCTGTCTGACGTCGTCGACGGCGTGCTTGCCGGGCGTTTGCACAACGGCATCCTTTCCATCGGCGCGCTCGCGGCCGAGCGGAGACTGCGGAGCTAGTCGTGCTGATCGACCGCGCGATCGATGCGTACCTCCGACACGTCACGATCGAGCGCGGGCTGTCCGAGCACACCGTCGGCGCGTACCGCCGAGATCTGGCTGTGTACCTGGCCTGGTTGACAGATGTTGGGGTCAACGACACGTCAGCGGTGACAGGGGCCATCATCGGCCGCTTCATCGCCGACCGTTCGGCCATGGTGCCGCGTCCTGCCGCGACAAGCCTGGCACGGCTACAGTCGTCGGTACGGGGGCTGCACCGTTTTCTCGTGCGCGAGGGAATCGAGCTCGAAGACCCCAGCGGCAGGCTTCGACCGCCCAAGGCTCCGCAACGTCTGCCGAAGGCGCTCTCGATCGACCAGGTCGAGCGGCTGCTGGCGGCACCGTCTGCTGAGGAACCGATCGGCATTCGCGACCGTGCTCTGCTCGAGTTGCTCTACGCGACCGGTGCACGCGTATCGGAGGCAGTGAGCCTCGATGTCGACGACCTCGCCCATGGTGACGTGCTGCGTCTTCGCGGCAAAGGCTCCAAGGAGCGCATCGTGCCGCTCGGCTCGTTTGCGCGGAATGCCGTGGATGCCTACCTCACGCGGGTGCGGCCGGCCCTCGCAGCTAAGGGCCAGGCATCAGCACGGCTGTTCCTCGGAGCACGCGGAGCTCCGCTTTCACGTCAGAGTGCCTGGTTGGTGATCCGTGCGGCGGCCGAGGCCTCGCACATCACCGCCGAAGTATCACCGCACACGCTCCGCCACTCGTTCGCGACCCATCTGCTGCAGGGCGGCGCAGATGTGCGCGTGGTGCAGGAACTGCTGGGCCATGCATCCGTCGCAACGACCCAGATCTACACCCATGTGTCGGTGGACACGCTTCGTGACATCTACGCGACCTCGCATCCGCGGGCGCGTTAGTTGCGAGTGGCCGCGCGTGGCTCACTTTCTCGTCCAGAAGGAGCCACAACTACCCACTCGCAGCGGGGATCAAGCCGGGATCTGGGGGAGAGCGGGGCGGCGCGGAAGACAACGGGCAGTCAATCGGTAGAATCGAGCAAGCACGAAGGAAGCAGGAGATTCGGTGGCTCAGAACGTGGCGAAGTCCAAGGGTAAGACGTCGAACGCTGGCGGCACCCTGATGGGACCCACCGGGCGTCCGTATAACGGCTTCGACATCCCGGCCCCGTTGGAGTCCCATGGTCCGGCGCGAATCATCGCGCTGTGCAACCAGAAGGGCGGCGTCGGCAAGACCACGACAACGATCAACCTGGCAGCATCCCTCGCTGAGTACGGTCGCAAGGTGCTCGCCGTCGACTTCGACCCGCAGGGTGCGCTCTCGGCCGGCCTCGGGATCCCCACGCACGACGTGCCTACAATCTACGACCTGCTGCTGGACACCAAGCGCGATGCGCGCGATGTCATCGTGAAGTCTTCCGTCGACGGGCTCGACGTGATGCCCGCGAACATCGACCTGTCTGCCGCTGAGGTGCACCTGGTCAACGAGGTTGCGCGTGAGACGATCCTCGCCCGCGTGCTGCGTCAGGTCTCCAGCGAATACGACGTCATCCTCATCGACTGCCAGCCTTCGCTCGGCCTGCTCACCGTCAACGCGCTCACGGCCAGCCACGGTGTGCTGATTCCGTTGGAGTGCGAGTTCTTCGCGCTGCGTGGTGTGGCTCTGCTCATCGAGACCATCGAGAAGGTTCGTGATCGGCTCAACCCGGCCATTCAGCTCGACGGGCTGCTTGCGACCATGTACGACGCACGCACGTTGCACTCCCGTGAGGTGCTGGAACGGGTCGTCGAGACATTCGGCGATGACGTGCTGGAAACTGTGATCGGACGCACGGTGAAGTTTCCTGACGCATCGGTATCGGGTGTTCCGATCACCGAGTTCGCGCCAGAGCATGCCGCCGCCCAGGCGTACTTGCGACTGGCCCGGGAGCTGGTCGCCCGTGGCGCCGTCGCCTAGCGAAGAACCTGTCGAAGGGTTCCGCGTCTCCCTGTCGAATTTCGACGGCCCGTTCGACCTTCTCCTGAATCTCATCTCCAAGCATGAGATGGACATCACCGAGGTCTCGCTGAGCGCGGTCACCAATGAGTTCATCACGTACCTCGGCGCGCTTGAATCGGACGAGGAGCTGGATCAGGCATCCGAATTCCTCGTCGTTGCCGCCACCCTGCTGGATATGAAGGTGGCGGGCCTACTGCCTCAGGGCGAACTCGTCGATGCCGAAGCCGTGGCGCTGCTGGAAGCACGAGATCTGCTGTTCGCGCGACTGCTGCAGTACCGGGCCTTCAAAGAGGTATCGACCTGGTTCTCCCGTTGTCTGCAACGAGAGGATCGGCGCCACTCGCGCGCCGTGCGCCTCGACGAGAAGCACCGCAAGCAGACGCCGGATCTGGTGTGGACACTGAGCGTGGACGATTTCGCGGCGCTCGCGCTGCTCGCCTTTGCGCCGAAAGACATCCCCAGTGTCGGGCTCGACCACCTGCACGCGCCGCTGGTCAGCATTCGAGAGCAGGCCGCCATCGTGGTGACTCTGCTGCGCAACACCGAGTCCCTCACCTTCCGTGAGCTGGTCTCCGGAACGACCGAGCCAGGAATCGTCGTCGCGCGGTTCATCTCCGTGCTTGAGCTCTACCGACACGCCGCCCTTTCCTTCGAACAGATCGAACCGCTCGGCGAGCTGACGCTGCGCTGGGCCGCCGATTCCTGGTCTGACGAGACACTTGCGAGCCTGGGGGCCGACTATGACCGATGACACTTCGACCAGCCCCGAGTCTGTCGACGAGGCAGTGCCGGTCTCACCACTCACCGAGAAACTCGAGGCGATTCTGCTGATCATCGATGAGCCGCTGGGACTCGTCGCTCTCGCGGCGGCCGTGGGCGCTCCGGTGCCGGCCGTGCGCCAGGCGATCGAAACGCTCGTCGATGACTACGACGGCAACGGGCAGGGACCGCGGCGAGGGTTCGAGCTGCGCGAGGTCGGCGGCGGATGGCGACTGTATGTTCGTGAGGGCCACGACGCGCTTGTCGCCGAGTTCATCGGCGGGCAGGCGCCGGCCCGACTGTCGCAGGCTGCGCTGGAAACCTTGGCCGTGATCGCCTATAAGCAGCCGGTCACGCGTAGCCAGGTGGCATCCATTCGCGCTGTGAACGTCGATTCCGTCGTACGCACGCTTCTTGCCCGCGGGCTCATCACCGAACTGTTCGCTGATTCTGAGACCGGTGCGATCAACTACGGCACCACCGATGCGCTGTTACAGAACCTGGGTATCAACTCGATCGACGAGTTGCCCCCGATATCGCCGCTCCTCGATGACGGCGCTGATGGATTCGACGAAGGAAATATCCGATGAATGACTCGACACCCGACCCGTCCACAAGCCTCGGTGACGGAGCATTACCGGACGGCGTGCGCCTGCAGAAGGTCCTCGCGGCGGCAGGCGTGGCATCCCGTCGCGTGGTGGAGCAGTACATCGTCGAGGGCCGAATCCGCGTCAACGGCAAGGTCGTCGAAGAGTTGGGACGGCGGATCGACCCGGAGAACGACCTGGTCGACGTCGACGGCACCGCCATCCAACTCGATGTGTCGAAGCGCTACGTCATGCTGAACAAGCCCACCGGCGTCGTCAGCACGATGAAAGACGAGAACGGCCGCCCGGATCTGCGTCAGTACACGAAGGACTGGGAAGAGCGGCTGTACAACGTCGGACGGCTGGATGCTGAGACCAGTGGCCTGCTCATCCTCACGAACGATGGTGAACTCGCACATGTGCTCGCGCACCCCTCGTTCGGGGTCACCAAGGTCTATATCGCCAAGGTCGAGGGCACGGTCACAGCGCAGGTGATCGCGCAGCTGACCCGCGGGATCGAGCTCGAAGACGGCCCGATCAAGGCAGACAAGGCACGACTGCTGGACACGTCGACCGGCTCAGTGACCGGTCAAGCCGCCTCCAGCCTGGTAGAGCTCACCCTGCACTCGGGACGCAACCGCATCGTCCGCCGGATGCTCGCCGCTGTCGGGCATCCGGTCACTGAACTCGTCCGTCGCCAGTTCGGCCCGCTCCACCTGGGAACTCTCCCGGCGGGGAAGACCCGGGAACTGACTAAAATCGAACGTGGTGCGCTGTTGACTCTCTCGCGCCACGATTCCTCCTCGGACACCACGCCGGGAGACGCCCAGGAGAACGAGTGACCGAGACCGCCAGAACCCATGGCAGCAGCCGAGCGCTGCGGCTTTCGGGGACGGTGCGCATCGTCGGTGCCGGCCTTCTCGGGTCGAGTATCGGGCACGCGCTGACAGCCAAGGGTGTGGACGTCGTCCTGTCGGACACCTCGCCCGCGCAACTCCGCCTGGCGATTGACTACGGTGCGGGGCGTGCCGCTCGCGATGATGACGCGCCCGCTTTGATCGTGGTTTCCGTCCCGCCGGATGTCACAGCTGACGTCATTGAGGCGGAACTTGTTCGATTCCCGGATGCCGTGGTCACTGATGTCGCCAGCGTCAAACTGGAACCGTTCCGCCTGCTCAAGCAACGCGGTGTCGACATCACCCGCTACATCGGCTCGCATCCCCTTGCCGGACGCGAGCGCGGGGGAGCGATCTCCGCACGCGCGGACCTGTTCATCGGTCGCCCGTGGGTTGTCTGCCGTGACGAGGAAACCCGGGCTGCTGATCTCGCGCTCGTAGAGGCGCTCGCGCTCGACGTCGGAGCGATGCCGCTGGAGATGACTCCCGAAGAGCACGACCGTTCGGTGGCGCTCACCTCGCACGTGCCGCAGGTGGTTGCCAGTCTGCTGGCCGCACGACTTGCCACCGCCGACGAGGACGCCCTTCGTCTGGCAGGGCAGGGGGTGCGCGACACCACGCGGATCGCTGCTTCCGCGCCGGAGCTGTGGGTGCAGATCCTCGGCGCCAATGCGCAGCCGGTGGTCGAGGTTCTCGACGCGCTCGCCGCAGACCTGCGCACCGTGTCGGATGCGCTTCGCGAACCCGAGGCACCCGGTGCACGCCGCGCTGTGGCCGAGGCGATCCGTCAGGGAAACGACGGCGTGGAGCGTCTGCCCGGCAAACATGGTCAGAATCGCCGGTTCGAACAGTTGGTCGTCATGGTCGACGACACCCCGGGGCAGCTCGGGCGCCTGTTCGGTGAGCTCGGCGAACTCGGAGTGAACGTAGAAGACCTGCGCCTGGAGCATTCGCCAGGCGCGCAGTTCGGCCTCGCTGAGATCAGCGTGGCCCCGGCTGCGCTGCTCGGCGCGATCGAAGGACTGCACACGCGCGGATGGCGAATTGCAGGAGCAACCAATGAGTGACGCTTCCATCCCCGCGCCGCTGGCTGAGCCTGTCGAAGGGGTGGCCGGAGCGGGCAAGTTCATTGCCATCGACGGACCGGCAGGCTCTGGCAAGTCCAGTGTCTCCAAGGCTGTCGCCCGCGCGCGCAGCTACGGCTACCTCGACACCGGCTCTGCATACCGGGCGCTGGCCTGGCACGTCCTCGAGCGTGGTGCTGACACCGAAGATGCCGAAGCCGTTCTGGCCGCGGCATCCGAATTCGATCTTCGTCTCGGGCTTGACCCTGATGACCGCACCGTCGCTGTCGGCGATAACGACATCACGGCAGCGATCCGTGAGCCCCGCGTCTCCGGAGCAGTCAGCGGCGTCGCACGAGTTCCCGCGGTGCGCGAGCAGGTCAACATCTTCTTCCGTTCGTTGGTGGCGGCATCGCCCTACCCAGCGGTCGTCGTGGAAGGGCGCGATATCACCACGGTGGTCGCCCCGGACGCTGCGGTACGGATTCTTCTCACTGCCGCCCCCGAGGTGCGGGCGGCCAGACGAGCCGGTGAACTCGCCGGCGAGAATGCCGCTGCCGTTGCAGAAGCGCTGCACAAGCGCGATGCTTCGGACAGCGCCGTCGTCGACTTCCTGAACGCCGCAGATGGCGTTGAAGTCGTTGATTCGACGGACCTCGATTTCCCACAGACCATCGACGCCGTACTCGCGGTGATCGAACGAAAGCAAGGAGCGGAACATGGCCGCTGACGAATACGAGGGTGGTCCCGACCACCTCGCCGAGAAGATGGATGAGCTTGACGAACAGCTCGCCGAACAGCGTGCGGAGGCTCTGCGCGCTGGTCTCGCCGATTACGACCTGGACGAGGATGATGCCGCGCTGCTTGCCGGCCTTGCGCAGGCCGAGGGCGGGGTCGAATTCCTTCCCGCACTTCCGGTCGTGGCGATCGTCGGACGTCCGAACGTCGGCAAGTCCGCGCTGGTGAACCGTATCCTCGGGCGCCGCGAAGCAGTCGTGGAAGACACCCCCGGTGTCACACGCGACCGCGTGACTTACAAGGGCGAATGGAACGACCGGCGCTTCTCGCTGGTCGACACCGGCGGGTGGGAGCCGGATGCCAAGGGCATCGACCGTTCGGTTGCAGCCCAGGCCGAGGTCGCGATCGACCTTTCGGACCTCGTGCTGTTCGTCGTCGACGCGATGGTGGGGGCCACCTCCACCGACGAACACGTCGTGAAGCTGCTGCGCAAGAGCGGCAAGACGGTGTTCCTCGTCGCCAACAAGATCGACGATGCCCGCCAGGAGCCGGAGATCGCCTCCCTGTGGAGCCTCGGTCTCGGCCAGCCGTACCCGACCTCGGCCGTGCACGGTCGAGGAGTCGCGGATCTGCTGGATGCCGTGCTTGAGAAGCTGCCGTCGATCTCGTCGGTCGCGAAGTACGAGATCGGCGGTCCCCGTCGCGTCGCGATCCTCGGACGCCCGAACGTCGGCAAGTCGTCGCTGCTGAACAAGGCTGCCGGTGAAGACCGCGTCGTTGTCAACGAACTGGCCGGAACCACCCGTGATCCGGTGGATGAGGTCGTCGAACTCGGCGGAAAGCTGTGGCGCCTGATCGACACGGCCGGCATCCGTCGGCGAGTGCACCTGCAGCAGGGTGCTGACTTCTACGCTTCGCTGCGTACCTCGGCTGCGCTTGAGAAAGCGGAAGTCGCCGTCGTCGTGCTGGACGTTTCTGAGTCGCTCAGCGAGCAGGACGTGCGCATCATCGATCTCGTTCTTGAATCCGGACGCTCGCTCGTGCTGGCGTTCAACAAGTGGGATCGCCTGACCGACGACGACATGGAGAACCAGGACCGTCGCCGCTACCTGGAGCGTGAGATCGAGCAGGACCTCGCGCACGTCGCGTGGGCTCCGCGCGTGAACATCTCCGCGAAGACCGGTCGTCACCTCGACAAGCTCGTCCCGGCGCTGGAGACGGCGCTGGAGAACTGGGATCGCCGCATTCCGACCGGCAAGTTCAACGCGTTCCTGAGCGAACTGATCGCCGAGCACCCGCACCCGCTGCGCGGTGGCAAGCAGCCGCGCATCCTGTTCGGTACGCAGGCCGCGACGCGCCCGCCGACGTTCGTGCTGTTCACAACCGGGTTCCTCGACCCGGGTTACCGGCGCTTCATTCAGCGTCGACTGCGTGAGCTCTACGAGTTCGAGGGCACGCCGATCGTCATCAACATGCGCGTTCGGGAGAAGCGCCAGCGCTAGTCGCAGAAGGTTGCCTAACGGCTGACCGAGTGATGCAATAGAAGGTGGATGCTGCGACACAGCGGCATCCACCTTCTGCGCCCACAAGGCCCGTCGAAAGAGGTTGCAATGTCGCATACCCTGCCCCTGCCCGAGTTCGCCCACGAACGTGTGGAGGTGATCACCGGACGGCGCAGCGGCCTGCTCATTGCGGTAGCGCTGCACTCGTCGGTGCTCGGTTCTGCCCTTGGCGGTGCGAGGCTGTGGACGTACCCGCACTGGAGCGATGCTCTCGGTGACGCCCTGCGTCTTTCCGCAGCGATGACGTTGAAGAATGCGACGGCAGGGTTGGATGCTGGCGGTGGAAAGTCCGTCATCGGGCTGGAGCCCGGCACCGAGCTTGACGCGCAACGGCGTCGTGATGCGTTCCTCGATCTCGGTGACGCAGTGGAATCGATGGGCGGTCTGTACCGTACCGCCGAGGACGTTGGCTCGACCATGGACGACATGGCCGTTGTCGCTGAGCGCACGGCCCATGTCGTAGGACTTCCGGATGCTACCGGTGGCTCGGGTGAACCGGCCGGGCCCACGAGCCTGGGCGTCTACGAATCACTGCGCGCTGTACTGGAGCGCACCACGGGTTCGGCGGACGTGGCTGGGCGCCGCATCACGATCTCCGGACTCGGCCAGGTTGGCGGACGCCTCGCCGTTCGGCTTTCGACCGAGGGGGCGGTGCTGACGGTCACCGACGTCAACTCCGCGCGTCAGCATCTGGCGGGCGAGCTGGGGGCGAAGTGGGTGGAGCCTGGCACGGAGCACCTTGTGCCGGCGGATGTGTTCGTGCCGGCCGGCATCGGCGGGCTGCTGACGGACGAGGTCATTGATGCCCTCGACACCGCCGCAGTCTGCGGGCCGGCGAACAATCCGCTCGCTTCGCACAGCGGTGCGGATCGGCTGGCTTCGCGCGGCATCCTGTACGCACCGGATTTCGTCGTCAACGCTGGCGGTGTGATCTATCTCGACCATGAGGCCAAGCAGCTCGGCACGCGGGCTGAGATTATGGAGCGCGTCGCGCAGATCGGCGACACTGTCCGCACGATCCTCACCGATTCTGCAGAGCGTGGGATCACGCCCCTCGCGGCGGCGGAAGAGCTCGCGGCCGCACGTCTGCGCTCGGGTGCACCTACGCCCGCGCTGAGCTAATCGTCGCGGGGCTGGGGCCGCTCAGACGCCGTACGCGTCGCGAAGACGCTCGCGCAGCTGGTGGCTGCACGCGGTGACGGCCTCAGTCCAGGTGGTGTTCGCGTCATCTTGAGCACGGTCGGAGACGGCCTTCCAAATGCGGATTGGTACGCCGAACTGCGCGGCGACCCACGCGTACGCGTACGACTCCATGTCGACGAGGCGACCGCCCAGCGCCAGGATCAGCTGTACGGCATCGGCATCGTCGATGAAGCTGTCTCCGGTGGCGATGACCATGTCGCCGTCGCTGAGATCCATGCGTTGCGGCATGGACACATGCTCGCCGCGGACGCCTTCTTCGTTGATCACGTCGTGCTGGAACGTCCAGTTGATCTCGTGGACACCGGATGCGACGGACTCGTCGAGAGCACCGGCGGTGCCTACCACGAGAATCTCGTCGTAGGTGCCGGCGTCGAGGGCGCGGGTGAGGGCAAAGGTGGCCTTGAGTTTGCCGGGTCCGGTCACGAGGCGTTCAAACCCGGGCAGATCTTCGGGGAAGGCGACGAGTTCGGAATCAAGGGCGGCGACGAGAAGCTTCACCCGACTATTCTCCCAGAGTTACGTTGCCGCTCGTGTCTGTCGCCGACCCAGAGGAGTGGATGCTGTGAAATGCTGAGGTAATGACGATCGTTCCTCCTGTTCCCGGTGAGCCGCGACGTCCGGATGGGCCGCGGGATCCTGGTGACGCCTGGGTTGTTGCGGCGACCGGGGAGAAGTACTGGGGGCGTTTCGGCGCAGCCGGTTTGCTGGCGGTGGATGCCGAGCGCGGCATCCTGTTGCAGCACCGGGTCAGCTGGAGTCATTTCGGCGGCACCTGGGGGTTGCCCGGGGGAGCGTTGCACGAGGGCGAATCTGCGATCGATGGGGCGTTGCGTGAGGCGACGGAAGAAGCAGGTGTCCCCGTGGGGGCGGTTTCGCCACGGTTCACCAGTGTGCTCGATCTGAAGATCTGGTCGTATACGACGGTCGTCGCCGACGTGGTCAGGCCGTTCGAGCCGGTGATCAGCGACCCCGAGAGCGTGGCTCTGGAGTGGGTGCCTGTCGATGAGGTCACCGAGCGTCCACTGCATCCGGGGTTTGCCGATGCGTGGCCGAGCCTGCGCGAAAGGCTGGGCTGAGCGGATTCAGTCTCGCCCGCGCAACCGGTCGATGTCTCGTCTTTCGCGTTTCGTCGGGCGGCCTGCACCGCGGTCGCGCAGGCCAAGGGCGGCAACCGGGTCGCGCGGGGGAGTGCGGTCCTCGTAAGCGAGTGCGGCGACCGGCGGGCCGACGCGTTTGGTGAGCGTCTGCCGGACGACGAGGAGGCGGTCAAACCCACTGATACGCACCCGCAGTTCGTCGCCGGGCTTCACCATCTGGGCGGCTTTGGCCTTTTCGCCGTTGACGCGCACATGCCCGGCGCGGCATGCGGTTGTGGCGGCGGAGCGGGTCTTGTAGATGCGGATCGCCCACAGCCAACTGTCGACTCTGACCGGGGCATCCATCATGAGGTTTTTCTCAGACGGAGGGTCACGAGAGCACCGGCGATGATCAGCCCCTGGCCGAGCGTGTAGGTGAGCATCACCAGCGGACTCGTCCACTGCGGCATCGTGTCGGAGAGGAAGAGGCGGAAAGCGAGGACGGTGTCGCTGATGAGGAAGAAGACACCACCCCAGATGATGAGGGGATGGCAGCGCGTCGAGAACGCGGCGGTGCTGCCGAGTACCAGGCCGTACCCGGCGACGGCGAGTAGCAGCGGGCCCGTGTGCGGGCCGAGGACAGCGACCATGGCGACCCACCAAGCGGCGTAGACCAGTGCCCACGGCGGCATCTTTCGCAGGCGCAGGGTGCGCAGGAACACGATGATGTACGCGATGTGAGCGATGCCGAAGAACAGCAGCATCAGGGGGAGCTCGGGCCCGCCGGGGAAGAAGGCGCCGGCGCCGTCGCCGAGCCAGGAGAAGAACACGGCTGCCACGAGGAGTGCGATCGCCAGATGAGGGCGAAGCCGCAGCGAGAGCAGGATCGGCAGAGCGAGCAAAGGCATGAGCCAGAGCTTGGTCGGCCCGGCAATGTCGCTCTGAACGGCCAGGGCGATCACATGCACGACCGACATTACGACGTACGGGATGAAAGCCCAGAGCTGGAGGGCGCGGGGTGGGGTGCTGCGCTGCATCCCCCCATCGTAGATCGGCGGCTCAGCCGCGGAGGTCGAGACTCACCAGCGGTCGGTTGGGTTTGGTGCTCGGCACTTCGGTGAACCCGGCGTTCAAGAAGGTCGACAGTGCGCCGTGGAAGAGATCGTTCACACGCACGTCGGTCAGCGCGGTGTTGATCGGGTAGCCCTCGATGACGCGGGCGCCGGATGCCCGGGCGAAATCGATCCCGGCTTTCAGGAGCGCGGCGTTGATGCCCTGCCCTCTGTGCTCCTTGCGGACGACGAAGCACGTGACCGCCCAGACGCTATTGTCGTCGAGCGGTTCGCGGGTGGTGGTGATGATGTTGCGGGTTCGGGCGAGGCGGCGTTGGGCGGGACGCGGACCGATGCGCATCCATCCTGCGGCTTCGTCGTCGACGTAGGCGACGAGGCCGGGTGGGGAGTCGGAGGCGATCTCCTGTTGGAATATCGTCGTGCGCGCATCGAAGCTGGTGGACTCCCACTCCTTGTTGGTCAGCACGGGCCAAACGCACTGGCAACTTCGTCCGTCGCCGCCACCGCTCAACGCGTGCTGGATGTCGTCCCAGAGCTCGGGACGGGCAAGAGCGGTCGTGATTGTTGGCATATCGGCACGCTACGCCGGGGTCCCGACACAGGCAAGGGCTCGTTCTCACGCCGGTTCGCGAAGGCGTTGAAATCCGGCTAAGATAGGGGAGTTGCCTGCGCGTGAGCGCAGAACAACGGGCTGTGGCGCAGCTTGGTAGCGCACCTGACTGGGGGTCAGGGGGTCGCAGGTTCAAATCCTGTCAGCCCGACCAAAGAATCGCGGAAACTCAAGGGTTTCCGCGATTTTTCGTTGGTGATGGAGCAGGTCCTTGAATATCCGCAGGTCACGTTGCGTTGTGCGGTTCACTTTTGTCTGGGGCCAACCGTAGAGTGACGCCATGGTGCGCGAGCGGACGTATTCCGACGAACAGCTGGCCGACGCGATCACGGCCTCGACTAGCTGGCGGGGCACGCTGCGCGCACTGGGACTCGCAAGCACGTCATCTGCCGCAATCTGCTCTGTGCGGACACGCGCCGATGAGCTCGGCCTGAGTTATCAGCACTTTTGTGGTCAGCGCCGTTGGACAGAAGACGAACTGAGAGGCGCGATCCGCAAGGCGGCCACCTGGGCTGAAGTAGGTGAAGCTTTGTCGATCATGCACGAGTCGGAAGTTGCGGTATTGAGGGGACATGCAGCAAGACTCAATATCGCAGTATCCCATCTCAAGGCGCCTGCGCGGGCTGATTCGGCGGCGGGGCTGACGCCCGCGATTCACCATCTTGATCGTGCAGGCGCCCTATTAGCGGCAGCTTGGTTCACGATGTCAGGTTGTGACGTCTCCTGGCCACTCGAGTCCAGTCGATACGACCTGCTTGTGTCTGACGCTCGCGGAATTCGGCGCGTGCAAGTCAAAACCACGCGTACGCGTTCAGGTAGGTCGTGGAAGGCTTACCTGTCGACGACGGGAAACGTCCGCAGAACGTACGGGCCAGAAGAGATCGACGAGTTCTTTGTCATTGATGGTGATCTGAATTGCTTTCTGATTCCGGTTGCTGACGTCGGCGGACTGCATGCGATTCATCTGAGCGCATACGCTCGATACAGACAACAACCGATGGCTAATATTCAGGCTTAGCCCTTGACCGCACCGTAGACGCCGTACTGGTCCATCGCCGTCGCGATCCGTCCCCTTCCGGTTCGTGGATTAATCCCGAGACGGCGCGAAGCTGCGTCGTGCACACCGACGATGATGAGCACCACGGGCGCGATGAGCTCGCCGCGGCGGCGGCGGGAAAGCACGATGGCGAGGACGACGATGGCGATGACCTTGATCCAGAACACGACGACGGAAATCGATCGCCGTGGAAGTGTTCCAGTTTTCGATGGCGACCGGGATGCCAATGGCAGCGAGCACCAATCCGCCGACGCTGATCGCGGCGAGCACCACACGCCAGGCCCATCCTGCCGGGGGCCGCTCAGCCGCCCCATGCGAATGCCGCGATGCCGAAGATGATTCCGGTGACGACGAGATCCCGTGCATAGCTCAGATCGAGCATTCTGCCTCCTGCACTTGACCATACTGGCGTTGATTTTTGGTGTTACGTGAGCGCTTTGTGCAGCAGCCTGCGGGCGTGGTCGGGTCCGGGCATTCGAGCGTCGGTGCCGGCGAGGCTGTCGACCAGCAACCCGTCGACGGTGACCAGGAGCGCGGCTGCGCGGGTCGCCGCATCCGGCAGCCCCGATGCGTGCAGTCGGTCGGTGAGCGCGCGATGAATCGTGCTGCCGGATTCGCTGAGAACGACACGCAGTTCCGGATGCCGCGTGCTCTCTAGGGTGAGTTCGAGCCGCGCGACATGCAGCCATCGCTGCTGTTCGAGGTCGGCGACGGCGTGGGCGAACGCGTCGACGAGTTCGTCCGGTGAGCTGGTGGGCAACGAAATTAGCATCTGGGCGTCGTGCTGCGCCAGTCGGCGCACGGCAGCCTCGAGCAGGCTGCCTCGAGACCGGAAGTAGTACGACGTGGTGCCTTCGGCCAGCCTGGCGGCACGGTCGACGGCCCGGTGCGTTAGGCCCCGGCTGCCTTCCCGCGCGATCGTCGCCAGGGCGGCGTCGGCCAGCTGCTCACGGCGGTTGCTGCTCAGCACGATGACCTCCGCGACAGGTTGACACCCTACTCTACAGGCGTAGAGTAGGGACCTCTCTACAAGAGTAGTAAATCATCGATGGAGGTGCCACATGCTGCTCGACCAGACCACGAAATCGGAGGAGCGAGCATGAACAGCGCGTTGACAACAACACTCTCGGTTGCCCTGTTCGCCGTATTTGCACTAATTCCCTTCCACCCACGTCGCAGTGCGCCGTTCCGGGTGACGTTCGCATTCGGGTGGTGGATGAACGAACTTCCGTTCATCGGGCTGTGGTGGCTGGTGGCCGGCACGTGGGCCACTGTGCTGAATCCGCAGCCGGGATTCTGGTGGTGGTTGACGGTCGTTGGTACCGCGCTGGTCGCCATGATGCTGGGGTGGATCCTGGTGCGTGCCGGTTCGTCGCGCACGACGCTCTCGGCAGCGCTGGAGAGCGTCTACGGACCCCGTGGGGTGGTGCCCAGGAGTCGTTCGTCGTGGTGGCGGATCGTGTTGCTACCCATCGTGTCGTGGCGCCCCGACGTACGACGCATCCGCAACCGACGCTACGGGCCGGCCCGCATCGGACACCTGCTTGACGTGTACGTGCCCCGCCACCGAACCAGTACGGCCCCGGCCCCCGTGCTCGTGTACCTCCACAACGGCGGCCTGAATGGTTTCGGTTGGGGCGGCAAGTCGATTTTCTCCCACGCCATGCTGTACTATCTCGCCGCCCGCGGATGGGTCTGCATCAGCGTGAACTACCGTATGTACGGCGTGCGATATCCGGACCAGATCGCCGACGCGCATGACGCACTGGACTGGGTCCGCGACCATGCCAGCGAGTACGGCGGCGACCCGGGCGCGATCTTCGTGGCCGGCGGTTCGTCAGGTGCCAACCTCGCCACGACCGCCGCACTGACCGGCGCGCCTGTGCGCGGCGTCGTCGCGTTGTACGAATACTTCGGCGCGGCCGGAATGGGCTCTGACGTGGTCTCGCCGCACACCGCGATCAATGCGGATGCCCCGCCCTTTCTGATCGTGCACGGCACGCACGACGCGCTGATCCCACGCGAAGAAGCGCGTGCCTACGCGGAGCAGCTTCGCGACGTGTCGACGAGCCCCGTCGTGTATGCGGAATTGCGCGGCGCGAACCACAACTTCGACATGTTCCCGTCGTTGCGGATGGCCGCCGTCTCAGAAGCCGTTCAGCGCTTCATCGAGCTCATCCTCGAAACCGACAGAACCGAGCACCGGCATAGCGCTCACCGCGGCCCGGTGCTCCGTCGGAATGGTGAGGCGAATTAACCACCTGGCGAAATCAAGTTGCCAGATAAACCATACGAGGAGACCATTTTGAATATTGCTTTGTGGATCGTTGCCGGACTGCTGGCTGCAGTTTTCCTGGCGTCCGGCACCGTGAAGCTGGTCCTGCCAAAGGCGAAGCTCGTCACTGCACCAGCCCAGGGCTGGGCCGAAGACTTCAGCGCAACCGCCATCAAGTCCATCGGTGTCGTCGAGGTTCTGGCCGCGTCGGGCCTGATCCTTCCCGCCGTGCTCAGCATCGCCCCGGTTCTGGTGCCACTAGCCGCCATCGGGCTAGCGGTAGTGATGGTCGGCGCGATCTTCGTCCACCTCCGCCGGGGAGAGGTGAAATCAATGACGGGGAACGTGGTCTACCTTGTCCTGGCCGTCTTTCTGGCGTGGGGCCGTTTCGGCCGGCATCCCTTCATAGGGTGAGACCTCGGTCGCGCACGTAGGTCCGGTCAAATCTGGTCAAGCGCTCAGGCATAGCGCAGTTGTAACTCTCGGGGGCGTTTCGTTGTTGCCAAGAGTGCCGGCCCCTTTTTCTGTCGATGTCATGATTTTGTGGGCGGTGAGGCCGTGAAATTCGGAAAGCGCCCTTTTTTTGGGCGCGTCGTATTGTTCTGGATGACGGCACGGGCACAGAGTGACGACATGTGCTGAAATGTATGCGTATGCATTGATCTGGTAGGGTGGAAGCATAAAAACACCCGCGCCGGCCTTGAGCCTAAAAAGCCCATTGAGCGCGTATCGCACGACGCAAATACGGATTCCAGCGTGCGGGCGCGGCAAAGAAAGGAACCTTCATGAGTCGTCTAGAAAACAAGGTCGCTATCGTGACCGGAGCCGGTGCAGGCATGGGCGAGTCGCACGCCCGCGTGCTCGCTGAGCACGGAGCACGGGTCGTGCTGACCGATGTCAACGCCGAGGCTGGCCAAAAGGTCGCCAACGAGATCGGCGAGAATGCACTGTTCATCAAGCACGACGTCACAGATTTTGAAGCCTGGGCCGACGTGGTCAAGCAGGCGAACGACAAGTTCGGCCCCGTCAACGTGCTCGTCAACAACGCGGGCCTGGCGGGCCCCATGGCCAAGATCGAAGAACTGTCGCTTGAAGACTACGACCGCACGGTCGCCGTCGATCAGCACGGCGTCTTCTACGGCATCAAGGCTGTACTGCCGGGCATGCTCGAGAACGGCGGCGGCTCCATCATCAACATCTCTTCGGTCGCGGGCTTCGTCTACCAGGCCACGAACGCCGCCTACGCTGCGGCGAAGTTCGCTGTCCGCGGCCTCACCAAGGCTGTCGCCATCGAGTACGCCGACAAGGGCATCCGCGCCAACTCCGTTCACCCCGGAGCAGTCATGACGCCGCTGCTCGCCAGTGTTCCGAAGGAAGACGTCGACGCGTTTGCGCAGACCATCCCCGTGAAGCGCATGGCCGACGTGCGTGAAATCTCCGACCTCGTCGTCTTCCTCGCATCGGATGAGTCGACGTACATCACCGGCAGTGAGCTCGTCATCGACGGTGGTGCCACGGCGATTTAGCTGTACTCGGTCAGTACGTTTGTGACCGATAGAAGAGAAGGCCGGCAGTCTGAGTGGTGCTATACACACTCAGACTGCAGGCCTTCTCGCGTTCCACGGCTAAATGAGCGCCTGGCTGAGACTGGTGTAGGAATTCGCGGGCGGTTTCGGAGGAGGCGTGGCCGAGGAGACCTCGCGTGCGCTCTGGGCGATGCCCCCTCAGCAGATTATTCTCGGGAGTCATCACGGCTAAGGCTCCGCTTGGGCCGATTCTTGTCTGGACTCATGGGTGGGAGCCCGTCGCGCACCGCCTCGTCGAGAACTCTTGTCAGCGGTGCGATCGTGTTCTTGATCGTGGATGCGCCGTACCTCATCACCCATTCGTCGATGGTGTGGTCGATCATAATCTAGTCTTGAAAAACTAGTTTTGCGTGATTAGTCTCGACGGTATGAGCCAAGACCTCCCTCGCGCGGCCCGTAAGAATGTTCTAGGCCTCGCTGTTCTCGCGTATCTGACTCAGCAACCGATGCATGCTTATGAGTTGTATCGACAGCTGAAGAACAATGACGCAGCTAAGACGTTCAAGCTCAGCTACGGCGCGCTGTACGGCGTGGTCAAACAGCTCGCTGAAGCAGAAATGATCGTTGCTGCGGGTACCGGCCGCACCGGCAAACTCCCCAAGCACACCGTCTACGAGTTGACGGATGCCGGCCGCGTCGAGACCCGCGCCTGGTTGCGAGATCTTATTGAGAACCCGCCAGCCGAGTTTCCATCGCTTTCCGCTGCCTTGTCGCTCGTGGCGATCCTTGCCATCGATGAAGCGGTCGAGTCACTTCGAACAAGACAGCGGCAGAACCAAACAGAAGCATCAGCATTGGCCGTGCAGGCGGCGACAACCATCGCCGGAGGTGTCCATCCGATCTTCCTGGTGGAAGACGACTACCGCATCGCGCTGCTGCGGGCGGAGTCCGAATTCATCGACACCTTGATTCGCAAGATCACCAGTACCGGCTGGGCACCGTTCTGGAACAGTCGACCCGACCCCACTCGTTAGAAAGGAACTGAAGACATGACCCAACCTAGAACAGCCCTTGTCATCGGTGGCGGTATCGCCGGGCCAGCTAGCGCGATCGCTCTACACAAAGCGGGTATTCACTCGACCGTGTTCGAGGCGCGACCAGAAGGTGCCGATGGCCGTGGAATTATGCTTACCCTCGCCACCAACGGCATCGATGCGCTCCGCGCGCTTGACGCTGACACCCGTGCCATAGCGGCCGGGTTCGCCACGCCCGGGATCAGGCTCCGTACCCACACCGGCAAGACCCTCGGCATCACCCCGACCGGCGGCACGTTAGCGGACGGCACCGTCAGCCGGACGATTCAGCGTGAAGCGCTCTACCGCGCCATGCATGACGAGGCGACGAGCCGTGGCATCGCAATCCAGCAAGGCAAGCAACTGATCTCGGCCCACGAAACAGGTCATGGTGTTCGCGCAGAATTTTCGGATGGGACTCAAGAAGAGGCCGATATTCTCATCGGAGCCGACGGCATTCACTCCACCGTTCGACGAATCATTGACCCAAATGCGCCGCGTCCGAAGTTCAGTGGGCTGCTCACCACCGGTGGCTACGCGCGCGGCGTCACTGTGAAAGCCGCTCCCGGGAGTTACGAGATGATCTTTGGCAGGCGTGCCTTCTTCGGCTATGCCACTGCACCGGATGGTGAGGTCTGGTGGTTCGTCAACATTCCGCGTCGACGCGAACCTGCGCGGGGTGAAGTTGAGGCGCTAAGTTCCGACAAGTGGAGGAACGTTTTCGCTGACCTTTATCGCGATGATGCCGGACCGGCACTCGAACTGATTGCAGCTACCGACGATTTCGCTCCGATGACCGCTATCCACACTCTGCCCTCGCTCCCGCGGTGGCACTCCGACCGGATGCTGGTAGTGGGCGACGCTGCTCACGCACCATCGCCCACCTCGGGTCAGGGAGCCTCGCTGTCGATCGAGGACGCCGCGGTACTGGCTGCCGCCCTCCGGGGCCACGATTCTCCGGCCGCGGCCTTCGCCGCATTCGAGAAGATCCGGCGACCCCGCGTCGAGAAGATCGTCAAAGCCGCCGCCCGAATCAACAACAGCAAGGCACCCGGTCCGCTCGGTCGAATGATGCGCGATGCCCTGCTGCCCACGGTGCTGCGGCTCACCGCCGATACCAAGAGCTCCCGCGAGATCTACGAACACCATCTCGACTGGAATTCGCGGTCGAACGCTGAAAGGACATGGCCATGAGGATCACCGTCATCGGTTCTGCGGGCCGTCTCGGCGGACATGTCGTCAAGGCGGCCACGGCTCACGGGCATCACGTCACCGGGCTGGCCCGACGCCCCGAACGCGTCCCCGACCAATCGCCTCTGGTCGTGACAGTTCGCGGTGATGCAAGGGATCTGACGGCTATGTCGACCGCTGTGGCGAATGCCGATGCGGTCATCATGGTGCTCGCCGGTGGCGACCGCGCCGATCCGACAGCCGTGCGGGATTCGGCCAGGACCCTGGTGAGAGCAATGACCACGACTGGAACGCGGCGACTCATCATGACGAGCGCCTACCCGATCGTCGCCCGCCATCCCGCATTGGTGATGGCGCTACTGCGCCGAGTGTTCGCAACCGCGTATGCCGATACTGCGCATGCCGGAGGGGTGGTCACCAACAGCAATCTCGATTGGACAATCGTTCGCCTCAACAGGCTCGCCAATGCGCCCTCTGTCGGCATGCCGCACGTGAGCACGGGCGAGCTGGACCGGCCGACCGGACTCACCCGGGCGGATGCTGCTGAGCTCCTCGTCAACCTCGCCGAGTCCGGCGATTATTCGCGTGTGGCAGTGAGCGTACGAGGGCGCGATGCGCGGGGGTAGGCATAGAAGCTCGGCGGGCGTGACCCGCACTGCGGTGCGGGGACCAATTGGGGACCAGAATCATGCAAACCATGCGTCCCATGAGATGGACTGCGGGTGACGTCCCGCTAGGTGGTGCGTCGACCGCGAGATCCAGAATGACTAGGGCTAAGGCGCAACTCTGGGCGCTGAAGGAACCAGCTGGGTTGGCCCGACCGGATCCTGCGTATGCGTCAGGGTGATCCAGGACGAACCTGGACCGCGGTGCTTCTTCGAACTGACCAACCGCGCAGGCTCAAACGAGAGCAAGATGGTTTGCACGGAAGAAGGGCGAGTTAAGGCGCAGACGATGAATGCACACGAATCATCATCGGACGCATCTGTGCGCTCCGACGTCGGTCTGACCATCATTCGGCGGTCACCAGACCCGGAACGCGACCGATCCGAATCTCGTTCCCAGCACTCCTTCGGCAGTCGAATCCAAGCTATGGGGCAAAGTCGACTCGGTGCACTCCTACTGTTGATCGCCACGGTCGTCGCGATCGCTTGGGCGAACATTTCGTACGCTTCGTACGAACAAGTGTGGGGCACTCACCTTGTCATCGGCGTCGAGGATCTGCAGCTGAACTTCACCCTGCACGGGTTCGTCAATGAAGCGATCATGGCGGTGTTCTTCTTCACGGTCGGGCTCGAAGTGCGGCGAGAATTTGCCATCGGCGAGCTCACGACGTGGTCGCGTGCGATGGTTCCCGTCGTAGCGGCAATCGCGGGCCTCGGGGTTCCCGCGCTCCTGTACATCATGATCACGTCAGGGACCGGCAATGAAGACGCGTGGGGCGTTGTCATCTCGACCGACACCGCGTTTCTCGTCGGCGCTCTCGTTCTCGTCGGCCCGCGTGCGCCTGGACGGCTGCGTGTCTTCCTTCTCGCTCTTGCCGTCGTTGACGACATCGGTGCCCTGGCAATCATCGCTCTCATCTATACGGAGAACGTGCAGCTGCTTCCCCTCGTCATCGCGGCAATCGGACTCACAGGAATCTACTTCGCGCGGTATCTTCGGGCCGGTCGAGGGCCAACGTACGCTCTGCTCTCGATCATCATCTGGCTCGCATTCCTCGCTTCTGGTGTGCATCCGACACTCGCAGGCGTCACTATTGCGCTCCTCGTTCCCGTCTATCGGCCCAACCGCCGAGATGTCGAGCACGCTCTGGATCTCACGCGCACGTTCCGCCAATCACCAAATTCCCAGTATGCGCGCGTAGCCGCCAACAGCTTGCGCGAATCGATTTCGATCAACGAACGACTGCAAACCGCCTATGCACCGCTTGTCGCATACGCCATCATCCCGCTGTTCGCGCTGGCGAACGCCGGGGTGCACGTCAGCGGAGAAGTCCTTGCTGCCGCAGTCCGATCTCCGATCATGTGGGGAATCGTCGTCGGTCTCGTCGTCGGCAAGTTCGTCGGAATCTTTGGAGCTACCGCGCTCATGCAGGTCTTCCGCATCGGCAGCCTCGGGCCGGGTCTCACACTTGATCGCATAGCCGGCGGTGGGCTGCTCTCAGGGATTGGATTCACGATCTCGCTGCTGATCGTCGATTTAGCGATCTCTGACCCGGATACCCAAAACATCGCGCGCGTGGGTGTGCTCGCAGCATCCGTCATCGCGTTTGCACTCGCCAGCCTCTTCTTTCGTATCTCGGATCTCGTGCACCCGATGACTGAGGTTGGCCGCACGCTCGTGCGTCCCGTTGATGGGTCTCGCGATAATACGTTCGGGCCAGATGACGCTCCCTACACGCTTGTCGAGTACGGCGACTTCCAGTGCGAATTCTGTCTCAAAGCAACAGGGGCAATTGCGGAAGTGCAGCGTGAGCTCGGGGATAAGGTGCGATATGTCTGGCGGCATGCTCCGCTCACGAGCTACCATCCCAACGCGCTCGCCGCAGCGGAGGCGTCTGAAGCTGCTGCGCTACAGGGAAAATTTCCTGAGTTCATGCGGAGCCTGTTCGCAGATCAGAATAACCAGCTGCCCGCAGACATCCTGCGGCGTGCCGTTGAGCTGGGCCTGGATGTTGATCGATTCGAAATCGACCTCAACTCGGCGGAGGTCACTGCACGCGTTCGCGACGACACGCTCGATGCCGAGGCAATGGAGATCACTGCCGTGCCCACCTTCTTCGTCAACGGCGTGCGGCACACCGGTCCCTTTGACGCAGCCTCGCTCATCCGCGCCCTCGAGATCACAGCTCGGACCGGCCGGACCTCCTCAGAGGCGGTCCGAGCAGAAGGAGAAGATCACAAATGAGAGACGGCGGCGTAACAGGACCAGCAGTAATCCAGCGTATTGAAGGTGGCCTGATCGCGGTGTTCTCGCTCGTGGGGACAATCGTCTTAGCCCCAGACTGGTGGTGGATGCCACTGGCACTGTTCTTGGTGTTCGATCTGTCACAACTCGGATATCTTCGGTCTCCCGCCGCAGGAGCCGCCTGGTACAACGCTATTCACACCTACGCGTGGGCTGCCGTTCTGGCTGTTGTCGCACTCGTAGCCAGCAGCTCCGCGCCCGCCCTGTCGTTGTGGTCCGCCATCATCGCCTTCGCCTGGGCATTCCACGTGGGAGTCGACCGCGTTCTCGGATATGGGCTGAAGCTCCCGGACGCCTTCACACACACCCATATGGGATGGATCGGGAAGGACAAGAAAACGCGCGCCTGATGGCGACCCGTGGTTACGTCCTTTGCTCTGTCTCAGTTCAGCAGGCTACCCATTTGTTTCGCGATCGTGCGAGCCGCCAACTTCGGGCTGAAGCACCGCTGAGAAGTACCTCGCTCTCGCTCTGATCGAGGCTGATCGAGGCATCGGGATCCTCCTAAGGGAGCTGGGGGCTGAAGCTGGCAAGCAGCACAGTCGTCTAGAGAACTTCCTCGACATGACTCGGCTCGGCGAAGCAACCACCGCGATGACATCGAAGCTCACGCAGATGCGTACCGACAAGCCCTTCTACAGCGAGCTAACTCTGATTCGAAACGAAGTCGTTGCCCACTTCGTCAGCAAAGCATCCTGTTGTCTGGCGCCCGCATGGGGTCCGTGTTGCGATCACACCTTGCCGTGATCGACCCGGAACGGAGCACGGCGAACCTCGGGATATTCTGCGGCGAAGGCACCGAGTAGTCGATTGATAAGCCGATCTGACGCTACAGAGGCGTCTCCTTCAGCAACCATGACGACGCCAGCGTTGGCCTCCAGCAGGAGCGTGACATCGGACCATTCAAGATCGGCTACCGCGCGGTTCTCAGCCTTCGCTCGACGAATGAGTTCGACGAAACCCTCTTCGACTGCTTTTCTCTCGGCTGCAAAACCGTCGCCGTGCAGGAATGATGTGACGATCATGTCCGCACACGCCGGGTGTCTTGCCTGCTCAGCAGCGACATCGGCGATGAGGCGGCAGAGGGCCGCCCAGCTATCCCGCTCGGCGAGGCCCTCGGCGAGGCGCCTCAGCCATTCTTCGACGCTGGCCGCGAAAACAACATCGACCAGCGACTCTTTTGTGGGAAAGCGCCGGAAGAGGGTCGCCACCCCCAGCCCGGCGCGCCTCGCTATATCGGTCATCGAGATGCCGGTGCCGAACTGCGCGAAGGCTTCCGCGGCAACAGCGATGATTCGATCGCGGTTGCCGCGAGCATCCGCTCGAAGCTCGCCTGTTGTTGTCGGGGCCATAAAACCTTCTCTCGAGCACAACTGGAACCTGCGTACCACTTGATGATAGCGTTTCCACCTGGAATGCTCGTTCCATTTAGGCGAGGAGTCATCATGCGTGCGGTTCAGTTTTTCTCGTATGGGGGCCCCGACGAGCTGCAGGCCGTTGAGGTCGTCACTCCTCGGCCGACCGCGACGCAGGTATTGGTGCGGGTCTCAGCCACCAGTGTCAACCACGTCGACACCGAGACGCGGCTCGGGCGGCTGAAACTGCTCGCAGGACGCCGTTTTCCGCAAGGCACTGGTATAGACATCGCGGGGACAATCGAACTGGTCGGGGCTGACGTCACAGAATTCGTGCCAGGCGACCAAGTCTGGGGTGTCAAGGCCGGCTTCTTTTCCCGAACAACCGGCGCAGCGGCCGAGTTCATGGCCATCGACGCACATCTGCTCGCGGCCATACCCACGAACATCGACATCGTTGACGCGGCAGCGCTGCCGGCGGTGGGAATCACGGCAATTACTGCAGTGAGAGACAAGGGCCGGGTCAAGGCGGGGAGTCGCATACTGATTAGGGGCGCCGCAGGCGGAGTCGGCAGCACCGCAGTGCAGTACGCGCACTCACTGGGTGCCCACGTCACTGCTCTCGTCAGTGAACGGAATACACAGTTCGTGCTTGATCTCGGGGCAGATATAGTGCTCGACCGAAGGGCAACGCAGGTTGAAGATCTCGGAACGTTCGACGTGATCATCGACACGGTCGGCTCGGAACTCTTACAGTACCGGCGTCACCTTGTGGAACATGGACGCATGGTTACGATCGCGTTCAGCTCCACCACGAGCATTGCGGCAATCGCATTTTCCGCGATCTACGGACGGAAACGGATTCGAACACTCTTTGGCCAGCCGCCACGTGGTCTGATCGCTCATCTCACCGACATTGTCGAGGCCGGCGGCATCATGCCCGTCATCGAGCGGATCTACCCGCTCGAGAAGATCGTCGACGCGCATCGGGCAGTTGAAACCGGTGGCGGCCGAGGTAAGCGTGTCATCCGCATCGGGCCTTGACCGCTGCCCGCTCAAGGTTCCGCTTGCGGGCAACTCGGACAGCGGCTCGAATCGTGCCGAACCACGTTTCGGAGCGTCCGCTGAACGTCCCGCCTGCGGGGCAACGCAACCTTGGCAAGTTGCGGTCGGCCACGAGCGGACGAAGTCGAACATGTCATGTCGAAGAACCTTGGCGAGTTGTCGGCTTCATCGAGTGTGCGACTTGCCGACTCGAGTTCGCGAGTAGCTCGCGCCAGTGGCCGGCGAGGCAGGCATCGACGACGGTCACGCCTTCGGGAGTAACGGTCAGGTACACCTCAACGATGTCGTTGCCAATGCTGTGGAGAGGGCTGTCCAATTTCATCATGGCTATGACGCATACCCATCAGGGCTGCTGTCAATAGCTCCAGACGATACCTCTCTTGACGCAACTGTGCTGGCCGCTCGCGACCTCCTCGAGCAAGACGGGTTAGGCGCATCTTACGATGCAGGCCATTGCGCAGCGCGTCGGTGTTCGAGCCCCTTCCCCCGCCAACCGACTCAATTCCGCTCCGGATCTGGTGCAACTCGCGAGCAGGTTCCGCGCGTTCGGCCACGAGCATCCCGCTGCCTTCCAGCTGATCATGTCACCCGGTACGGGGACGCCAGTTGCTCGGCCTGAATTTGGGGCCGCAGCAAGTAAAGGTGTTCTGGATCTGGCGGGGAAGGGGAAATGTCGACCATGCGTGGGAGTTCGGCGTGACGAGAATTGTCACAGCGATCGCGGTCACTCTTTAACGACCGTAACTACGCTTCCGCCTCGGCTTATGACGTCACTAATGCTTCGCTGGGGTGCGGCGAATGGGTGCCGCTTGCGTCTCGTCTTGCGCGTCTCGTCTTACGCGTCGATGGCCTCGAGTTCTCGCAGGTCCTCGTCTGAAAGCTCGAGGGCTGCGCCGGCGATGTTCTCGCGCAGGTGTTGCCTCGAGGCCGTGCCGGGGATGAGGAGAATATTTGGCGACCGCTGCAAGAGCCACGCTAGAGCGATCGACATCGGGGAAGAGCCAAGGCGTGTGGCGACGGCGGAGAGCGCCGTTGACTGAAGCGGGCTAAAGCCGCCTAGAGGGAAGAATGGGATGTATGCGATCCCTTCGGTCGCGAGCCGGTCGATGAGGTTATCGTCCAGCCTGTTGGCCAGGTTGTACATGTTCTGCACCGACACGATCGGTGCAATCGACTGCGCTTGGGCGACTTGATCGACGGTTGCATTACTGACGCCGAGGTGGCGAATAACGCCTTGCCGCTGCAAATCAACGAGGGTCTCGAACGCTTCCGTAAGGTCTTCAGGCACGGGGCCGTTGGCATCCCCGAGTCGCAGGTGCACAAGGTCAAGGGAGTCGACGGCGAGAGTCTCGAGGTTGTCGTCGATTTGGGCGCGGAGTTCATCGGGCTTCCGGGCAGACGGCCATCCGCCCTGGGCATCCCGGCGTCCACCTGCCTTGGTGGCGATGATCAGGCTTTCTGCATACGGATGAAGTGCTTCGCGGATGAGTTCGTTGACGACGCGTGGCCCGTAAGTTTCGGCGGTGTCGATGTGGGTGATTCCGCTGGCGACTGCGTCGCGGAGGACGGCTAGGGCCGCGTCGTGGTCTTTCGGGGGCCCGACGACCCACGGGCCGGCGAGTTGCATAGCTCCATAGCCGAATCGGGAGACGGTTGTGTCTCCGAGGGACCAGGTGCCGCCGGGCAAGGTGAGGGTGGGGGTGCTCATTGGGTGCCTTTCTAGGGCTTGTGGAACAGCAGGTCATGTCCCATCCTGGATGAACTGCTATATCAACGGTAGTAGTTACCGAATAGTGCGTTGATACCCAAAGGGAGCTTCATGGCGACGATGACCGCAGCCGAGAAGAAGGCCGACGCGAAGGTGCACTACAACGCTTTTCTTGCAGCCTGCCCTAGCCATCAGCTGCTGGGGCAGATCTCGAGCAAGTGGGTGACCTTAGTCTTATCCGCGTTGGGGAGCGGTCCCGATTGCGACGGCGAACCTCGTTCGATGCGATATTCTGAGCTGGGCCGCACCCTCGCTGGGGTCAGCCCCAAGATGCTGTCGCAGACGCTGAAATCACTAGAGCGTGACGGCCTCGTCAATCGCACGGCTACCGCGACAGTCCCAGTGACGGTCACCTATGAGCTGACCGACTTAGGACTGTCCCTGCATCAGAGCGTGCGACAGCTCAAGTTATGGTCCGAGAGCCACCGCGACAAGGTTGCCGAGTATCAGAGGCGATTCGACGCCGCTCGGTAAGGGGCCGTGTCGGATGGGCTCAACGGGGCGTTGCGTTGCAGAAGGCAGCGGACGCAATGATCCCGCTCGAGGAGTATTGGGCGACGGGCGCTGTGCTTCGGGACGGCGAATGTGCGGGTGAGACCCGATGGTTCCCACCTGGCAGACATGGTCTCGCACGTGGATCAGGGCCGAATCAGGCTCAACATCGTCGACCGCCGGCCGCTCCAGGATCTGGCCCGGTCGAGAATGGTCGTCGTCTCCGTCGCCGGGCAGGAAGACCCACGTGCCCGAGATGGCGAACGCTGTAACGATGACGTTGACAAAACACACATCCGCACCCACAAAGTGAAAAACACACATCGTCACCCTCTTCATCGTCAACCGCGCGCGCCCGCCGAGGGAGACATCGAGGAAGTCCCGGTCCGGCGGTTTGACGTGCGTTCGAAAGAGCATCTCGGGGTACTTCTTCGAACTGACTAACCACTCGGGCTCAAACGAGAGCAAGATGGCTTGCACGGAGGAAGGTCAAGCAAAGGCGCAGACGATGAATGCACCCGAGAGCCGCTCCCCGCATAACAGCGGCACAGAACCCGGGTCGGTTCACTGAACGCAGCGCCGACCTGAAGCGAGACTCTGCCCGCACGACCGTAGAGTGAGGGCATGTCAGACCCCGTCGAGTTCATCCGGGCCGCCCCGATTGGCACTCGGATGACGGTACGCACACGCATCGATGGGGGCTTCACCGACGCGGTCGGCTACCTACGCGAGCGCGATAACGACGAATGTGTCCTCGAGACGCGTCGTGGTCTCGTCACCATCTCTCTGGATCGGGTCCATCTAGCCAAGGCTGTGCCCCCGCCGCCTCCGCGCCGGGCGCCTCGTATCTGAGCTGTTTCGCGCGCTGTTCACCGTGTCGCCGGTTCGTCGTCATCTCTCACCGGTAGCATTCCGGGAAACCGCGGCCAAGGCGAGGAGCCGAAACGATGCGCAGCTCTGAGTATCCCTTACCTGAGCAGACCCTTCTGCACCTGAGTGACACCCACTTGACCGCGGAGGGTGCGCGCCTGTTCGATCTGGTGGATGGCACCGAACGGCTGGCCCGTGCGCTTACCGTCTTTGAAGCATCCGGTATCACTCCCGACGCGATCGTCTTCACCGGTGACCTCGCCGACCTGGGTGAGCCCGCCGCTTACGCTGCCCTGCGTGGCCTTGTCGAGCCGTTTGCCGAGCGATTGGGTGCGCGCGTGCTGTGGGTCATGGGCAATCATGATGAACGTGGGGCGTTTCGCGAAGGACTGCTGGATGAAGCAGCCGACCTGCGGCCGGTAGACCGGGTCGACGAACTCAACGGGCTGCGCGTGATCACGCTCGACTCGACCGTTCCGGGCGCGCACCATGGCGAGCTGAGCGATGAGCAATTGCAGTGGCTTCGCGATGAACTGGCAACACCGGCGCCGCTGGGGTCGATCCTCGCGATGCATCACCCTCCCGTCCCCAGCGTGTTGCCGTTGGCGGTGAGCGTCGAGCTGCGCGATCAGTCACGGCTCGCCGAGGTGCTGCGCGGCACCGACGTGAGGGCGATCATCGCCGGTCATCTGCATTACTCGACCTTCGCGACGTTCGCGGGCATTCCCGTTTCGGTCGCATCGTCGACGTGCTACGCGCAAGACCTTACGGTGCCGACCGGTGGCATGCGTCCGCAGGACGGCGCACAGACCTTCAACCTCGTGCATGTGTTTGATGACATGGTTGTGCACTCGGTAGTGCCGATCGACGTGCCGCGCACACTGGAATACATCGACGCGGCGGAGGTCCGCCGGAGGCTCTCCGCCGCGAACATCCGCCCGAATAGTGCAGACCTCGACCCAGACGGCTCGGATCTCGGCCCCACTGATGCGGGTAACGGCCCGTTCAGCGAGCCATCTGCGGATGCTCCGACCGAGCCGATCGCTCGGCAGCACTGACGTCGGCCCGCTCCCAGGGCGGCAGCACCGGGAACATCTGATCCAGTGTCGCGCGGATAGTTCGGATTCTGATTTCTTCGGGGAGTTCTGTCTCGCCGCCGTCGTTGAGGCAGAACATATCAACGTCGGTTCTTTCAGCGAGCCGCTCCATGCGCCGAAGTGCGGTCGCGAGCGTCGTGTGCACGTATCGCACTCGGGGCTCCCTGGTGGCGACTGCCCGTCCGGTCATCAGCGCGTAGTAATGGAACAGACTGTTGGTCACTGAGATATCGGCGGCGGAGCGGAATCGAGATGCCGCGGTGCGCTCGAAGTCCTCGGGAAACTCACGTTCGAGCTCGGCCATGATGCTTTTGCGCAGCGGGGTGGCGCAGTGTGAGAGGTCGCGCGTGATCGTGCGACCGAATCGGGTTCTCAAGAGATCCCGGTTCACTCGAAGGCCGTTATCGTGGCCGCTGCGATGCGGCGCGGGGATTCCGGTGCCGATGCGCACCTCGGACTCGACGAACTTCGTTACCCCGGCCGACGTGAAGAACAGCTCCGGGGAGACCAATCGGCCGAAGAACATGTCATCGTTCGCATAGAGGAAGTGCTCGGCGATGCCCGGGATCCGGTGCAACTGCGCCTCGACGGCGTGTGAGTTGTGAGTGGGCAGCACTGAGGGATCGGCGAAGAACTCCTCGCTGCGCACAAGCGTCACCTTGGGGTGATCGATCAGCCAGGCGGGGGCGGGGGAGTCTGTCGCGATGAAGATCCGTCGCACCCAGGGCGCATACATGTGAACGCTCCGCAGCGCGTAGCGCAGCTCGTCGACGTGACGGTACCGGGCGGGACCGTCATCACCCTCACCGACGACGTACTCGGCCATGCGTGCCGCCCGTTGCTGCTGGAACTCACTCATGGATCCATCGACCCATGAGAAAACCATGTCGATGTCGCCGATGAACTCATGCGGTTGCGGATCGAACATACCCGCGATCGTGCGCCAGCGGCGACCGTATCGTTCGACGGTGGCGAAGGCGAGATCCTCGCGAGAGATGACGCGGCGTGTGAGCGCATTGTCGCTCGGTGCCTCGACGAGATCGTCCCGTAGGCGCCAGAACTCCAGGCGGACCCCGAGGGACGCGCCGTAGCGCAGCGAATGATTCGTCGTGATGCGTGGGCGATACACACGCACGACCAGCGGTCCAGTAGCCTGCCCAGTGGGCGGGGCGGATATTTCGGTCGCGAGCACGGGCGGCTGCTGCTTCGCTTTGGTGTACAGGGGTTCGCCGTCGCACACGGCCGCCAGTGCGGCGATGGCTGCAGCATGTGCGTTGACGTCGACTACGAGTGTGGGGACGGAGTGGTCGCTTCGGATCAGGGTGACCTCGACGCTGGCATCTTCCAACGCGGCCGCAACTAAAAGCAGGTCATCGATACGCGCCTGTTGCGGTGTTACTGAGTCATGAACGATGTGCAGCACACCCCCGTCAATGATGACGTCGTCGCGATCAAGCAGACCAGACCGCGGATACGGTTGCTCAGGGGCGAGTGCGAGTGCTGGCATAAATACCTCTTTCGTGACGCGTCGGAAGCTCCAGGCGCCGAAGCGCCGAAGGCGGGGGACCCCAGGCGCGAACGTCACGTCGAGCGCCATGAAGTACAACACACCTGCCCAACCAGCTATTCCATTTCAGACACAATTGGCACAGATCGTGCCTGACTGGTGTATGTATGTGCTATCCGCGTCGCCGACTTCGCACGCTTGTGCTGGCGAGCCTGCCCCGCCGCAATGCCCGCACCAACTGCGACGTCGCTCAGTTCAGCAGGCTACCCATTTGTTTCGCGATCGTGCGAGCCGCCAACTTCGGGCTCAAGCGTGCCAGCTTGTCCATCGCTGATGCGTCAGCCCCGATCGTTACGCGGAAAGAACCCTTACGGATGGCTTTGACGATGGCTTGACCGGCAGCCTCCGGGGACGTCATTTTGAACGCAGGCGAATCGGCTGAAGCATCGTCACCGAGCGTGACGCCGGAGTTCGACGCGATGTCGGTCGCAATGGCGCCGGGGAACACAGATGTGACCGCCACGTTGGTATTCAGAAGCTCTGCATACAACCCTTCGGTCAGCAGCTGAACCGCCGCTTTCGAAGCGCCGTACACAGCCTGACCAGGCACAGGAGCATAGGCGCCCATGCTTGCCACGTTCACAATGCTCGCCTCAGGGCGTTCGATCAGTGCGGGCAGGAACGCCTTGATCATGTTCATGGTGCCCCAGAAATTGACGTTCATCACCTTCTCGATCTCCTCGAACGGGAGGTCGATGATCTTGACGAACTTCTGGATTACTCCTGCGATGTTCACGAGACCATCGACGTTTCCGTGTGCGCCGATCACTGCAGCTGGCAAAGACATCACCTGCTCACGGTCAGCAATGTTGACGATATGGCTGCTGAAGCGCTCGCCAGCCCCTGCGAGAGCGGCAGTTGTTGCGAGGCCCTCCCCATTCAGGTCGACTCCTGCGACACGCGCCCCATTCTCGAGGAGCAACCGCGTTGTGAATCGTCCGATGCCGTTTCCAGCACCGGTGACAACGAAAACTTTTCCGGAGAGATTCATGCGGTGAGCTTCTTTTCTGTATCTGGAAGGTGAGTTGTGGCGTGAGCGGCGGCTCGACGTGCGCTGAAGATGCAATCCGCCAGCGAGAATCCGCTGATGTAGCTATTGGAACAGACGCCGACGGCATTTCTACCAGCAGCGTATAGCCCGTGAACCATCGACTCGTCTTCACGCTTCACAAGCCCGGAGTCTCCATCGACGATCAATCCGCCGAGTGTCAGTCCGGGGATGGGCGAGAACGGGGAGGCGTCATCGGAGATATTTACTGCATAGAAGGGCGCCTTTGCGACCGGATGGCAGACGTCTGCTTGCTTGTGAGCCGGGTCGCCGGTACCTGAGACAATACCGGCGTTATACGCGGAGATGGTTTGCGCCATACGAGCCGGATCAACGCCCATCTTCATCGCGAGCGACTCGAGCGTGCGAGCGCGCTTGTGACCGATCGTGAAAGTGTAGGTCGCCGTGAGCTTGTGGAAGATCTGAGTCTGCGTCCAATACTGGCGACGCGCCTTCTTCCAGTTGTCGGCGTCATAAACGGCCCACCCCTTTCCACCGAACTCGCGCATAAGCACATTGCCGTGAGTGGCTCCGTACAGATCTTCATTCGCGATGCGCTTACCGTTGACGCCAACGGTCACACCTTCGATGAAAGCGCTCGGCGGTGACAGGAAGCGCCACGCAGTGACGTTTCCCATCTTGGCGGTCGCACCGCCAGCATCCATTCCAAGCTGGATGCCACTGCCGTCATCTTCAGGAGTGCCAAGCGGGGAGATCTTGGTGAATCCGGGCGCGTGTTCCTTGACCCACTCTTTGTTGTAGATGAAGCCGCCAGCGGACAGGATGACTGCCGCCGCACGCGCCTCACGCTCCACCGAGCCGTCTCGCCAGATTCGCGCGATCTTGTCGGTCGTGCCCTTCACGAGGTCGGGCATCCAGTTGCCAATTTTCGCGGTGCGCTTCGTCATCTTTCGGTGACGCGCGGCGGTCGGGTGTGACTGTTCCAACACGCGGTACTTGACGCCTGTGACGATGCCCTCATCGACAATGAGGTCGGTGACCTTAGCGATGGGGATGAAAGTTACGCCTTTGCGCAACGCGGATTCGGCGAGATGCGTCCAGAGCACCTTTCCCGAGGAGAGCCCTTTGGCTTTCGCCCGGTGCCCGCGCGGCGCCGGCGTGGCGGTCAACTGGTAGGGATGAGCTTTCTCGTTTCCTGAGAAATAGAGATAGTGCTCGTCGGTCGGGTACGACGTCTTATACGGTGCTACCGAGCTGGCGAACGACACGCCCTGCTGCTCGAGCCAGGGAATCATCCCTGGGCTCTCATCACAGAAATTACGCAGCGTTGCATCGTCTACCGCATCGCCTACCTCCTGCTTGAGATAGCGGTAAAGGTTTTCTGGAGTATCCGCATAGCCAGCTTCGGCCTGGTAGCGAGTCCCGCCACCCGCGTATACGACTCCGCCGGACAACGCGCTGGCGCCACCACCGTAGGAGCTGTCGAGCACGAGCACTCGGGCGCCGCGATCTGCCGCTTCGATGGCAGCTGCCGCGCCAGCGAGGCCGAATCCAACGACGATGACGTCGTAGCGTTCTTCCATCTCAGAGGACGTCGCCATGTCAGATCGTCTCTCCAGCGTCGGCAAGCAGAACACTGCCGGTCATGATCATGGACAGGTCACTCGCCGCGAACAGTACGACACGGGCGATGTCGTCAGGGGTACCCGTGCGTCCGATCAAGCTCTGGTTCATGACGTCCATGGGAGGAATCTCGATGCCAGCAGCCGCGGCCTCTGCCATCATGGCGGTCGCCATCGCAATATTGCCCTCAGTGGGGACGTAGCTCGGCGCAACGCCGAGCACGCGGATACCCAACGGTGCGAACTCGAGGGCCATGGCCTTCGTCATCCCGCGCACCGCATGCTTCGAGCTCACATATGCAGACAGGCCCGCTGCTGGCGCTTGGAAGCCAGCCGTAGAAACAATATTCACGATGACTCCACCGTTGCCGGTCATCTGATTCACTGCTTCACGCGCCCCGAGGAAGGCCCCGCGAGTGTTTACTGCGTAGACCTGATCCCAAGCCTCAACAGACATGTGAGCCACCGGGATACTCGGGAAGAGGCCGGCGTTGTTGACCCAGATCGTCGGGGCCCCAATGGCGGCGGCAGCGTCGGCTGCAGCCTCCGACACTGACTTCTCGTCGGTCACGTCCATCTGCACGCCGACTGCTTTCACGCCATACCGTGTGCTGATTGCACCGGCTGCTTCGTTCGCGAGCTCAACGTTGAGATCGGCGAGTGCGATGTTGGCGCCGGCTTCGGCAAGTCGCTCTGCGATGGCCCGGCCCAGACCCTGGGCGCCGCCGGTAACGAGTGCCGCCCGTCCGTTCAACGCGATCAGATTCGCGATCGGTTGTGCAGAAACATCAGGAAAAGGAAAGGACATCACTGCCTCCATGGCAAGCTCGCAAAACACGTTATGACAGAGTATGCCATAAGGTCTTTGTCGACAACTGGGTACTGTGAAGGCATGGAGCAACACGGGACTCGGATAGGCCGTCCGCCGAAAGCCGAGCCGGAGGTTTTGCGCGGTCAGCTTCTTGACCTCATCGCGCTCCGCGGCTACGAGAACGTATCGATGGGTTCTCTCGCTGAGACGGTAGGCATGAGCGTGCGAACCCTGCATCGATATTTCCCGACGAAAGCCGACATCGTCTGGGGCGGAATCGAAGTTTCCGTTGATGCGCTCACAGCCGAGTTGGATGCCGCGGCCGAGAGCAGCCCGATCGTCGACGCAGTTGCTCACGCGATTACCAACGTCTTCGCCCGCAACGTCGAGGACCTCACGACGATGCGTGCACGACTGCGCCTCATTGCCCTCTCGCCGGAACTGCGCACCAACAGATCAAGCACTTTCGAGGGCTGGCGCCACACTGTGATTCACTTCGTCGCCACACGCAGAGGCGAACCAGCCCAGGCGTTGATCCCTGTCACCGCAGGGGCAGCGATCCATACGGCAGTCATAGAGGCGCTCCACTGGTGGGGGCTGCAGGAAGATCCCCGTGATCCCGCAGAGTGCATTACCCAAGCGCTTCACGGACTGAGCAACGTCAACAACCGTTAGTCGGGGTCACCGCCGGTACGGCGGTTCGACAAGGGGCATCGGCTCAAGATTGTGTGACACCCAGACCACGACCAACCGTACGAGTTCGAGCGTCTCGGTGCCGCTGGACCTGCCACGCCGTAGTGTGCGCACCAACTGATCAAGCTCAGCGAGACGGTCGGGGGCGAGTGGCGTCCCGGATGAGAGATGTGCGGGAAGCGAGTCGAGCATCGCCCGGAAATCATCGTCCCAGTTGACCGAGCCGTTGTCTTCGATCTCGTTGAGTACTCGCGTGGCGATGCGCACTGTCTCACCCTGAACCGTGGGTGCCGGGCCCATGGCCGGCACGAGGCTCGCCCAGAGTTCGTCGTACTGATCACGCCAGTCGGTGCTGTGTAGTTCGACGGGGGAGACCCCATCATGACGATGCACAGCCGGCGCAGGCTCTGCGTCGAAAAGCTCATAGAGCGCTGCCATGTCCTGTGCAGCCCGCTCCACTGAGTCCGGATTGTAGACCTCGCGGATGGCTTCGAACTTCTCGCCCAGGCGAACCACAGCAGCCCGACCGGCATCCGTCACAGTCGCGCCCGTATCAACGAGCAGCCGCGAAGTCGCTGCGATGCGGTCCAGATCGCCGGTGTCAGCATCCAGCATTCTGTCCTCGAGTGCGGTGTGGCCCTCATCGTTCGTGGCATGGACGTCGGCGCCAGTTGCCAGCAGTGTCCGAGTGTTGTCGACATGGAGGCTGGCGCCGAAAAGCGGCGTCTGCCCGCGCCGGTCGCGAGCCTCGATATTCGCACCAAGCTCGATCAGCACGGCGGGGTGGCCGTTCCAGGCGCCGGCATGATGGTGCAACGGCGTCTCACCATCATCATCGGGCGCCTCGATATCAGCACCGGATGCGACCATCCACCGGATCAGCGCCTCAGGAATGCCGTAGGTGGATAACCCTGGAGCCTTCCCGGCGCTGCGCGCGTTGATATCGCAGACACTGAAGACCGCCTGCATCTCCTCCAGATCGCCGGATGCGACAATCTGCTCGAAATCCTTGGGAAGACGTTTGCGGAGCCGAGCCACGATCAACCGACCCGTGTACTGATCGCGACGTACGTCTCGTCGCTTGGCAGGTATCGCACCTGCACGATGCGGCCCGGCTGCAGGTCCTCGAGTGCTGCGGGTGCAGCGGGCATGTCTCGCTTGGCATCGAAACTGCTGCCATCGGGCCTGTTCACGCGCAGGTCGAGATGCAGCACCGCCTGGCCATGCGCGATCTCGCCGGTAGGCTGCATCGCCATGATCACGGCCGTGGCGTCTGTGCCGCGGGTGGCGACGTCGACCTGCTGCTCGGTGAGCATGCCGCGGGCGATCTGAGAAGCGTAGAGAGAGTTCTGTAGGTCCGCGGTTTCAGCATCCGGAGCGACCGCGAACCGGCCATCCTCTCGATACCGCACCGGAAACGTCGATCCGGGGGTGAGCTGCGCGAGCTCACCCTGATTGACGATCGTGTGCGCTGTGCCGCGGATGCTTCGCCCATCCGGGGTATCGACGTCAAGGACCAGCTCGATCTCCGGTTGATCGTTGAAGGAGGTTCCAGTCGCTCGAGCCGAGACGAGCATGCCGACACCGAGGGGAGCATCCTGAAACTCGCGGCGCTCATGCGCGGGAGGACGGAAAGAGAACCAGATGGCGACAAGGCAGATGAGGCCGACGCCGGTTGAGATGAGAATGCCCAACGGGTCGAGTGACTCCAGGTACGGACCGTCCGAAAAGAGCGGAACGATGAACTGCAACACGATGACGCCCAGGAAGATAACAATGCCGATCCCACGCGCCTGCCGGTATCCGTTGATGATGCTCCCCACAGACCGCGTCGACTCTTATAAACGCGACCGTACGGCGGCAGCATGAACGACGAGCCAATGATTCGGAAACGAAACGTTAATGCCGTTGCTACGATTGGCGCCGGATGTTTATGTGTTGCTAGGTGGGGTCAGAGTGCAGAAGAGAACGGGCTGGATGATCGCCCTCGTGGCGGCGCTGGCTGTTGCTCTGGTGCTCACGCTCCTGTGGATCATCGGGTCACGACAGACAGAGGCCTCCCCGCCCGAACAGGCCGCGACAGCGATACCGACGCAGACGCCGACTCCCACCCCCTCTGAGACACCGACCGGGTTCCCCGCGAACACATCCGTGTACGACGTGGCCGTGTTGCCAGAAGCGAATGTGTACGCCGTCAACGCGGCGCTCCCCGTCGACGACGCTCCTGATGCGCCTACCTCCGGCCAGCACGCCACAGCGCAGGGTGAGGGAGCGCCGGTGTGGGCTGATCCCACCGCGGAGCCGGTGGCATACCTGCCCATCGAGTTCGTGCACGGCGGCACGACGGTCCCCGTGATCGAACGGCAGGAGCACTGGGTGCGAGTTTTACTCTCCGGGCGTCAGGCGATTCCGTCGCAGGGCAACCCCGCCCAGATCACCGGATGGCTGCGCGTCGCGGACGTCGTGATCACCGAGTCCGCGGTCAGTGTCGAGGTGAGCCTGTCCGAGCGCACGGTCGACATCGTTCGAGATGGCGTGCCAGAGCGCATCGCTACCGATTTCGCGTGGGGAACAGAAGCGACGCCCACGCCCATCGGACGCAGCTTCGTGATGAAGACGGCTGTCGTTCCGGAGTTCGGATACACGCGCGGGCATCCGATCGTGTACCTGGCTGTGCAGTCACCAACCCTCGACGGGTTCGCCGGAGGCGATGTTGCCGTTACCGCCTTCCATTATCACGACGCTCGAGCCGGCGCGATTTCGAACGGATGCATCCGCCTCGACCCGGCAGCGATCGATGCACTCGCGCAGGTTCCGGTCGGTACGCCGGTCTACATCCGTCCCTGATCAACGGTCACGGGCTCGTTCTGCGCGAGGAGTACCGCGAACCCGGCCCAGAGGATAGCGAGCGGCATAGCTGTGTCCTTGCCGTTCCATGAGCTCGACTGCCACATCGCGAACCACTCGGAGCCGATGACGATGAAGCCGATGAACCAGATCGCGAAGCCCAGGGCGTAGGCGGCGTATCCCCACACGCGGGCTTTGTCATAGCGGGCGATATCGGCGTCGCGCAGAAGGAAAAGTTTGACACCACCGATGAGTCCGAGTGCGGCGAAGACCCCCTCAACAACGATGATGCCGAGATAGCCGACAGTCCACACCCACGGTGCGGTGATGGCACGCCACATCAGCGCATTGCCGTCGAACGTGGTGTCCATCGAGAGCACGTGCTTGACGAACTGGTAGTTGGAGTCGTAGTCCATGAGATTGCCCATGAACACGAACAGCCCGAAGAGTCCGGCTGAGAAAAGGGTGAAGGCCTGCAACAGGCGAAGTGGATGCTTCATTCTCTTACCTCTCGTGTGAACACCAGGTCTAGGCGCGGCTGTGCGTCTGATTCGAAGCTGATCGCCTGAACGAACTCCCAACCGGTTGCGGCATGGTCACGGATCACGTCACGATAGTCCGTTCTCAGCACGGTCCCACTGCGCCGTCGGAGGATCGGGATGCTGGCAAAAGCGTATTCGCGCATGGCTGCTCCTTCAAAACTCACCATGGCATCACCCTCTGCGGGCGTCAATGGTGACGCGGCCACGGTGGCGAAACGCCGCTGGTTGCCAGCGCGGCGGCGAACGTGCGCCAGAGTGGAGGCAACGAGTGGAGGATGTATGACAACGCTGTACTTCGCCAGACACGGTGAGACCGTCTGGCACGCCGAACATCGGTACGCGGGTTCGTCCGATGTCGCTCTCGTTCCGGGGGCTGTTCACCAGGCCGCCGCGCTCGCCGAATGGGCAGGGACCGCCGCGCTCTCGGCGATTGTGTCGTCGCCGCTGAGCCGGGCACGACTGACCGCTGAACCCGCTGCCGACGCCGCCGAGCTGCCCCTCCGAATCGACCCGCGTCTTGTCGAGATCGACTTCGGACAGGGGGAGGGACTGACACCAGCGGAGTTGGCGGCCGCTTTCCCCGTCGACTGGGCAGGTTTCGGACGGCGGCCGGCACAGCATCCGCTTCCGGGTGGTGAAGCCGGCATCGACGGTATTGCGCGTGCCATGCCCGTGTTCGACGAACTGGCATCCGAGTTTCCCGACGGCCGGGTACTCATCGTTGGCCACGCGACGCTGATGCGTCTGATGCTCTGCGAGCTCATCGGTTTGGACCCCGACTGGTACCGCGACATCTTTCCAGCGCTCGATAATTCGGCGTTGCTGGAACTCGATTTCCCCTATCGCGGGGAGTCGGACTGGCCGGGGCGGGCGCGTGTACTCGGGATCAACATGCCACCGGTCCAACGCGCCCGCTGACCATTCGAGCGGCCATCGCCGTCACCGGCGGCCGTCATCGTTGGCTGTGAGCGCGAGCCCGGCGGACGATGATCCCGCGCTGCGACTCCCAGAACCCGGCGAGCATGTCGCGCAGCTGACCGGCATCGACGTCAGCTCCGAACGCCTCGGCACCGGGCTCCAGCATGATTCCCGCCGAGAGCGGTCCGGCGTGCACAGGGTCAAAGCCCAGTGCATCCACCAGTTGCGAAACGACTTCGATGTCGTGGGAATCATCCCCGGCGATCGCGATCGCCTTGCGCCCCGGTGCACCCGTCGGTCGCGCTTCGTCCTCGAGGTCCTGATACCCCATGTGACTCAGCGCCTTCACGACGCGAGCGCCACCGAGATGGGCCTGCACCAGCTCGCTGGTCGAAGTGCGCGGATCGCTCAGATCGTCGCGAATGCCGTCCGATGCCCACCAGTAGTTCATGGCGTCGATGACCAGCTTGCCGCACAGCGCATCGGCGGTCAGCGTCTGGAGGCTTCCGAGCGGAAGTGCGAGAACCACAGCATCTGACTCTTCGATGACAGCCGCTGTAGACATGGCTGTCGCACCTATCGACCGCATGCGGTGTGCGATCGGCGCTGGATCGCCTGACCGCGCGACAAGGACGCGCAACCCTGCGGAAACGGCGAACCGGGCGAGCACAGTGCCGAGGCGACCTGCGCCGAGGACACCGAGCGTCTTCATCCCGCGAAATGTCTCCACCCGGCCATCGTATGGCGGAAGTCGATCCGGTCAGAGTTGGTTGACGCGGATGAGGTTGCCGGATGGATCGCGGAACGCGCAGTCGCGCACGCCGTAGTCCTGATCGGTGGGCTCCTGGACGACGTCGGCGCCACCGGCCTCCATCCGCTCGAAGAACCCGTCGAGATCGTCCGTCGCGAGGGTGAGGGCGGTGTAGACGCCCTTCGCAATAAGATTCATGATCGTCTCGCGCTCGTCGTCGGTGATGCCGGGGTCGACGGCCGGCGGATGCAGCACGATCGAGGTCGCGCTGCCGACGGGACCGACCGTGATCCAGCGCATGTCCTTGTATCCGACGTCCTTACGGACCTCGAACCCGAGCAGGTCGCGGTAGAAACCGAGCGCCGCGTCGGCGTCGGTGTGGGGCAGGAACGCGTTGTGGATGTCGATGTTCATAGCGACAACGCTAGGTGGATGTCCGGAGATGCGCTTCTCGATTTCTGACCGGTCTGGTCACCTGACGCGCAAGACATGGCGGGATGCCCTCGACGGAGCGGGACGGGTCGTCGCGATACACGCTGGGCGACACACCGACGAGCTCGGAGAACCGGGAGCTGAAGGTCCCCAACGATGAGAACCCGACGGCGAAGCAGATCTCAGTCACGCTCAGGTCGCCGCGACGCAGCAGCGTCATCGCCCGCTCGATCCGCCTGGTCATGAGATACGAATAGGGCGGCTCGCCATAGATCCGGCGGAACTCCCGGCTGAGATGGCCCGCGGACATGTGTGCGCCGCGGGCGAGATCCTCGATATTGAGAGGGTGCGCGAACTCTCGATCGATCCGATCGCGCACACGGCGCATCACGATGAGGTCCGTCCGGTCGTTCACCTCCGCCATGCATCCATCCTGACACTTTCACGCGCGCTCGCGGGCGCCGGGTGCAGAACAGATCAGGAGCAGGACTCGACCGTTGGGCGTGCGTCGACGCCGCGGTCAATCGACGGCGAGACGCTTCCGTCGCACCTGCCGGATACGAATGATGATCCACGTCACGACGGCGATGACGACGACGGCGATGACGATCTTCTGGAAAACACCGGCGTATTCCTCGACGACGTGCCAGTTCGCGCCCAGGTAGAAACCGGCGAGGACGAAGATCGTGTTCCAGATGGCGCTGCCGGCAGTGGTGAGAAGAGTGAACCGCAGCAGCGGCATCCGTTCGATGCCCGCCGGAATGGAGATCAGGCTGCGGAAGATCGGGATCATCCGCCCGAAGAACACCGCCTTCGAACCGTGCCGGTCGAACCACGCCTCCGTGCGTTCGACGTCCTCGACCTTGATCAACGGCATCCGCTGTGCGATCGCGTACATCCGTCGCCGGCCGAGCCACGCGCCGATGCCGTACAGAGCCAGCGCCCCGACCACGGATCCGATCGTCGTCCAGATCAACACTTCGATCAGTCCGAGCGTTCCCTGCGCGGCGGCGAATCCGGCCAGGGGCAGGATGATCTCACTCGGAAGCGGCGGGAACAGGTTCTCGGCGGCGATGGCGACGCCAGCGCCGACTCCACCGAGCGTCTCCATAAGGGAGACTGCCCAGGCAGCGATCGCATTAAGGTTTTCGGCTCCGGCATCCATGGTCTCCAGCGTAACGGCAGGTGTCTGGAGTTCAGCGGGGAGACATCGGAAGTGCCACTTGCTTCGCCGGGTGGGGTTCATAAGCTGTAGCTATGGACAGGACGATTGTGATTGCGGTGTCGGCGCCGATCCCGCAAGCGCATCGCGTCGAGGTGGTCGAGCGCCTGGACGACACGGGTATTGCGGTCGTGATCGCGGTGACCGACCTGGAGACGAGGATTCGGTACCAGCAAAGCACCCGGCACGGCAGTGAAGCGGTCACCTGGACGGGCCGCGTGCTGGAGTGTACCGTTGCGTCCACCCGCTCCGGTGTCAGTACGACGCTCCTGGTCGACCCGATCGGCGCTAATTCGGCAGAGGCCGAAATTGCGCTGCGCGGAGCGGACGCTGCGGCAGCTGCTGCGACGGGTGAGGCGTTGCGCTGGGGCGGAGCCGACCGCGTGCCCGAACCCGAGGAACCGCGATTCTGGTGATTGCTAGCTGATGTCCTGCTCGTCGGCGACAAGGCCGGAAAGCGCGACGTCGAGAGTCGTCAGGGTCCTCATCATTCGTGCGAGCATCTCGTGCGGGTCGCCCGGTCGCCCGTCCCAGGTGCGAAGGGTCGCGAGATACGCCCCCTGATGTGCTGCAGCGATCGCTGCGGGTATCGGATGGGATTCGCCGAGGCCCATCCGGCCGGCGATGAAGGCGGCTACGACCTGAAGCCAGCGGTTCCAGCGGTCCGTGGCCTCGCCACGCAGCGATGGCGTCGAATCCAGAAGCACGAACCGCTCCCACCACACCCCGCCCGGATCGATCCCGGCCGCGACCGACTGCGCGATGGCGGCGCGCAGCCCGCTCAGGGTTTCCACTGATTCAGGCGTATTCTGCAGCGCCTCTGCCAGCTGATCGACCGCACGATCGAACCCCCACCATACGACCGACGCTTTGGTCGCGAAGTAGCGGAAGAACGTCGCTCTGCTTACGCCCGCCGCCGCAGCGAGCTCGGCGACCGATACGGTGTCGAACCCGCGTTCCAGAAGAAGGTCGAGTGCGGTGCTCTCGATCTTCTCGGGTGTGGTGAGGGGTCGCCTCCCGGGGCGGAGCTTGGTCTCAGATGGCATGATGCCCGACCCTACTGCACCGGAAGGAGCGTATTATGAGACCGGGTCTCATATTGGACTCACCCTACGGAAGGAGCACCGATGCTGGATTTCGACGGACGAGTCGCGCTCGTCACAGGAGCCGGACAGGGAATGGGACGTGCCCACGCGATCGCGCTAGCGGAACGTGGAGCGCGCGTCGTCGTCAACGACGTATCGAGCACCGAAGCTGACCGCGTTGTCAACGAGATCACTGCGGGTGGAGGCACAGCAGTGGCGGACGTCCACGATGTGAGTACCCGCGGTGCCGACGTCGTCCAGACGGCGATCGACACTTTCGGACAGCTGGACATCGTCGTCAACAACGCGGGAATCATTCGCGTGGGTCTCTTCGGAGAACAACCGAGCGATGAGTTCTGGAAGGTATTCGACGTGTCCTTCCGCGGAACCGTCGAAGTCTCTCGCGCAGCATGGCCGCACCTCGTGGCTTCCGGGGCGGGCCGGCTCATACTGGTCTCCTCGAGCGGAGTGCTCGCGAATCCCGGAGCGAGTGCGTATGGCGCGGCCAAGGGCGCGATCTGGGCGCTTGGAAACTCGCTCGCCATGGAAGGCGATCGCGTCGGCGTGAACGTCACCACGATCATGCCGACTGCCTGGACCCCCATGACCGAGAGCGCTTACAGCAACCCCGACATCATCAGCACTCTTCGTGACGGAATGGGCCCGGAGCACGTGGCGAACTTCGTCGCTTTCCTCGCCCACCAGGACACGACGGTGCACGGGGACTTCTTCCAGGTGAGTGGCGGGCATGCCGGCCGCCTTGCCCTTGCAGGGATGCCGCGAGTGCAAGCACCGGAGAGCACTCCGGAAGGCTGGACTCACGTCGCCGACGAGCTCAAGGCCGATTCGACAGACCTGAAGCCCTACTACGTCACGGGGGAGCAGTTCGCCGACGAGATGATCGCCGCGAACCCCGCCGTCGCCGATGCCTTCGCCGGCATCAACACCGCCGATCTCGGCGCCTGAGAACACCACGGTAGGAACGGACAGACTATGAAAGCTTGGCGCATCACCGCTGCCCACCAACCGCTGGAGCTCACCGAGGTTCCCGATCCCGTGGCCGGCCGCCACGAGGTCGTCATCGACGTGATCGCGGCTGGTATCTGCCACACGGACGTCGGCTACCTCGACGGAACTCTCACCGGCATCCTGGGATTCCTGCCCATAACATTGGGCCACGAGATCGCCGGCATCGTCTCCGCCATCGGCGAGGACGTCACCGGGTTCACCGTCGGACAGCGCGTCGCTGTTCCTGCGACGATTCAGGGGCCGGGTACCGGCACCGACGGCGGGTTCGCCGACAAAGTCAAGGCGTTCGACTACCAGGTGATCCCGATTCCCGACGCTGTTCCATGGGAACAGGCGGCTCCTGCGACGGATGCCGGAATGACTTCCTATCACGCCCTCAAGGTGGGCGGTGTGACCTCGAGCACCAAGCTCGGCATCATCGGCGCCGGCGGTCTTGGCAGCCTTGCAATCCAGTTCGCCAGGGGGCTCGGCGCGACTGTCTATGTCGCCGAGGTAAATCAGGATGCGTGGAAGCGGGCCAAGGAACTCGGCGCTTCAGCGGTCGCTGAGAACATTCGTGAGTTCGCCGACAAGGAGCTCGACGTCATCATCGACTACGCCGGGTTTGACACGACCACCGACGACGCGATCGAAACGGTTGGTTTCAAAGGCACCGTCGTGCAGGTGGGAATGGGATCGGAGCGGACGAACATCTCCACGACGACGATGATCCTCAAGCAGCTCACCTACATCGGCTCCAACGGTGGCACGAACGAGGACTGCTCTGAGGTTCTGGATATGATCGCGGCCGGGATTGTGTCCTCGCTAGTCGAGAAGATCTCATTTGACGACATCTACTCCGGCATTCAGCGGTTCGAACGGGACGGTGCCGTCAACGGCCGATTGGTGGCGGTGCGCTCGGTTGACGAATGATCAGCGGAAATCACGGGAGCGATGTTCGATCCCGGTGCGCAGATCCTGGAACGCATCCGCGAGAACGTTGATGACGCCCTCCGGGGAACGCTCCAGGATGCCGCGCACGATGAGGGCGGGGGAATCACGAGCAACCCGTCGGTAGCGGCTCCAGACCCCCGTGGAACAGACCACATTGACGAGACCATGCTCATCCTCGAGATTGAGGAATGTGACACCGGATGCTGTCGCCGGACGTTGCCGGTGAGTGACGAGTCCGGCGACTTCGATGCGGCGGCCCACCTCATGCATTTGCAGCCCCGCGGCGGTGAGTACACCGCGTTCGTTCAGCGCCGAGCGGAAGTGGGCCATCGGATGATCGTCGGTTGAGACGCCAGTGGCGGAAAGATCAGCCGCGAGTTGTTCGTAGCTCGTCTGATCGGTGAACAGCGGAAGCTGCACCGATACGGTCGTGCCGGGCAAGAACCGGGCACGATCCTCGGCGGCGGCACCGGAGAGCCAGATAGCCTCGCGGCGACTCATCCCCAGGCACTCGAATGCCCCAGCAGTGGCCAGGGCTTCTAACTGAGCGGCCGTGGCGTCCGTGCGGCGCACCAGATCATTCAGATCCTGGAATGGGCCGTTCGCCGCTCTCTCAGCGACGATGCGCTCGGCCATCGGCATGCCGATCCCGCGCACATCTGACAGCCCCAGCCGTACCGCGAAGGCGGCATCGCGCCGATGCGCCGCAGACTCATCGGGGGCTGTTCGGCTGAATTCCTCGGCGGGAGGGTGCTCTGGAAGAAGACAGGTCTTCACACCGGAGGGAACCGGAGAGTCGTCCGCGTGCTCCAACGCCGCCGCCGCGCCGGAGGCGTGCAGGTCAGGGCGGCGCACCTCGACGCCATGCCGGCGGGCATCTGCGGTGAGCGTCGCCGCAGAGTAGAACCCCATCGGCTGGGAACGCAGAAGACCGGCAAGGAACGCCGCGGGGTAGTGCAGTTTCACCCACGAGCTGGCATAGACCAGCAACGCGAAGGACAGCGAGTGTGATTCCGCGAAACCGAAGTGTGCGAATGCCTGAATCTGTGCGTAGATCTGATCGGCCGTAGCATCCGGAATCCCCCGTGCGGCCATCCCGGCGTAGAGCCTCTTCTCGATTCGTTCGATCTTCTCCTGACCGCGTTTGGAGCCCATCGCCCGACGCAGCAGATCGGCCTCATCGGCCGTGCAATCGCCCAGCACGGTCGCCATCTGGATGAGCTGCTCCTGAAAGATGGGGATCCCCAGGGTGCGCTCCAGGATCGGCTCCAATGACGGATGCGCGTAGGTGACCTTCTCCTGGCCGAGCTTGCGGCGAACGAACGGGTGCACCGCTCCGCCTTGGATGGGGCCAGGGCGGATGAGAGCGATCTGGATCACGAGATCGTAGAAGCGGCGTGGCTGCAACCGCGGGAGGAGTCCGATCTGTGCACGGGATTCCACCTGGAACACACCGATCGAATCGGCGCGGCAGAGCATGTCGTACACCGCCGCTTCTTCTTTGGGCAGCGTCTGCAGCGTCCACCGCTCACCGGTGGAGGAAGCGATGAGATCGAAGCAGTGCTGGAGAGCTGCGAGCATGCCCAGTCCGAGCAGGTCGAATTTCACCAGTCCCATCCAGGCGGCGTCGTCTTTGTCCCACTGGATGACCGTGCGGTTCTCCATGCGGGCGTGCTCCACCGGTACCACTTCACCGACCGGGCGAGCGGTGAGGACCATCCCGCCGGAGTGGATGCCCAGATGGCGAGGAGCCTTCAGCAGTTCTCCGGCATACTCCAGCACCGTGCCGGGAATGTCATGGCCGTCGACGGGGGACAGGCTCGCACCCCACCCGTCGACCTGTTTCGACCAGGCATCCTGCTGGCCGGGAGCATGACCGAGAGCCCGGGCCATATCGCGCACCGCGTTCTTCGGCCGATACTGGATGACATTCGCCACCTGCGCTGCGCGCTCGCGCCCATATTTCCCGTAGACCCACTGGATGATCTCCTCGCGCCGATCCGAATCGAAATCCACGTCGATGTCGGGTTCTTCCTCGCGGGTGGTGGCGAGGAAGCGTTCGAAAGGAAGACGGTAGAGGATCGGGTCGACAGCGGTGATGCCCAGCAGATAGCAGACGGCGCTCGCCGCGGCGGAGCCTCGCCCCTGACAGAGGATGCCACGGCGCTTCGCCTCGGTGACGATGCCGTGCACAATGAGGAAGTAACCCGGGAAGTCCTTCTCTTCGATCACGTTCAGCTCCCGCTCGATGCGCGCGCGGCCTTCGTCATCCAACCGCGGGTACACCTCGGGAACAGCAGCCCAGACCAGTGCGCGGAGGTGGCTCATCGGCGTGTGTCCTTCCGGCACCTCTTGGCGAGGGAGCGCGGGGCGAGCGCGCCGCAGCGGAAAAGCCGACTCGGCTGCGATGCGGAGTCCCTGTGAGATCGCCCCGGGGTAACGCTGGAATCGAGTGGTCATCTCCGCTCCGCTGCGCAGATGCGCTGAGCCGTGCGCAGGAAGCCAGCCGTCGAGCTCATCCATCCCCCGGGTCGCGCGGACCGCCGCGACAGCTTCGGCGAGACGAGCACGAGCAGGCGCCGCATAGTGCACATTGTTGGTTGCCACGACGGGGAGCCGATGGGTGGATGCCAGATCGGCCAGGGCACTGTTTCGTCGATCATCCATCGGGTCGCCGTGATCCATGAGTTCGACGACGACCTGATCCTGTCCGAAGAGATCAACCAGCCGGCGAAGCGGTGTGGCGGCATCTCCGCGTGCCAGTCCCTGCCGCACGCCGCCCTTTCGGCAGCCGGTGAGGATCGTCCAGTCTTCGCCCGCGCTCGCGGCGAGGTCGTCCAGATCGTAGACCGGTCGCCCTTTCTCGCCGCCGCGCAGCTGTGCCCTGGTGATAGCACCGGACAACCGGTGATAGCCCTCCAAACCGCGGGCGAGCACGAGAAGGTGCTCACCGACCGGATCGGGAACGCCGTTCTGCGGCCCGGGCAACCCCAGCGACAGTTCGGCACCGAAGATCGTTTGCACCTGGGCGCCGCTGACATCGGCTGCCTCGGCGAAACGGGCGGCACCGTAGAAGCCGTCATGGTCGGTGATGGCAAGAGCAGTCAGGCCGAGCCGTTCTGCCTCGGCGAGCAGATCCTCCGGTGAGGATGCCCCGTCGAGAAACGAGAAGGAGGAATGCGCGTGCAATTCCGCGTACGGGACCGCTTCGGTCGGTCGGACGATCTTCGGGGGAGGGTCAGCCTTTCGCCGTCGGCTAGTCGGACCAGGGTCGGGGCGGCGTGCGGGCTCTGTCGTGGTCGGGGAGGCGGGAGCTGTCGGAGCGCTGAGTGTCTTCTCGAGCTCTTTCCACGACATCGGCGGGTTGTAGAAGCCCATCAGTGGTACCGCCCTTCGACCCACCACGCATCGTTCTCGAACAGGACAAGCCAGGCGCGCTGCGATTCGTCCACGATCTGAAAGCGTTGAGCTAGACGAGCACGGTGGGTGTCCCAGGCGCGCTCACGCAGCGGCCATGGGCCAGCCCAACTCAGCACCGGAGCCTGCTCGATCCAGGCCGGAGGCGCAGAGAGCACCCCGCGCGCGTCCACGATCGGGGGGAGGCCATCTGCTCCGACCACCTGGGCAGGGCGGGGTGGCACGAACACCTCCGAGGGGTACGGCGGTGGCAGGCTGCCTGGCCAGGGAAGATTCGCATCGCGCTCCGGTGGCACCCGATCGCCCCAAGGCTGAAGCAACTGCCGATCGGCGAGGCTTCTGCCGCCGATCACGACCGGGGTGACCACCCCGCGATGTCCGAGCATCGCCTGCACGCGAGAGACCGCATGATGCAAACGCTGCTGCGGGCCCTGCCCGAACAGGCCCGGCTGGTGGTGCGCGCTGTCATCGACTCTGGTCGGCACGATGCGCACCTCGCTGATACCGGCACCGGTGCGCTCAGCGGATGACTCCTGCGGCCGAATTCCCTCGAGCTGCCAACGCACCCGGTCAACCAGATCGCTCGCCTCGAAGGAGGTCGGATGCATCCAGACGCGTGATGAAATCACGCCGTCATCATCGGTCAGATCGATGCGCACTTCGGTGCACACCTGGGAGAGGTCGGCGAGAGCAGCGGTGACGGCATCCGCGGTCTGTCGTACCGCGAAAGCGACTTGATCTGTGTGCTCCAGTGGAGTTTCGAAGACGACTTCTCGTGCGAGCTCAGGCTCAGGATGCTGGGGTGTGAGCGGGCGCGAATCGGCGCCCGAGGCCAGAGCATGCAAGCGCGCGCCGCGCTCACCCAGCCGGTCTCGGATGTCGCCTTCGCGGAGGGCTGCGAACTCAGCGAGAGTGCGGATGCCGAGTCGCTGCAACAGGGCGGTGACCTCGTCATCTCCCAGCGCCTGCACGGGAAGCGGGGCGAGGAACTCCTGTGATCCGCCGGAGGCGACAACGAGCGCAGGGGCGGCCAGGCGTGCTGCCTGCTCAGCGGTGAACAGACCATCGGCGATGGCCGCTCGGGCTCCGGGATAGCCATGATCGGTGAGAGCGCCGATGAGCTGTAGTGCTGCTTGCTCTTCTCCGCCGTAATAGCGAGCGGCCCCGCGGGAACGAAGAGCGGCGAGCCCAGGTCGCAGGGGTTGCACGCCGGGAACCAGCTCTTCGAGGAGACGCAGCACGGGCAGGAAGACCCGCTCGTCTCGACGCGGGTCGGCAGGAATCAGCTGCAGGGCAGGGGAGCGCGACTGGGCGAGCCGCCGCCGCTGACCACGGCGTACTCCCTGAGCCCGGGCCGCTGCAGAGCAGGCGATAACGATGTTCGCCTGCAAGATCGCAACGGGCTCCTCTGCGGGTGGTGCCCCCAACGCCGCTCGCACCGGCCAGTCCGGAAGCCACAGCACCAGATGGCGTGGGGGCATCATCCGGCCACCGCCCAGGTGCCGGTGTCTGTGACGGCAGCTGCCGGAGTCGGCAACGATGCCACGGCGCGCAGGGGAGTCGCCTCGGCATCCACCCGCCCGAGAGAAGTGGGCATGCGCACTCGAACGCGACTTGCCGACTCGTGTCGGCGTCCCGACGCCCGCAACGTCACGGTGCGATCGGCGAGCAGTCCCCACCCAGAGCCCAGACCGTGCCACTCAGTCTCTTCAACGCGGATCGTCGCCTCGCTCTGCGGCCAGGGTGCCGTGACCAGCAGAGTGCATCCCCGATCTCTCAGACGGGCGTTCAACCGGGCGATGTCGGCATCGGAGACCCGGCTGCGCGGATGCACCGCGATGAGAGGGACCACCTCGGAGAGCGCCGTGGCAACAGTGAGCCACCGCGGCCCAGGGTCGGGTACCAGGATGAGACGCTCCAATTCGATTCCGAATCCGGCCATTGCCTCTACGCCGATCGTCGGCATCCCGATGACGGCACACCAGGAGCCCCTCTGTGAGGGCGGGGCAAGCAGCGCGCCCAACAGGCTGGGCGACGGTGAAATCGAATAAGAAGAACCGACCCGCAACCCCGAATCGGGCAGAAGACCCTCCAAAGCTGGGTCAAGAGGGAGGAACGGCACATCACTGCGGCGCCGCTGCATGCGAGCGATCTCGTTGCGCAGTCGATGCACCTCCTGAGCGCGGGAGGTGTTGCCCTCGCGGGGGAGAGCTGAAGGGGCGGAGAGTGCTGTGCCCATGCATCCATCCTCGAATATATTTACGAATAAATCAAGCTATGTGTTGATCGTAATTCGCACATCAGACATTCGTTTTCGCGCTACCGTTGACGTATGCAGATCGAGTTCGACAGCCCGGTCACCCGCTGGGAGAAGCGGGTGGAAGCCTGGTACTTTGCGACGCTCCCCGAAGAGCTCTCGCGGGAACTGCGCGAACTGCCCGCCCCTCCGCGCGGGTTCGGATCACTCCGGGTGCAGGCGCGGATCGGCACCTCGACCTGGCGCACCTCGATCTTTTTCTCCGAAGGTGCATTCGTGCTGCCGCTGAAGAAGGCGATCCGCGATGCACAGCAGATTGAAGAGGGCGACACTCTCATGGTCCACCTCGACATCATCGATCTCTGAGTTATCCACAGGGGGCTCATGCGGCATCCGATGATCTCGTAACCTTCCGCTATGCCCTCTGCGACGTTGCTCCGCGAGATCATCGTGGTGCTCGCCCATCTCGCGCTCGCCGGAGTCGGAGTCTGGCTGATCGTGATCGATGCCAGAACGCACCGGCTCCCGAATCGCATCGTGCTGCCGACCCTGGCCGCACTGCTTGCCGTGGTCGGCATCGACGCACTGGCCACGCACAGCACCATCAGACTGACCAGCGGACTCATCGGGATGCTGATACTCGGCGGTTTCTATCTGGTGCTGCGTGCTGCAAGTCCAGGAGGGCTCGGTGGTGGCGATGTGAAACTCGCAGCGGTCATCGGCCTGCTGCTGGGATGGCACGGGTGGCAGGCACTCGCGATCGGCGCAGCATCCGCATTCGTTCTGGGTGCTCTCTATGCGCTGGTGCTCATGATGCTGCGGCAGGCGAATCGTTCCACCAGAATCGCCTTCGGCCCGTGGATGATCATTGGCGCGGTGCTGGGTATCGCCGTGGCATAAGCGCGATCCCCAGGCACAGGACTATGGTGAACACATGGCAATCGCACGACTTCACGGTGGCCCGCTCGACGGGCAGGTTCTTCCTCTCGACGACGCCGAGCAGGACAGTCTGATCGCGCCCTACGGTGCGACGCAGATCATCTATCGACGAAATGGCGATGCCATCAACACCGGTACGAGCGACGGGCCCACCGAGGTAGCTTTCTGGTTTGTCGAGTCCAGCGACGACATCACGCCCAGTGACGACTGAGCCATCGGCTGACGGCGCCTCCCGCAGTTTCGAGGTTGAGCGCAAGTACGACGTCGACACGTCGACCCCGTTGCCGGTCTGGGGAGCGATCCCCGGTGTGGATGCTGTCACTTCCGGTGAGCTGCGCGAGCTGGATGCCCGCTACTTCGATACCCACGATGCCGCACTGTCGCAGTCCGGTGTCGCGCTTCGGCGACGCACCGGCGGCCCTGATGAGGGCTGGCACATCAAGGGGCCGCGCGAGGGCGACGGTCGTCTGGAGCTGGGATGGCCGCTTGGTGACGATGAAACGATCCCGGATGCTGTCACAGCCGTGCTCGCGCGGTGGACGACCGCGCCACTCACTCCACTGGCACGCATCGTGAACAGCCGGACGGCCTACCTGTTCACCGGTCCGGCAGGTATCGTTGCGGAGTTCGTGGACGATCAGGTGCGCGCCACGGATCTCCGGTCGGGAACCGCTCGCGTATGGCGGGAGTGGGAGATGGAACTCGGACCCGCAGCTCCCGCCGATGATGCGGGTCGCGATGAGTTCTTCGCCGCCGTCGAGGTGGCGATATTCGCTGCCGGCGGACGGCACGCGGCATCCGGATCCAAGCTCGCTCGCGCCCTCGGCGTCTGAACCGCACCCGCACAGCCGCCAGTGCTGCGCAACCCCCTTTTCTCAGGTCTTCTATCGTGCTTGAGTGACGATATGACCCGACCGGCCGTGCTCCGATCGTTGCAGACGATCGTTCCCGATACACCGCTCGTGCAGGACGAGGTTCGCGATGTCTTCGCCGCACAGCCAGATATCGGGCGGCTGGCGAAGCGGATCGTGTCTGCGTCGTTCAACGGTTCGGGTATTGACACCCGGTACACGGTGCTCGAAGAGCTGTCGTTCACTGCCGAGGTCGAATCGCCGCAGTTCTTCGATCGAACCACCGGTCTTCTCCTCGAACCGGGAACGAAAGCGCGCAACGAGGTATACATCCGTGAAGCAGGCAGGCTCTACGTGGAAGCGGCGCGGCGTGCTCTGGATGGCGCCGCCGATATCACCGCCGCCGATATCACCCACGTCATCACCGTCTCCTGCACCGGCTTCTACGCGCCGGGCCCCGACTATGAGATCGTCCGTGCCCTGGGGTTGAGCGGGAGCACGCGGCGATATCATCTGGGATTCATGGGCTGCTACGCCTCGATGCCCGCGCTTCGAGCGGCCAGCGAGATCTGCGCCGGCAGTCCGGATGCTGTGGTGCTGGTAGTCAGCGTCGAACTGTGCACGCTGCATCTGCGCTCCTCGGATGACCCGGACATGATCGTCGCCACCTCGCTGTTCGCCGATGGTGCTGCTGCGGGGATCGTCACCGCGCGCAGATTCGATTCCGATGCGCCCGGCCTTGCGCTCGATCGGTTTCACACCGGCATCATCCCCGAGGGGGAGAAGGACATGGCGTGGACGATCGGGGATCACGGCTTCGAGATGGTCTTGTCGACGGCGGTCCCGCAGCTCATCGGCGAGCACATTCACGACGCTCTTCGGCCGCTGTACCGCGAAGAAGCTCCCCTCGCTCAGGCATTCGAGGACGGCACGATCGGCGAGCAGATCTCGCATTGGGCGATTCACCCCGGCGGGCGCAGCATCCTGGACCGCGTCGAGGAACGGCTGAGTCTCTCGGAGCAGCAACTTCACCCCGCTCGCGAGGTTCTCAGACAGTACGGCAATATGTCCAGTGCGACGGTCCTGTTCGTGCTGCGGAGGATTTTGGAGGATGCCGGCACGCGGGATGGGGAGCGCGTCGCCGCGATGGCGTTTGGCCCCGGCCTCACTGCCGAGACAGCGCTCATGACCGTCGTCGCTCCCGGGCGCAGTGCGGGGTGATCTCGCGGTTCGCGAGGTGGATGCACGCGAACTGATGGATGATCCGCATGCGGATCCGCAGATGCTGGAGCGCACCTACGACCGCTTCGCGCTGGTCAATGCCGTGGTGTCGCGCTGGCGCACGGTGTACCGACGGGACGTCCGCCCGCGCGCGCGGAAGGGGCCGGTCAGAGTTCTCGATGTCGGTGCCGGTGGCGGGGATGTATCGCGGGCGATCGCCCGGTGGTCGCGGCGAGACGGGCTGACGGTGGATGTCGTGGCGCTGGATGCCGATGCCAGAGCCATTCGCTGGGCGAAGAGTCGTGGCGGCGGTGTGGAGTATCGGTGTGCGCATACGACGGAGCTGGTCGGCGCCGGGGAGGTCTTCGACATCGTGATCTCCAATCACCTGCTTCATCATCTGAGCCAGCGGGAGCTGCAGGAGACGCTCGCTGATTCGACCCGCCTCGTGAGTGCTGAAGGCCTCGTGGTCCATCGCGACATCGAACGCAGCAGGTTCGCCTACCGGGCCTTCGCTGCGGGAACCCTGCCGTTCGCGAAAAATCTGCTCGCAGGCTCGTTCATTCGGGCTGATGGGCTCACCAGCATCCGGCGGGCATTTACCGCAGACGAACTTGCGTCGGTTGTGCCATCGCCGTGGCAGGTGGGACGGGCTTTTCCTGCACGGCTGGAATTGCGATGGGCGGCTGCGCATGCCTGATCACGACGTCGCGATCATCGGGGCGGGGCCGGTCGGTCTGCTGCTGGCGTGCTTACTCGCTCAAGCAGGGATCGATGTGGGCGTGTACGAACGCCGTAGGGGAACTGATGATCGTTCGCGCGCGATCGGTATCCACCCGCCTGGCCGCGCGGTGCTGGATTCCGCGGGTCTGGGAGTACAGGCGCGTCGTGAAGCACTCGAACTGGATGGGGGAGAGGTGATCTGTGACGGCCGCATCCTCGCGTCGCTCTCCTTCAACGCGCAGCAACGAGTGCTGATTCTGCCGCAGCATCGCACGCACGCGTTGCTGGTAGAGCGGTTGGAGCAGCTACATAGCGGTGCTTTGCGTCGTGGCCACGACGTTGTCGGCATCCTCGATGATGCGGGTGTCGTCCGGCTATCGATGGATGTGGACGCGGAGCGGCGCGAGGCCTCGGCATCATTCGTGGTCGCTGCAGACGGAGCGCGCAGCGGCATTCGCCAGCAGCTGGGTATCGGCTGGCGTGCGCGGCCGGGGCGCGGTTCGTACGCAATGGTGGACATCCCGGACACGCTGACTGGATCGCGCGTCCAGCTGTACTGTGAGCCCGCTGGGCTGGTCGAATCGTTTCCACTTCCGGGGGATCGAAGGCGCTGGGTCGCCGCAGATCCACGTCGTACCCTCGGCGATGCGGCGTCGTTCGTAGAAGCGATCCGGGAGCGCACCGGCATCCGGCTGCGGTTGCCCGTCCGCCTGCAGCCCACAGCGTTTCAAGCGAGACAGCATCGAGCGGAGCGAGTTGCCGTGGGGAGAGTAGTGCTGGTGGGTGACGCCGCACATGAGACCAGTCCGATCGGCGGACAGGGAATGAGTCTCGGGTGGATTGCCGCGCACCACCTCGCGGCGGCAATCGAGCGATCATTGCGCACCGGCCAACCAGATTTTCGGGAGTACGAGCACAGCGCCCAGCGTGCTGCCGTACGCGCGCAGCGGAGGTCCGCCTTTTATATGGTGATGGGACGTCCCTCGCCGCGCCTGGGCGTGGGCATCCGTAACACCGTGATCAGGGCGCTCGGTACGCCGCTGTTGCGAAGTCGGGCAGCCGGAATGATCACGATGCGCGGCCTGTAGGTCGGCTCGGGCCCCGCACACTTGCAGGGCGATCGTACGGGCGCAGGGCGACACGCCGTGGGATGCTCGTACATCCGTGCATTCGCCCTGCAGGTGGACGCAAAGGAGCCCGGCAGAATCTGCCGGGCTCCTTTGCGGAAGATCAGAAGTTGATCATGTGGCCGGCGAGGCCGTGGAAGCCCTCCTGCAGCGCTTCCGACAGGGTCGGGTGCGTGTGCACGTTACGCGCCAGCTCCAGAGCGGTGAGGTCCCACTTCTGCGCGAGCGTGAGCTCGGGGAGAAGCTCGGAGACGTCCGGGCCGATCATGTGCGCACCGATGAGCTCGAGGTTCTCGGCGTCCGCGATCATCTTGACGAAGCCGACAGGCTCGCCGAGCCCGTGGGCCTTGCCGTTGGCCATGAACGGGAACGACACGACCTTGATCTCGCGTCCCTCGTCCTTCGCCTGCTGCTCGGTGAGGCCGAAGGAAGCGACCTGCGGCGAGCAGAACGTTGCACGCGGCATCATCCGGTAATCGCCCAGCGTCTGCGTCTCAGCTCCTCCGATGGTCTCGGCTGCGACGACGGCCTGTGCCTCGGCGACGTGCGCGAGCTGAAGCTTGGCGGTGACGTCGCCGATGGCATAGATGCCATCAACGTTCGTCTTCATGTAGTCATCGATGTCGATCGCGCCGCGCTCGGTGAGCTTGACGCCGGTCTTGTCGAGGCCGAAGCCCTCGATGTTCGGGGCGAAGCCGACCGACATGAGCACCTTGCCGGCGTCGATGGAAGCCTGGTTGCCGTCCTTGCCGGTGTAGGTGACGGTGACGGAGGAGCCGTTGTCGACGATCGTCTCGACCTTGGTGGAGGTGAGGATGTCGACACCGTAGTTCTTGTACTGCTTGGTGATCTCCTTCGACACATCGGCATCCTCATTGGGAAGCGCACGGTCGAGGAACTCGATGATCGTGACCTTCACGCCGTAGTTCGTCAGAACGTAGGCGAACTCCATGCCGATGGCGCCGGCGCCGACGATGACGATCGACTCCGGCAGTTCGCGGGAGAGGATCTGCTCCTCATACGTGACGACGTTCTCGCTGAGTTCGACGCCAGGAAGCAGGCGAACCTTCGAGCCCGTGGCGATGATCGCGTTGTCGAACGTGACCTCTTCGGTGGTGCCGTCGGCCTTCGCGACCGAGATCGCCTTCGGGCCGGTGAAGGTGCCGCGACCGTCGTACTCGGTCACCTTGTTCTTCTTCATCAGGAAGTGGATGCCCTTGACCCGGCCATTGGCAACCTCGCGTGAGCGGTCGAACGCCTTGCCGAAGTCGATGGTGAATTCACCGGAGATACCGAAGAAGTCGGCCTTGTGCTTGAGGGTGTGAGCAAGCTCCGCGTTCTTCAGAAGAGCCTTGGAAGGGATGCAGCCCACGTTCAGGCAGACACCGCCCCAGTACTTCTCTTCGATGATCGCGGTCTTCAGACCGAGCTGAGCGCTACGGACCGCTGCGACGTAACCGCCGGGGCCCGCGCCAAGGATGACGACGTCGTAATGAGGCATGTCTAAAGCCTATCGCTCTGTGGGGGTGTCTGAACCGGTTGGAGAAGCGTTCTTCCTGCTGCGAATGATCAGCCAGGCAACGACGCCTGCGGCGATCAGAACGCCGACGATGGAGATCGTCCAGATCCATCCCGTCGCGGGGGACGCATCCTGCGCGTCCGGCGCCGGGGCGGCGGTTTGCGTGGGTTCTGCATTTTCTTCTGCGCTCGGCGCAGAAGAGGGCTCGCTTGACGGCTCGGCTGATGGCTCTGCGGACGGAGTGGCGGACGGCTCGATCGGATCGGGCACCGTGCTGGTTGTCGTCGTGAAACCAAACACGCCGTCGGTGGGATGCCCATCGCTGGAGACGACACGCCATTCCACGTGATACTCGCCAGCTGCCGCCTCCGACAGGAGGGGCTGAGTCACCACTGCGCCGTCGACGGTCGGCTCCCCATCGATGACCGAGTTGCCGTCGGCATCCACTACCTCAATTGCCGTCGTTCCCTCACCGCTGATTAGCGCAGCGCTGAACGTGAGGGTGAGCTCTTCCGGCATCGTCTCGATAGTCGAGTCTGCGGCCGGGTCAGAGGCGATCAGTGCATCATGAGCGGCCGCGGACTGCGGCCACGCGAAGAGGAAAACGAACGCTGCCAGCAGAGTTGCCGCAAGCGCTGTCGGAACCAGAGGGCGTCGAAGAGTGAGTGTGCGCACACCTTCACCATAGGAAATGCCTCTATGCGAGCGCTGATACAGATTGACCCTCCCGAGGGCGGTCGCAGATCAGTTAGTCTGGACACGAGGAGGGCCACCGTGACAGATTACGAAAGCCGATCGGCACAGAACGCGGCGATTCACCGCGACGGCGAACAGAAGCACGACGCCACACAGACGTTCGGGCACGACTCCGATCTGTCTTTCGTGCCTTTCGGGGCAGATCTGACCGAGGTAGAGCAGACGGCGATCGCCGCACTCCCCGCTGGAGCCGCGCTGCTGCTCGTTCGCTCGGGGGCACTTGCTGGCGCCCGCTACCTGCTGGACACCGACGTCACCACGATCGGTCGCCACCCCGAGGCAGACATCTTCTTCGATGACGTGACGGTGTCTCGTCGGCATGCCGAGATCACGCGATCCGGTGGCGCCTTTGAGATCATCGACCAGCGTTCCCTCAACGGCACCTACGTCAACGGTGAGCGCGTCGACCGCAGCATCCTGTCGAACGGATACGAATTGCGTGTCGGCAAGTTCCGACTGAACTTCTTTGCGTCGCCCGCAGATCTCGCAGCGGCACAGAACTGATGGCGGCACTTCATCCCCGCGACCGCTCTGCGTCCGCGGGGCTTCTCAGTATCGGTCAGGTGCTTGCACGACTCACGCCCGAGTTTCCCGATCTGACGTCGAGCAAGTTGCGCTTCCTCGAGGTCCAGGGAATCGTCAGCCCGTCTCGTACGGATTCCGGCTATCGCAAGTTCTCGCAGGGGGATATCGACCGCCTGCGGCTGGGACTGACTCTGCAGCGCGACCATTATCTTCCGCTCAGCGTCATCCGTGATCAGCTCGACGAGGCAGTGGCCAACGGTGAGGCAGCAGCAGCCCTCGCTCCGCCGCCTTCGATCGTTCCCGCCCCCCGTCGCTATCGCCGGGACGAGCTGCTGTCCGCAGCGGGCGCAGGTCCGCAGATCTTGAACGATGCCATCAGTACCGGGATCATCACCGCCGCTGAAGCCTACCCAGAGTCCACGGTCACGCTGCTGCGCGGCCTGGTGGCTCTTGACCGTCATGGAATCGAACCTCGCCACCTGCGCACGCTCCGTCAGAGCGCCGAGCGGGAGGTGGCGCTGATCGAGTCGTCGCTGTCGTCATTGCTTCGGCGAACCGATGCCACGTCGCGTGGAAAAGCCCGCGAGATGGCCCCAGAGCTTGCCACCAAGATCGACGAAGTGCGGGCGATCTTCGTGCGCGAAGCACTCGCTCGAGTGCTTTCGTAACGAACTGATTGCGACACACCTTCGCCCCGGCCCGGATGTCATTGCCGGTACCGGGGCACTGCTCTAGCGTGGAGGTAAGCACTCCAGAGAGGAATTCAAATGAAAGCGGATGGGCTTACAGGCGACCCGCAGTTCGTGACCGAACTCCTCTTCACCGACGGGCTGCCAGCCATGGACGACGAGGTTGGTTACCGCGGTGCGGTCGCTGCCCGTGCGGCCGGCATCACCTACCGTCAGTTGGACTATTGGGCTCGCACCGAACTGGTCATCCCGACCGTTCGTGGTGCCAGCGGCTCCGGTTCGCAGCGCATGTACGGCTTCCGCGACATCCTCGTGCTCAAGCTTGTCAAGCGACTCCTGGACACCGGCATCTCGCTGCAGCAGATCCGCATCGCCGTTGATCAGCTTCGTGCAGCCGGCATCCGTGACCTGGCCGGCACCACGCTCATGAGCGACGGTGCATCCGTTTACCTGTGCACGTCGAACGATGAGGTCATCGACCTTGTCAGCCGCGGCCAGGGCGTCTTCGGCATCGCCGTCGGCAAGGTACTCCGCGAGGTCGAGTCAACGCTTGTCGAGTTCGAGCCCACGGCTCCTGAGCCCATCGACGACCTCTCGGCGCGCCGCGCGAAGCGCACCGCCTGATACCCCACGCCCATTCCAGACACCGCTTCGCGCTGCCTGGAGCCTCGGGGCGCGAGGCCCCTGTCGTACCGGAGCCGTACTCGATAGCGGGCTCTATAACCGGCGCAAATAAAAAACGCGCTCAGCGATGCTGGGCGCGTTTTTCGTATCGCTGAGTCAGGCCTGGGTGCCGTTCTCCGGCACCGGAACCCGGCCCGTGCGCACAATCCGGTCCAGCAGCAGGTCGAAGTCAGCAGCGAGCTCCTGTGCGGAGTCTCCGGGCCAGATGTGCAGCGGCTTCGCGGCGCCCTGCGCCTGCTGAAGCGACGTACGCTCCGGCAGTTGCGGTGACAGCACCAGCGGGCCGAACATGTCGCGCAGTTCCTTGATGCGAAACTGGTGCTCGATCGACTGCGGGCGTACGCGGTTCACTACGATTCCCAGCGGCTGAAGCCGGGGGGAGAGACCGCGGCGAATCTCTTCGATCGCGCGCAGCGCACGATCGGCTGCTGCGACGGAGAAGAGACCGGGCTCTGTGACGACCATCACTCGGTCACTGGCCGCCCACGCGGTGCGGGTCAGAGCATTCAGCGACGGGGCGCAGTCGACCAGCACGAGGTCGTAGTCACTCTCGACCGAAGCCAGAGCTTCCTCGAGCTTCCACACGTCGCGAACGCTCGGGTGCGGGCCATCGAAGTTGATGGCAGAAGGACTGCCGATGAGTACATCGATCGTTCCAGGGTGAACCTTCGCCCAGCCGCTGGAGGTGATCGCCTGCCGGACAGTCTTCTCCTTCGGATTCGCCAGAACGTCGGCGATGTTGAGCCGGCCGGCGATCTGAATGTCCATCCCTGTGGACACATCGGACTGTGGATCGAGGTCAACGACGAGCGTCCGGACTCCTCGGGCGAAGGCCGCTGAGGCCAATCCGAGAGTCACGGTCGTTTTGCCGACGCCTCCCTTGAGAGAGCTGACGCTAAGTACGTGCACGTAGACCACGTTACCGTCCCCTAGGCTTGGAAAACACTCAGCCCCGCCCCATGTGCGTCGAAAATGCCGCATATCGAGCCCTCAGAGGTGCGCATGTTCCAGAAGATTCTTGTGGCCAACCGTGGTGAGATCGCCATTCGCGCGTTCCGGGCTGCTGTCGAGGTGGGAGCGCGCACTGTTGCTGTTTTCCCATACGAAGACCGCGGTTCCCAGCACCGGTTGAAGGCTGATGAGGCCTACCAGATCGGAGAACGCGGACACCCTGTTCGCGCGTATCTCGACGTTGACGAGATCATTCGAGTTGCTCAAGAATCCGGCGCCGACGCGATCTACCCCGGATACGGGTTTCTCTCCGAGAATCCTGATCTCGCAGAGAAAGCGGCAGCCAACGGCATCGTCTTCATCGGGCCGCCTGCGTCAGTTCTGGAAATGGCGGGCAACAAGGTCGAAGCCAAACGGCATGCGGTAGAGGCCGGTGTGCCAGTGCTGCGCTCCACCGAAGCATCCGCCGATGTCGACGAGTTGGTCGCTCAAGCCGATGACATCGGATTCCCGCTGTTCGCCAAGGCCGTCGCCGGCGGTGGTGGTCGCGGAATGCGTCGGGTAGAAAGCCGAGGTGAGCTCGCACCCGCTCTGGCAGAGGCGATGCGCGAAGCGGAAAGCGCCTTCGGTGACGCGCGCATGTTCCTGGAGCAGGCCGTTGTGCGCCCCCGTCACATCGAGGTGCAGATCGTCGCCGATAAGACCGGTGAGACTGTGCACATGTTCGAGCGTGACTGCTCGGTGCAGCGGCGCCACCAAAAGGTGGTGGAGATCGCTCCTGCCCCGAACCTCGACGAAACGATCCGTCAGGATATGCACCGGTACGCCGTCGCCTTTGCCCGATCGATCGGATATGAGAACGCTGGCACAGTGGAGTTCCTGCTCGAGACAGCAGGGGAGCGCACCGGTGAAGTCGTCTTCATCGAGATGAACCCCCGCATCCAGGTCGAACACACGGTCACCGAAGAGGTCACCGATGTCGACCTCGTGCAGACCCAGATGCGAATTGCCGCGGGTGCCACGCTGGCCGAACTCGGACTCCAGCAAGGCGACATCCACCTGCGCGGCGCGGCGTTGCAGTGCCGCATCACCACAGAAGATCCAACGCAGGGATTCCGCCCGGACACCGGCAAGATCACCACCTACCGTTCGCCCGGTGGCGCCGGCATCCGCCTGGATGGTGGCACGGTGCACCAGGGCGCCCAGATCAGCCCGCACTTCGACTCCATGCTGTCCAAACTCACCTGCCGAGGCCGTGATTTTGAGACCGCGGTGGGACGCGCACGCCGGGCCCTCGCAGAATTCCGAATCCGCGGCGTCTCGACGAACATCCCGTTCCTGCAGGCGCTGCTCGCCGATGACGCGTTCGTCGCCGGCGATGTCAGCACGTCGTTCATCGACGAGCGCCCTGACCTGCTGCAGGGGCGGGTGTCGAAGGACCGCGGTACCAAGCTGCTGAACTGGCTCGTCGACGTCACCGTCAACAAGCCCAACGGAGCGCACCCGGGAGCAGCCGACCCGGCGACGAAGCTGCCTGTTCTCGACCTGAGCACGCAGCCCGCCCCGGGATCACGCCAGCGTCTGTTGGAACTGGGACCGGAGGGCTTCGCTCGGAGTCTGCGCGAGCAGAGCGCTCTGGCGATCACCGACACCACCTTCCGTGACGCGCACCAGTCGCTGCTCGCGACGCGAGTGCGCACACGTGACCTCGTCGCTGCGGCCCCGTACCTGGCACGTCTCACACCCGAGCTGCTGTCGGTGGAGGCCTGGGGCGGTGCCACATACGACGTCGCCCTGCGCTTCCTCGGGGAAGACCCCTGGGAGCGGCTGGACAAACTGCGTGCGGCGCTGCCGAATATCAACATCCAAATGCTCCTGCGCGGACGCAACACCGTCGGGTACACCCCGTATCCCGCGGCGGTCACCGAGTCGTTCGTCAGCGAAGCGGCGGCGAGCGGCGTCGACATCTTCCGCATCTTCGATGCGCTCAATGACGTCGAGCAGATGCGCCCGGCGATCGACGCAGTCCGGGCGACAGGAACAACCGTCGCCGAGGTCGCGCTGTGCTACACCGGGGACCTGCTGAATCCCGCCGAAGACCTGTACACGCTCGACTACTACCTCGGCCTCGCCGAGCAGATCGTCGATGCCGGCGCGCATATCCTGGCGATCAAAGACATGGCGGGCCTGCTGCGTCCAGCCGCAGCTGCCAAGCTCGTCACGGCGCTGCGTGAGCGCTTCGACCTCCCCGTGCACCTGCACACCCACGACACCCCTGGCGGCCAGCTGGCGACTCTGCTGGCGGCAAGTGGTGCCGGCGTCGACGCGGTCGATGCGGCATCCGCGCCGCTGTCGGGCACGACCAGTCAGCCCTCGCTCTCGTCGCTGGTGGCGGCGCTGGAACACACCGATCGCGATAGCGGTCTGGATCTGGCCGGCGTGTCGGACCTCGAGCCCTATTGGGAAGCCGTGCGCAACCAGTACGCGCCGTTCGAGTCGGGCCTTCCGGGCCCCACCGGGCGTGTCTACCACCACGAGATCCCGGGCGGACAGCTGTCGAACCTGCGTCAGCAGGCCAAGGCGCTGGGCCTGGCAGATGACTTCGAGCTCATCGAGGACATGTACGCCGCGGCGGACCGCATTCTCGGCCGCGTGCCGAAGGTCACTCCGTCGTCGAAAGTCGTCGGCGACCTCGCGCTGCACCTCGCAGCGGTGCGAGCCGATCCAGCGGACTTCGAGGCGAACCCCGAGAAGTACGACGTGCCGGATTCGGTCGTCAGTTTCATGGCCGGCGAACTCGGTGATCTGCCTGGCGGGTGGCCGGAGCCATTCCGCACGAAGGTGCTCGCAGGCCGTGAGGTGCGCAGTGCATTCACGGAGATCTCAGCGGATGATGAGAAGGCGCTGGCCGGCAGCAGCCAGGAACGGCGTGAGCGGTTGAACACTCTGCTGTTCCCGGGCCCGACGAGTGAGTTCACGCAGCTGCGTGAGATCTTCGGCGATGTCTCCGTCCTCGACACCAGCGACTACCTGTACGGGCTCGTGCAGGGCCAGGAGCACCTGGTGGAGATCGATCGCGGCGTGCAGCTCTACGTCGGTCTCGAAGCGATCGGCGAAGCAGACGACCGCGGTATGCGCACGGTCATGACCACATTGAACGGACAGCTGCGGCCGGTGTTCATCCGGGACCGTTCAGTGGCTGTCGATGCGCACCAGGTGGAGAAGGCAGACACGTCCAAGCCGGGGCAGGTGGCTGCTCCGTTCTCGGGTGTTGTCTCGCTGAAGGTCGAGGTGGGGGCGGTCGTTCGTGCGGGTGAACCGGTGGCATCCATCGAGGCGATGAAGATGGAAGCGGCTATCACCGCACCCGTCGACGGCGTCATCGACAGGCTCGCAATCGGTGCGACTCAGCAGGTTGACGCGGGTGACCTTTTGGTTGTAATCAGTCCAGCCAAGTAATCTTGTGCGGGCGACATGCTCGCACAAGCTTGGAGTGACACAGTGACACCGAAGAACACACCCGATTCTCCGGAGGACGATTCCCTCGGCGTTCTCGACGAGGCCGCCTCGTTGGATACGACCGCCTTGGGCATCCTCGGGCAGACCGCGCAGGTGAATGTCGCGCTTCCGCGTGACGAAGACGACGACCTCGTCGACGACTCCGTTGTGGACGGTGAGATCTACTCGGAGCTCGTCATCGACGGCGAGACCGAACCCCCGGCACCGTCGGAAGAGACCGGACGCATTCTGCTGGACGGTTCCGGAATCATCATCGAGCTCCCCGCCACGGAGCCTTCCTCGGAACCCGTTGCGGATGCCGTCGACGAGATCGTCGATCCCGTGGTCGAGCCCGACACCGGTGACCGGACGGATGCTGCCGCCCCAGTTTTTGCGGATGAAACAGTGATCGCCGAGGTCGTCGCAGAGCCCGAAACGCCGGCGCCGGCTGCCGCTGCTTCGGCTGCGGCCGCGGTGGACGCGGCAGCAGGGAGCTCCCGGCCCACGCCTGCGGCTAAGAGCACGCCCAAGGCCAAAGCCAAGGTCAAGACAAAGGCCAAGAAATCGACGCCCACCCCGGCCGAGACGACAGCGCCTGCGACTCCGAAGTCCGCCGAACCCCGACCCGCAGCATCCGCCGCACCGAAGCCGGTCGCATCCGCCGCGCCGGTCGCGCCGGTCGCGCCGGTCGCACAATCGGTGACCCCGGTCGAAAAGCCGGTGGAGCCGAAGACGGAAAGCGCGACATCCGCGTGGATCGCGGCGGCTATGAAGCAGGATGTCACCGCAACCACGTCCACAGAGTCAGTGGCTACAGCATCCGAGTCGACCCAGACCGGGTCGCCCCTGACAACGTCGGCGCAGACCGCGCCCAAGCAGTCAGAGAACGCACCGGCAGAGACCCTGCCCGCCGAAACGAAGAGCGAGACCGTGACCACTTCCCAGGAAGACCCGAAGCCGACTGAGACGGCGCTCGCGCAGCGCCCCGTGGCGGCCCGTCCAGAGGTCGCGCTGACCTCCAAGCGTCTGGGTGACCAGATCGGCCAGTCCAACCGCGAGTCAGCCGATCTGCTCACCGCCGACCGGTTGCTCGACCCGCAGCGGCTCACCAAGCCCGAGCCCGAGGGCGGCTGGAGCCGTTTCCTGTACACGATCTCCGGTCGCAAGCTCAACATCGGTGATGGCAAGAAGGTGCGCGCACGCAAGGCGTTGAGCGCTCGGATTGCAGCACCGCTGGCCGGCGGCGCCCGGTTCGTGCCGGTGCTGTCGCGCAAGGGCGGCGTGGGCAAGACCACGATCACGGCTCTGCTGGGAATGGCTCTGGCGGATGCCCGTGACGACCGGGTCATCGCTGTCGACGCGAACCCGGACCGGGGAACGTTGGCCGACCGAGTCGTGCGCACCAACGGCCGTTCCGTACGCGACCTCGTTCGTATTCACGACGAGGTCAAGGGCTATCACGACATCTCCGCGATCGTCGCGCGAGACACCACCCGACTCGACGTGCTCGCCTCGGATTCCGACCCGCGTGTTGCCGAAGCCTTCAGCGACGACGACTATCGTGACGTCGCTGATGTTGCAGCGCACTACTACTCGCTCGTGCTCACCGACACCGGCACCGGCATCGTGCACTCGGTGATGGGCGCGACGCTTGATCTGTCGGATCAGCTCATCATCGTGTCTGGGCTGAGTGTCGATGAGGCACGTCTCGCATCGGAGACGCTGACCTGGCTCGAGACCAACGGCTACGAGGATCAGGCGCGCGGCGCCATCATCGTGCTCAACCAGTCAACTCCCGGCAGCCCCCTGGTGCGGCTGAACGAGCTCGAAGCCCACTTCGGTACGCGCGCGCGCAGCGTCGTGCGGATGCCGTACGACACGCAGATCGCCGGCGGTGGAACCATCGTGTTCTCCAACCTCCAGCCGGAGACCCGCAAGGCCGCTCGGGAACTCGCAGCATCCCTCATTGAGGCCCTGCGTACGAGCGCAGCCTGATGACCGTTCGGGAGATTCGCGTCTTCGGCGACCCGGTGCTGCGAACCGTCTGCGCACCGATCGAGGAGATCGATGACGGGATCCGGTCATTGGTCGCTGACCTCGTGGACAGCGTCGAGCTGCCCGGACGTGCCGGCGTCGCAGCCCCCCAGATCGGATTCGCTGTTCGTGCATTCAGCTACAACATCGACGGCGACATCGGGTACGTGCTCAACCCGGTACTGACCGAGGTGCGTGGAGACCCGGTGCCGACCGGGGAGGGCTGCCTGTCTGTGCCCGGGCTCTGGCATGACGCGCTGCGGCATCCCTGGGCACGTGTCGAAGGCATCGACCTCGATGGCAACCCGGTGATCCTCGAGGGCGAAGGGCTGCTCGCGCAGGCGCTGCAGCACGAGACCGATCACCTCGACGGCAACCTCTACCTCACCCGTCTCACACCCGAGGATCGCAAGATTGCGATGCGCCAGGTTCGCGAGAGCGACTGGTTCTGATGCGAACTCCGTAGCCTGCTCAACGAGAAATGCCCCCGCGATCGCGGGGGCATTTCTCGTTAGGGAGCTTGTGCGCTCAGCCGATGGCGACGTTCGTGGTGTGCACCGGCTCGTCGTAGATCGCCGAGATCTCATCGGCGAAGTCCGACACGATCACGTTGCGCTTGATCGAGAGCTTCGGCGTGAGGTGGCCGCTCGCCTCGGTCCACTCCGATTCGAGGATCGTGAACTTGCGGATCGATTCTGCGCGGGAAACCTTACCGTTCGCGGCGTCGATGGCGCGCTGCACCTCGGCACGGACTGCCTCGTTCTTCGAGGCATCCGCAAGCGGCATGCTCTCGTCGAGTCCGTTGTTCTTCAGCCAGGTGGGTAGCATCTCGGAGTCAAGCGTGACCAGTGCCGCGATGAACGGCTTCTGATCGCCGACGACGACAACCTGACCGATGATCGGGTTCGACCGGATGGGGTCCTCCAGGGCGGCCGGTGCGACGTTCTTGCCGCCGGCGGTAACCAGGATCTCCTTCTTGCGGCCCGTGATCGTGAGGAAGCCTTCCGAGTCGAAACTGCCGATGTCTCCGGTGCGGAACCAGCCGTCGTGGAACGACTCGGCGGTCGCCTCGGGGTTGTTCCAGTACTCCTTGAAGACGTTGATGCCCTTGACTTCGATCTCTCCGTCTTCGCCCAGGCGAACTCCGACACCGGGAAGGGCGGGACCGACCGTACCGATCTTGGACTTGTCAGCGAGGTTCACCGTCGCCGGTGCCGTGGTCTCGGTGAGGCCGTAGCCTTCGAGGATCACAACGCCAAGGCTGTGGAAGAAGTGTCCGAGGCGTGCGCCCAGGGGAGCGGAACCGGAGACCGCGTAGGCGATGTTGCCGCCCATCGCGGCGCGGAGCTTGCTGTAGACGAGCTTGTCGAACAGTGCGAACTTGATCTTCAGCCCCAGCGGGATCTTCTTGCCCGCTTCGAGGAGTTTGGAGTGTTCGATCGCAGCATCCGCCGCGGCGCGGAAGATCTTGCCCTTGCCGCCCGCTTCGGCCTTCTGCTCGGCGGAGTTGTACACCTTCTCGAAAACACGGGGAACAGCGAGCAGGAAGGTGGGCTTGAAGGATCCGAGCGCCTCGAGCAGCTGCTTCGTATCCGGCTGGTGCGCGGTACGGACACCAGCGTGGATGTTCAGGATCGAGATGAACCGGGCGAACACGTGCGCAGTCGTGATGAACAGCACCGTCGATGCGTTCGGCATTCCCACAACCTTGTCGAGCGCCTTGGCCGAGTTGCGGGTCAGCTCGACGAAGTTGCTGTGTGTGAGAACGCAGCCCTTGGGGCGACCCATCGAGCCGGAGGTGTAGATCAGCGTCGCGATGTCAGAACCCACGGCGATATTGCGGCGACGTTCGATCTCAGCATCCTCAATGCCAGCGCCAGCCGCGGTGAGCGAGTCGATGGCTCCGAGATGCAGCTGCCAAACCTCACGAATGAGGGGGAGATCTCCGCGGACCTCGTCGAGCTTGGCGAAGTGGTCGGCGGATTCGACGATGAGCGCGCTGGCCCCGGAATCCTCCATGATCCACTGGATCTGCGCGGGGGAGCTGGTCTCATAGATCGGGACCATCACCGCACCGGCGTAGAACAGCGCGAAGTCGACCAGCGTCCATTCATACGTGGTGCGCGCGAGGAATCCGACCTTCTCGCCAGGCTGGATGCCAGCGGCCGCGAAACCCTTGGCAAGGGCGATCACTGCGGTCTGGAAGTCGGCGGCGCTGACATTGTGCCAACCGGCACCGCGAGGAAGAGAGAACAGTGCGAGATCGGGCGTTGCCTCGACGCGCTTCACCAGCAGATCGGTGATGTTCGCCTCTGGATCAGCGGGGACGATCGCAGGAACTTCAATTTGGACCACGGCAACTCCTTCGGTACCGGTAGGGCACGGGTTCCCAAGAGTCTAGGGCACGAGAGCACCCGGAACGGGGTGATTCTGGAATCCAGTTGCGCAGTTTGTGAAACTGAGTCGCACCGCGTGCGAGGCGATGGCGCGGCTGCGCTGCTGGAAGCATCGCCTCGGGGATAGACTTCGAGACGATGTTCTACTGGCTGATGAAGTACGTTGTGGTCGGCCCCATCGTCAAGGCGATCTTTCGTCCTTGGATCGTGGGGAGAAGCAACGTGCCCAAGCACGGCGCCGCCATCCTGGCGAGCAACCACCTCTCGGTCTCCGACTCGGTGTTTCTGCCGTTGCTGATCGATCGACGGATGTCGTTCCTCGCGAAGAGCGACTACTTCACCGGCCGCGGCATCAAAGGGTGGGCCACGAAGTATTTCATGAAGGCGACCGGTCAGATTCCGATCGACCGTTCCGGTGGCAAAGCATCCGAGGCATCGCTGAACACCGGGCTGCAGGTGCTCGGCCGCGGCGACCTGCTCGGCATCTACCCGGAGGGCACACGCAGCCCCGACGGCAAGCTTTATCGCGGTCGCACGGGACTTGCGCGCATGGCGCTCGAGGCGAAGGTCCCGGTGATCCCGCTGGTCATGGTCGACACCGACACGGCGATGCCGATTGGTCAGACCGTTCCGCGGCTGGTGCGCGTCGGGATTGTCATCGGCGAACCACTGGATTTCTCGCGCTATGCCGGAATGGAGAACGATCGCTATATCCTGCGGTCGGTCACCGACGAGATCATGGTCGCTCTGCAGCGGCTCGGTCAGCAGGAATACGACGACGTCTACGCCTCTTCGGTGAAAGAGCGGATGCCTCGTCGTAACTGACGCCGGTTACCGCTCTCCTGGCCAGTAAGCTGGGGAAATGCCTCAGCAGCACGATGCCAACCTTGACGTCTGGCGCTCCCTTCCCATCAAGCAGCAGCCCATCTGGACAGATGGCGATCGCGTCGCCGATGTGTCGAAGCAGATCGCGGCTCTTCCTCCGCTGGTGTTCGCCGGTGAGGTAGACAATCTTCGCGACCGCTTGGCGCGCGCAGCATCCGGAAACGCGTTCCTCCTGCAGGGCGGTGACTGCGCCGAGACCTTCGCCGGGGCGACCGCTGAGCAGATCCGTAACCGGATCAAGACCGTGTTGCAGATGGCGGTCGTGCTCACGTACGGCGCGTCGATGCCCGTCGTCAAGATGGGGCGCATGGCCGGGCAGTTCGCCAAGCCCCGCTCGAGCGATACCGAGACCCGCGGCGAGGTCACACTGCCCGCATACCGTGGCGATATCGTCAACGGCTACGACTTCACCGAGGGTTCCCGGCAGCCTGACCCAGATCGTTTGTTGCAGGGCTATCACACAGCAGCATCCACGCTGAACCTGATCCGCGCTTTCACGCAGGGTGGATTCGCGGACCTGCGTGAGGTGCACTCCTGGAACAAGGGCTTCGCGCAGAACCCGGCAAACCAGCGGTACGAGCGGATGGCGGCCGAGATCGATCGGGCCATCAAGTTCATGGAGGCTGCTGGCGCGGACTTCGAAGAGCTCAAGCGCGTCGAATTCTTCACCGGCCACGAAGGCCTGCTGATGGACTACGAGAGCCCGATGACGCGCATCGATTCGCGCACGGACACTCCGTACAACACCTCAGCGCACTTCCTGTGGATCGGAGAGCGCACTCGTGACCTCGACGGTGCGCACGTCGATTACTTCTCCAAGATCCGCAACCCCATCGGCGTGAAGCTCGGGCCGACGACGACACCGGAGACGGCGCTTCAGCTGATCGACAAGCTCGACCCGGACCGTGAGCCGGGCCGGTTGACGTTCATCACACGCATGGGCGCCGGCAAGATTCGGGATGCCCTGCCGCCGCTGCTGGAAGCCGTTCGCGAATCAGGTGCTCAGCCGCTGTGGGTCACCGACCCCATGCACGGCAACGGCATCACGACGCCCACCGGCTACAAGACGCGTCGCTTCGACGACGTCGTGGACGAGGTGCGTGGCTTCTTCGAGGCGCACCGTGCGGTGGGAACCTTCCCCGGCGGCATCCATGTCGAACTCACCGGTGACGATGTGACTGAATGCCTGGGCGGCTCTGAGCACATTGACGAGGCCGCTCTCGCGACCCGTTATGAGAGCCTGTGCGACCCGCGCCTGAACCACATGCAGAGCCTGGAGCTCGCGTTCCTCGTGGCGGAGGAGCTCGAGAAGCGCTGAGCCCCTTCCCACTTTTCTTTCGAGAACGCAGAAACCGCCCTTTCGGATGCTGAGGAAGGGCGGTTTCTGTGTTGTCGGTCGGGGTGTGGATAACTCTGACAGGCCGGGTGGTTGAGGCGGCAGGATCGGGAGATGCGACCGCGGACCAGATTGCCTTCCTCATTGCGAGGCCAGACGTTTCATGTGCAGACGGGTGCCTCGCGCGGTGCGAGCGAGAAGCGGATGCGAGGACGCGATCTGGTACGTCCGTTTCATGGGGTGCGCTCCGCTGAACCTGTGGAGACTCTGCGCGATCGCTGCGCGGCATTGAGTCGGGCGCTCGGATCTCACCAATTCTTCAGCCACGTCACGGCCGCTGAACTGTGGCGGATGCCTCTGCCCGAGGATTATCCGGATCTGCATGTGACCGCGGTGGGTGCGCGCGGGCGTGTGCGTCGGCCGGGTGTTGTCGGTTGGGAGCGTGGTGAGGAAGACCTGCCGACGTTCACCCGGGACGGGATCCGGTTACTCAGCCCGGCGGATGTCTGGTGCCAGTTGTCGACGATGCTCTCGCGGGACTGGCTTGTCGCGGTCGGAGACTTTCTCATCAGCGGGGAGATAGATGACACTGGCAGGCGTCGACAGCCGTTGTGCACGAAGGAGGATCTCATCGCGGCAATCAGCCGGCATGGTCGGCGCCGTGGTGCGGCCGCGATCCGGTGGGCGATGAAGCGGCTACGGCAACCAGTGGACTCTCCGCGCGAGACACTGCTTCGGCTGGCACTGATCGCCGGTGGCCTGCCCGAACCGGAAGTGCAGCTCGAGGTGCGCACGAGCAGGGGCATGCTTCATGGTGACCTGGGCTACCGGAAGGAGCGGCTCATCATCGAGTACCAGGGGGACGAACACCGCACCTCGCGTGCGCGCTGGTTGAAAGACCTCACGCGAGTCCAGCTCCTCGAGGATGCCGGATACCGCGTCATTCTCGTCGGCGCGGACGACTTGCGCGATGGTGCCCGCGACCTGATCGAACGGATCCGCCGAATTCTCGTCGCCGCGGGCTGACCCGATCGCGCGCGGGTCTCGAGAACGCACAAACCGTCCTTCCGGATGCCGAGGAAGGGCGGTTTGTGCGTTCTCGGCGCTTACAAGACGCCGCGGATCTGCATATAGACCTCGGTGCTGGCACGGCGCATTGAACCGGACGCGGGATCTGTTCCAGTGACCTCGGTATTTCCGTTGGCTAGTGCGCTCCAAAGCTTGTTCCACGTTGGGCTGAAGCCGTTGTCTCTGAGTACCTGGGCCGCTTCATCGCGGGTGAGGCCTACGACGTTGGGCACCTCAAAAAGCTGAGGCCCCTTCGACACAACCAAACGCGTCGAATCGCCCGGGCGCCAGTTGCCGCCGCCCTCACGTTCGGCCATGGAGATGACGATGCCGGCCTCGACATCGTTGCTGAACTCCTCGACCTGCTCGCTGACTGAGATCTCTTTCTCGGCCAGCGCTGCGACTGCGTCGTCAGCCGACATCCCGACGACATCAGGAAGCCCGCCCAGCGAGACGTAAAGCTCGACGGAGTCGTCTTCGAACAGGTCGCAGCCTTCACCGCAGATATACGGCTCACCTTCGGCACGCGGCGTCACGAAGGCATTGATCACGATGTCGTCGGCAGCGTCGGAGTAGAGCTCGAGCGTCTCATCAGCCACATTGACGTTGAGCTCAGCGAGGTACTGGCGTGCCTCTTCCTCGGTCTTGCCATTCAGAGGCTCGATGGTGTGCAGCGTGGGACCCGTGGAGACGAACACGGTCACGGATGCGCCCTTATCGAGTCGCTCACCAGCACCGGGATCAGAGTCGATGACTGTGCCGGCAGCAACCTCGACCGAGCTCCTCTCACCGGGAACGGCGACGAGTTCTTCATTCGCCAACAGCGCGGTCGCTTGCTCCAGTGTCTTTCCGGCAACGCTCGGCACGGCCACGAGCGAACCCGGTCCAGACCCGAACCACCAACCGACACCGCCGGCAACAACAGCCAGCAGCAACACCAGAGTGAGCAAGAATGCGCCGCGCGCGCGACGCTTGGAAGATCGACGTCGAAGCAGCGTCGCATTGTCGATGGGCTGCTGGACAGCGGCACCCGCCGTGGCGACCGGTCCGGTCGGATCATCAAGCGCCATCGTCGTCGGCATGACCTTGGTCAGATCACCGGAGTCGCTCTGGGAACGCAGGGGCACAGTCGCCGTCGTTGTAGCCATGGGCGATACGCCGAGCTCGCGCTCGATCTCGCGGAGCCGGTCGAGCATCTGCTGAGCGTCGTTCGGTCGCTCATCCGGAGACTTCTCCGTCGACCACAGTACGAGTTCGTCCAGCGGCTCGGGAACGCCCGGATTGCGCACACTCGGTCGCGGCACTGACTCGGTCGCGTGCTGGAAAGCGATCTGCATCGGCTGCTCGCCCTTGTACGGCTGCTCGCCGGTGAGCATCTCGTAAAGCATGATCCCCAGCGCATAGATGTCGCTGCGGGCGTCGGCCATTCCTCGCGTGACGAGTTCCGGCGCGAGGTAGGCGATCGTGCCGAGCAGCTGCTGGCCGGTCGCGGTGTTGGCGGTCGTTGCACGGGCAAGACCGAAGTCGCCGATCTTGATCCGGCCGTCTTCAGCGAGCAGCACGTTCTCAGGCTTCACGTCACGGTGAACGATGCCGGCCTTGTGCGCTGCAGCAAGTCCGGAGAGGATCGCGTCCATGATCGTGATGGTCTGAGCAATGCTCAGCCGGCGTTGCTCGCGCATCAGCTCTCTCAGCGTGATGCCGGGAAGATACTCCATGACGAGGTAGGCGAGTTCGCCGTCCTGGCCCTGGTCGAAGACGTTGACGACGTGCGGATCGGCCAACCGAGCGGCTGCGCGAGCCTCTTGGATGAACCGACTCTGGAACACCGAATCGTCGCTGAGATGCCCGTGCATGACCTTGAGCGCGATGCGGCGCTCCAAGCGCAGGTCAGTGGCGACGTAGACGGTGGCCATACCGCCGCGGGCGATACGCGCACGCACACGGTAACGGCCGTCGACAAGCCGCCCGATGAGGGGGTCGGCCTGCTGATTGGTCGTCACGTACAGAGTCTATGAAGAACTGGCTGAAAGCCAGGGGAGCGGCTCACCCTTTCGGCGCGGAAACACCGGGGAATCAGCCATGAAGTGCGATCCACTCGTACGCCTGAGCCTCCCAAGCGCCGTAGCGCTCCGGGTATGCCGAGATCTGCACGGCCTGTGCAGCGTCGGTGAAGCGCATGCTTTCCCAACCGGCGATGTCGAGCAGTCCTCGTGTGGTCTGGCCATTCGGATCGGATGCTCCGCCGAAGAAGACCCGGATGCTGCGATCACGATTCATGATCTGCTCTGGTGTACCCCAACCCGTACTCGGACGCTGCTGGAACAGTCCGAGCGAATCTCGATCTCCCCAGTCGAGGTTGCGCAACCACGACTCGACCATCGATGTGGCCAGCGCGATGGCGATACCGCGGTCGGAGACGCCGAGTTCGCGTCCGATGCTGATGATGAGCGCCGCGTTCTCCGCCTGCGGAGTATCGAGCGCCGCGGTCTGCGGCCCCGTAGCGGCGGGCGCTGGAGCAGCAGGTGCCGGCGCAGGTGCTGGGGTGGCCACGATGATGCTCTCGCCGGGATAGATGATCGAGGCGGGGCCCAATCCGTTCAGACGGTAGAGCTCGTCGAGAGAAATTCCGTGCTTCTGCGCGATGGCGAAGAGCGTATCGCCGGGGGCGACCGCGTGCGTGGATGCTGCGGAGCCGGGCGCCGCGGGCGGAACCGCGGCAGGCGCAGGGGCGGGCGCAGGTGCCGGGGCCGCCGCGCCGGAGATCGTGATGACCTGTCCCGGGTAGATGACCGATGCGCGGCTGAGCCCGTTGGCGGCCAGTACCGCGTCGACCGACGTGTCGTACTTCTGCGCAATGGCGAAGATTGTGTCACCGGCGACGACGGTGTGCGTCACTGCGGCGGGTGCTGGCGCGGGAGCGGGAGTAGGTGTGGCGACCGGAGCCGAACCTGTGAGCGAGAGCGTCTGGCCGGGGTAGATGACCGAGCGCCAGCTCAGATCGTTCCACGTGAGCACGTCGACCGTGCGGAGAGCGAACTTCGCGGCGATCGCGGAGACAGTGTCACCGCTCTGCACGACGTAGGAGGTCGGGGCCGCAGCCATCGGAATCGGTTTGGGAACCACTGTCAGTCGATGATGCGATCCAGTATCGAAAGATGTTGTGGCAGCGGTGGCGGGCGCGGCGCTGAACGCCGTCGCCAGAACCCCCAGCACTGCTGCTGGGACGCCGATTTGGGCGTAGCGGGTGCGGTGTCGCTCGGTTTGGAGTCTCAAGGATTCCCCCCTTTTGGGCTCATGAAACGCTGACACGGATGTAAACAGATGTCAACCAGAGTGACAGATGTTACTGGAGTGACACGCGGGAGAATGTGCGATGTTTCCCGGGAAATGAGATAGTCGAACAGTGTCTGAGACTGCTCCCGAAACCCCGGCCTTCGAATGGCTGACGACCCCGGACCTCGTTGAGATCCTCGACGAACCGCTGGGCCGCGTCAGGAGGCTGATTGCCGAGCAGTACCTCGTCGGCTCCAGCCGCAACGGCGCGTTCGCGGTTCCGTCGATCTTCATCGTCGACGCGCGTCCGCTGGCCTCGCTGCGAGGCACGATCATCGTGCTGAAGGATGCGGGGTTCAGCGATGACGAGGTCATCGACTGGCTGATGGCCGACCAGGAAGAACTCGGGCGCACGCCGATCGCGGCGCTTCTCGACGGCCACAAGAGCGCGGTTCGCCGCGTCGCGCGCACTCTCGCCTGAGCGCACTCTCGCCTGAGCGCACTTTCACCAGGTGCCCTGCACCTGAGCAGGAACCTGCTCCGCTTCAGGCGGTTCGCACCGTCGCCGCTCGCGCGAGATCGCGCAGTTCGCTGACCGAGGCGTTGTCCAGCCGTGCGCCGGAAAGTGCGCGGTCCGCCTCCTGCGCATAGGAATCGATGAGTTCCTCTACACGCGAGAGCGCCCCGGACTCGACGATCGTCGCCTGCAGGGCAGCCACCTGCTCAGGCGCAAGCTCGGGGTCACCGAGCATCTCATCGAGCACTCGGCGCCCCGACGGCTCAAGTCGTTCGCGGGTGAACGCGATCAAGACAGTGCGCTTGCCTTCGCGCAGATCGTCGCCAGCCGGTTTCCCTGTGACCGATTCATCGCCGAACACGCCGAGCACATCGTCGCGCAACTGGAAGGCCATTCCCACCGGATGCCCGAAGCTGCGCAGAGCGTCCGACTGCGCCTTCTCGGCACCCGCGAGCGCGGCGCCGAGAAGGAGTGGCTGCTCGATGCTGTAGCGCGCGGATTTCAACGAGACGATGCGCAGGGCGCGGTCGGCATGCTCGGATGCTGGATTCACCCGCCACGCGGACTCCTCAGCGATGTCGAGGAACTGGCCGACAGTGACGCCGCGACGCATGCGTGCGTACTCGGCTCGCACAGCGGGCGCGTGAGCATGATCGGTCAAAGCCTGCTCGAGCAGGTCATCGCTCCAGGCCACCAGCAGATCTCCGAGCAGGATCGCGGAGGCGCGCCCGAAGGCCTCGGCGTCCCCAGCCCAGGCGGATTCTCGGTGCTGCATCTCGAGAGCTCGGTGCGCGGCCGGGCGTCCGCGTCGCGTGTCGGAGTTGTCGATGAGGTCATCGTGCACGAGGGCGGCGGACTGGAAGATCTCTAGCGCCGCGCAGAGGTCCCACACAGCATTCGATTCGCCCGCATTTCGATCCGCGAATCGAGCGACTGAGCGCCATCCGGCATGGCAGAAGCGGGCGCGGAGGCGCTTGCCGCCGCGCAGGGTTTCAGCTGCGGCATCGATGAACATCTCCGCATCCGGACCATACTGCGCTGACTCGGCGCGAAGCCCGCTCAGAACGAGGTCGAGGCGAGGGGCGATGGCATCGTGGACTAGCGTGGGAGAAAGCACGATACTCAGCTTAGGTTCTCAGCTGATATCTAGCCTCTGCGCCTGAGCCAGCGTAGACTGAAGCCACTGAACCCAAGGGGGGCGTTATGCCACTGTCAGAACAGGAGCAGCGTCTGCTCGATGAGATGGAACGCCATCTCCTGCATAACGACGCCGACATCGTCAGCGCGCCTTCCGGAGATCGCACTCTCAGCTACCGAAACCTTGTGTACGGTGCTGTTCTGCTTCTGGTCGGCATCGGCGCGCTCGTCGCTGGTGTGGCGCTCGGTGGCCAGATCGGCGCGGTCGGCAGCATCATCATCGGTGTCATCGGCTTCGCGGCCATGGTTTCCGGTGTGATCCTCGCAGCCACGCCGGTTCGTCGAACCGGCCCGAGCCGCGTCTCGAACACGAAGCGGCCGACGTCGCCGCAGAGTTCGGCCTCATTCATGGATCGTATGAACGATCGTTGGGATCGTCGCCAAGACGGTCGCTGACCCTCTTCCTTTTACAGACCCGGATGCAATCGCATCCGGGTCTTTTTTGTGTGCACTCCGTTTTCCTCCACTCGCATGACGACCCGATTCTCCGTGTGATCACGGGGGAGTTCTGGCAGGAGGTGAACGAATCTGCCATGCTGTCGAGACATTGCCATATAAAAGTGGAGCAAAGTGGAGTAAAGTGGGGCCAACCTCGATTTGGCCGGAAACAGAGGGGGTGATGGCCGATGTTGTTGGGGACGCACGCACCGAAGCTCGACGACAAAGGTCGGGTCATCCTGCCGGCGAAGTTTCGTGAGGATCTCGGTGGCGGCATCGTGGTCACCCGTGGCCAGGAGCGTTGCCTGTATGTCTTCAGCACCGCCGAGTTCGAGGCCATGCACGAGCGGATCCGTCAGGCGCCGCTCAGCAATAAGCAAGCCCGTGACTTTCTGCGCATGTTCCTCTCCGGAGCGAGCGCCGAAATGCCGGACAGCCAGAACCGCATCACCATCCCTGCTCCCCTCCGTCAGTACGCGGGGCTCGAGAAAGAGCTCATCGTCACGGGCGTCGGCGCACACGCCGAGATCTGGGATGCTGCGGCCTGGAACGACTACCTCGCTGCTGGCGAGGACAGCTATTCAGAATTGGAACAGGAGGTGATTCCGGGACTCTTCTGACCTCGACTGTGATGCCCCGCCGCTCCCGCCCCGACACACTTCCCCGGTGCCGGGTCGAGAAGCGGAGGGGGATCAGAGTCGAAGGTCAACCGGAAAAGATCATGAATCTTCGCGACATACATACCCCGGTTCTCCTCGAGCGCTGCATCGAGCTGTTGGCCCCGGCGCTGCAGCACGACGGAGCAGTGCTGGTGGATGCCACGCTCGGCATGGGCGGACACTCCGAAGCCCTGCTGGAGCGTTTCGACAACATTCGGCTCATCGGCCTCGACAGGGACACCGACGCACTGCGCATCGCCGGACAGCGACTGGAACGGTTCGCTGACCGCATCACGCTGGTGCACACCGTGTACGACGAGATCGGGCTGCACGTGCATGGCGCGTCGGGCATCCTCATGGATCTCGGCGTCTCCTCCTTGCAGCTTGATGAGGCGGAGCGCGGCTTCGCCTATGCGAAGGATGCTCCGCTGGACATGCGTATGGACCAGACGAAGGGCGTCACTGCCGCTGAGGTACTCGCCACATACAGCGAGGGCAACCTCCGGCGCATCTTCGAGCGCTACGGCGAGGAAAAGCTCGCCGCACGCTACGCGCGCTTCATCGTGCAGGCGCGGGACGAGAATCCCTTCGTCCGTTCGCAGGACCTGGTCGACCTGCTGCAGCAGGCCACTCCCGCGGCAGTGCAGCGAGCCGGTCACCCGGCCAAGCGGGTCTTCCAGGCGTTGCGCATCGAAGTGAACTCCGAGCTCAGCGTTCTCGCCGATGCGATCCCCGCGGCGATGGACGCCCTCGACGTCGGTGGGCGCATCGTCGTGATGAGCTATCAGTCGCTGGAGGACCGCTTGATCAAGCAAGCCTTCGCCGCGGCATCCGCATCCACTTCACCGGCCGGGCTCCCCGTGGAACTCCCCGAGCATGCTCCGCGTTTCCGGACCATCACCAAGGGTGCAGAACTCGCCAGCGATGAAGAGAAGGCACGCAACCCGCGCGCGATCCCGGTGCGCTTGCGCGCCGCTGAACGAATCAGGGAGGCAGCATGAGTCGCGCGACCGCGGCAGCGCTGCTGCCCGAACCACAGGCCCCCGCGACGCGTCCTGATCGCCGACTCAAGCCGGTCACAGCACCCGCCCCGCGGCGGCGTCCCAAACTCGCCTACGCCCTGATCGCCCTCGCGGGAGCAGCAGCGATCGGCATCGGCCAGATCGGCTTGTCACTGGCGATCACGCAGGACTCGTTCGTGCTCGCAGACCTGAAGGCGCAGGAACGCGAACTCAACCTGCAATCCAGCGCCCTCAGCGATGATCTGGCCGGCATATCTTCTCCGCAGATGTTAGCGACCAAGGCTGCAGAACTGGGCCTCGTCGTCACCGGCTCTGCCTCCTACCTGCGACTGAGCGACGCCACGATCTTCGGGTCGAACACCGGAGCCGGCAGCCAATCGACCGTAGACCCGCGCGGCAACGGGGCCGTTCACAACGCCCTGCTGCAGCAGCCGGCGCCGCCGCCCGCCGCAGAAGAAGTACCTGCAACTGACGAGGCTGTGGACGCGGTCGATCCGAACCTTCCCCCGCCCATCACCGAGGGGCTCCCGAGCCCATCGACCCGCTGATCGGACATGGAGACACCCACATGACGACACGAGCAACGCGCGGCCCACGCCGACGTACTGTCGTCGCTCTCGCGGTGATCCTGGCTGTGCTGGCCGCATTCGTTGTGCGCTTGGTTGACATCCAGGTCGTGAGCGCGACCGAGCACGTCGATGATTCCCTGCATGTGGGCAAGCTCGGCACCACCAAGACTCTGTATGGCGATCGCGGAACAATCGTCGACGCCAGTGGCGTTACTCTGGCCTCGAGCATGAAGGTCTATGACGCGCAGCTCAGTCCTAGCCTGATCGTCGAGGTCGAGGAGGACGAGAAGAACCCGCCGAAGCTGCCCTGGAATGAAGCCGCCGACAAGATCGCGGAGATCATCGGTCAGGATGCTGATGAGCTTCGCACTGCCGTGGCCGCCAATCTCGAGGCAGACCCGCACTCGCAGTACTACCTGCTGAAGAACGGACTCAGCACGGAGAAGTATCTCGAACTGCGCGACCTCGGGCTCGTTTATCTCGACATGATTCCGCGGGAGACCCGGGTCTACCCGAATGGCGCGGTGGCCGGAAACGTGGTCGGCTTCGTCGACAGCGCGGGTCAGGGGCAGGCTGGAGTCGAGCAACTCGAAACATCGTGCCTCGCGCCGACCGATGGTGAGCACAGCTATCTGCGCAGCACAACCGGAGTGATCATTCCGGGCAGCGAACGCACCGTCGAAGCGCAGGACGGCGGCACGGTGCAGCTCACGATCAACAGCGATCTGCAGTGGTATCTGCAGCAGATGATGACTGAGGAAGCACAGGCTCAGGGGGCAAAAGCCGCCACCGCCGTGGTCGTCGAGGTCAAGACCGGAAAGATTCGGGCGGCGGCCGAGTGGCCCTCGCTCGACCCGAATGATCTGAACGCCTCGAATCCCGACGACTGGGGAACGAAGGTCTTTACACGCACGTTCGAGCCCGGCTCGACCTACAAGGCGGTGACTGCGGCGACCCTGATCGAGGAGGGCGCCGTCGATGACAGCACCACCGTGAGTGCGTCGAGTCGAGAGACCTTCCCGAACGGTGCAATGGTCAACGACGCGTTCGTGCACGGCGCCTACGAGTACACACTCGCTGGAGCCCTGATCGACTCGTCGAACGTCGCCCTGTCGAAATTCGGCACGATGGTCGATCCCCAGACCCGGTACGACTATTTGCAGAAATTCGGCGTCGGCGAGAAGACGATCAACTTTCCGCGCGAGGAGGGCGGCAGCCTGCATCCGGTTTCGAAGTGGGACAGTCAGTCGCTCTACACGACGACGTTCGGTCAGTACTTCACCGTCACTGCCCCGCAGGTCGCCAGCGTGTACCAGACCATCGCCAACGGCGGCGAGAAGATCGATCTCTCGCTCATCGAATCGTGCACGCTGCCTGACGGCACCGTCGTCAAGCCCGAGGCGCCTGAGCGTGAACAGATCGTCTCGGAGGCCACCGCCGACAAGGTCGCGCGGATGATCGAGAACGTCGCGGTGCAGGGCGGCCTCGCTGAACGGGTCGAGGTTCCCGGCTATCGCATCGGCATCAAGACCGGTACGGCGGAGGTTCCCGACGGGCACGGCGATTACAAGTCGGGCATCTACTTCACGAGTATGGTCGGCTTCGCTCCAGTGGACGATCCTGAGTACGTCGTGATCGTCACGCTCGACGAGCCGACTAGAATTACTTCATCAGCAGCGACGGCGGCCGGCTTCCAGAAGGCGATGACCCAGGTCCTGAAGACCTACCGCGTCTCACCGTCCACGGAACCGATGGACGAACTGCTTCCCAAGTTCAAGTAGCCGGCGTGAAGCCGCGCATGGAGATGTCATGATCGCCCTGTCGTTTGCCGAGATCGCTGCCATCACCGGCGGCGATCTGCGCACCATCGACGCTGATACCGCACAGGCAGTGGCCAGCGGCGTCGTCGATACCGATTCTCGGAAGATGACCGCAGGCGGCATCTTTGTAGCCAAGCCGGGCGCTGAGACCGACGGACACCGTTTCGTCGAGGCCGCCGCTGCCAACGGCGCGGTCCTCGCGCTCGTGGAGCACGCCGTCGTCGCCGACATCTCACAGATCATCGTGCCGGATGCCGTGGCGGCACTGGCAGACCTCGCTCGTGCCGTCGTCGCTCGGGTTCGCGAATCCGGTGACATGAAGGTCATCGGCATCACCGGGTCCAACGGCAAGACGACGACGAAGAACTTCCTCGCGCGCATCCTCAGCGATGAGGGAGAGACGATCGCGCCCATCGCCTCATACAACAACGAGGTCGGCGCGCCCGTCACGATGCTGCGGGTCACTGAGACGACACGGTTCCTCGTCAGCGAGTTCGGCGCGGCCGAACCCGGCAGCATCGCCCGCCTCGCCGGCCTGGTCGAGCCCGATGTCGCTGTCATCCTGATGGTCGGGATGGCGCACGCCGGCGGCTTCGGCGGCATCGAGGCAACGGCCCAGGCCAAATCCGAACTGATCACGGCCTCCCGGCCCGGCGGCGTCGCCGTGCTGAACATCGACGACTCACGCGTGTCCGCCATGCGCGAGATCGCGATCGCTCACGGCCAGCGCGTCGTCGGCTTCGGACAGAACGACTCCGCTGACGTGCGCGCGAGCGATATTCACGTCACCGCCGACGGCACGAGTGCAGTGATCACTGCGGCCGGTGAGTCACTGCCACTTCGATTGAAAGTTCTCGGTGCGCACCACATCAGTAACGCGTTGGCGGCAATTGCCGCAGCCGGCGTGCTCGGCGTCTCGACGGCGGATGCCATCGCGCGCCTCGAAACGGTTGAGATCGCTGAGCGTTGGCGGATGCAGCCGATGGGCAACGACCGGGTGCGCATCATCAACGATGCGTACAACGCCAGCCCGGACTCGACCGCTGCCGCTCTGCGCACACTCGCACAGATCACCGGGCCAGACGAGCGCACCGTCGCTGTTCTCGGTGCGATGAGCGAGCTGGGCGAGAGCGCGGGGGAAGAGCACGACCGGATCGGTCTGCTCGCCGTGCGGTTGAACATTCGCCGCATCGTCGTGGTCGGTTCTGAGGCACGACGGCTCTATCTCGCCGCCGTCGGCGAGGGATCGTGGGACAGCGAGGCTGTGCATCTGCCCGACCAGGACGCAGCCTTCGACTACCTCAGCACAGAGCTGCGCGACGGCGATCGCGTGCTCGTCAAATCATCCAATTCCGTGGGCCTCAGGCATCTCGGCGATCGTCTGGGAGAATTGTTCTCGTGAGATCACTCCTGATGGCAGCGGCGATATCGCTCGCCTTCACCCTTTTCCTCACCCCGGTCTTCTTGCGGCTGTTCCGCCGCTGGGGCTGGGGGCAGGTCATCCGCACCCCGGAAGACATCGCGAACCCGAGTCATGAGGCCAAGCGCGGCACCCCCACGATGGGCGGTGTGATCTTCATCATGGGCACGATCGTCGGCTACTTCGTCGGCGTCTACGTCGGCGGCAGCACCCCGGCACTGTCCGCGATTCTTGTCATCTGGCTCATGGTGGGCTTCGGTGTCGTCGGGTTTATCGACGACTACATGAAGGTGAAGTCGCAGCGCAGCCTCGGGCTGTCCGGCTGGCGGAAGGTCATCGGCCAGCTGATCGTGATGATTCCCTTCGGCATCGTCGCGTTGAACTTCAAGAACCAGTGGGGGCAGACCCCTGCGAGCAGCCATGTGTCGCTGTTCCGTGACATCCCGTGGCTGAACCTCTTCAGCTTCGGCGTCATCATCGGCTGGATCCTCTATTTGATCTGGATCGCCGTGATCGGCATCGCAACATCGAACAGCGTGAACCTCACCGACGGCCTGGACGGTCTCGCCGCCGGAGCCGGTGTGTTCGTCGTCGGCGCCTATAGCCTCATCGCCTTCTGGCAGTTCAAGCAGTCCTGCATCGGCACCGGCGCTGGTGCTGAAGATGATGTTCTCGCGGCCTGTTATCAGGTGCGCGACCCCTTCAACCTCGCGATCATCGCTGCGTCTTTTGCGGCCGGCCTGATCGGATTCCTCTGGTGGAATGCGCCCAAGGCGAAGGTCTTCATGGGCGACGTCGGCTCGATGGCCATCGGTGGCGTCATCACCGCGATGGCGATCCTCACCCGCACCGAACTGCTGCTGCTCGTGATCGCCGGCGTTTTCGTGCTGTCGTCCGGATCGGTGATCCTGCAGCGTGCCTACTTCAAGATCACTCGCGGCAAACGGCTGTTCCTGATGAGCCCGTTCCACCACCACCTCGAGATGCGCGGTTGGCCAGAGGTGACCATCGTCGTCAGGTTGTGGATCATCGCCGGCCTTCTTGCTGTGTCAGCGGTCGGGTTGTTCTATGTCGAATGGCTCACGCTGGCATGACCAGATTGGATGCTCTGACCAGTTGGCACGCCGACTGGAAGGGTCTGCGGGTTGTAGTGCTCGGATTGTCGGTGACCGGCTTCTCCACGGCCGACACCCTCACCGAGGTCGGTGCTGACGTGCTGGTGCTCTCCGAATCAGCCTCGGACGAGTATGAACGACTCGTCCCGGTCATCGGTGCGCAACTGGAACTCGGACCGCTCAGTGAGGTTCCTGAAGTGCTTCGCGAGTTCGGTGCTGATGTCGTCGTCGCATCCCCGGGTTTCTCGCCGTCGCATCCGGTAATCCGCTGGGTGCAGGAATCCGGCATCGCCCTGTGGGGTGACGTGGAACTTGCCTGGCGCGTGCGCGATAAGGTCGTGCGCGCAGACGGCACTCCGGCGGATTGGGTGCTCATCACCGGCACCAATGGCAAGACAACGACGACACAGCTGACGGCGTCGCTGCTCGTCGCAGGCGGACTGCGTGCCGCGCCCTGCGGCAACATCGGAATTCCGGTACTGGATGCTGTGCGTGATCCTGCCGGCTTCGATGTGCTGGTCGTCGAACTCTCCAGCCACCAGCTCTGGTACATCGCACAGAGCAGCGCGGCAGGGGAGCTGGTTCCCTACGCGTCGGTTTGTCTGAACCTCGCTGACGATCACCTCGTCTGGCACGGCAGCGCCGAGGCCTACCGCGCAACAAAGGCCATCGTCTACCGCAACACGCGAGTCGTCTGCGTCTACAACAAGGCCGACGCGGCAACGCAGCACATGGTCGAGGAAGCAGATGTCACGGAGGGAGCCCGAGCCATCGGCTTCGATCTCGGCGTGCCCGGGCCCAGCGACCTCGGCGTCGTCGACGGTATTCTTGCCGACCGGGCGTTCCTCGATGACCGTCGCAACAGCGCGCTGGAGATCACCACGCTTGCCGACCTCGAGAACGCGGGTCTGTCCGCCTCGCACATCGTGCAGAACATCCTCGCAGCCACCGCTCTCGCCCGCTCTCTCGGAACGACGCCGGAGGCGATTCGCAGCGCGCTGCAGGCATTCCGCCTCGACGAGCACCGTATTCAGGTCATCGCCCGTCATCAGGGCATCACCTGGGTCGACGATTCCAAGGCCACCAACCCCCATGCTGCAGCCTCGTCGCTGCGCGCGTATCCCGGAGCGGTGTGGATTGTTGGCGGAGATCTGAAGGGCGTCGACCTGTCGGAACTGGTCGCGGATGCCGGGCGGATCGCGCGAGCGGCGCTGGTCATCGGAGCCGAACGCACCGAGGTGGTCGCGGCATTCGAGCGACACGCGCCCGCAGTCCCGGTGATCGAGGTCGTCACTGGTGAGACTGAAGACGTCATGACTCGTGTGGTGGAACTTGCCGCAGGGATCGTCACCGACGGGGGCACAGTGTTACTGGCTCCTGCCGCGGCATCCTTCGACCAGTTCACCAGCTACGCGGATCGTGGCCACCGCTTCGCCGATGCGGTGCGCACGTGGATCGAGCGGGGGAGCGCGGATGACGCAGACAGCTCGCCCACCGCGCACTGAATCTCAGGGACTCGCGGCACGCGTCTCACTCGGGCGGATTTTCACGCCGCCCTCCAGCGAGTTCCTTCTGATCGCATCCACCGCGCTGCTTCTCACGGCGTTCGGCATCATCATGGTGATCTCGGCGACCAGCGCCACCGAATCCGGATCCATGGATACCGCCCTCAAGCAGGCGATGTTCGCCGCTGTCGGCATCCCGCTGATGTTCCTGGTCAGCCGTATTCCGATCGCATTCCTGAAGAAACTGGCCTGGCCGGCGCTGATCGGGGCGACGCTGCTGCAGCTTCTGGTGTTCACACCACTGGGCATCGAAGACGCCGGAAACCGCAACTGGATCGACCTCGGCGTCGTCTCCATGCAGCCCTCGGAATTCCTCAAACTCGCCCTCGCGCTGTGGATCGCTTACGTACTGCTGCGCAAGCGCACACTTCTCGGTATCTGGCGGCACGTGTTCATCCCGGTCATCCCGGTCGGACTGCTCGCGATCGCCACCGTGATGGCAGGACGTGACCTCGGAACCGTGATGGTTCTCGTGGCAATCCTGCTGGGATGCTTGTTCTTCGCCGGCGTCAAACTGCGCCTGTTCATCCTCCCGGTCTTACTGGGCGTGGTCGGCATCATCGCACTTGCCGTCGTCAGCCCGGACCGGATGCGTCGCATCACGATGGTCTGCTCGGACATGGCCAATTACGAAGACGACTGCTACCAGTCGATTCATGCCGTATGGGGCATGGCGAAGGGTGGGGTCTTCGGCCTGGGCCTGGGCAACTCGCAGGAGAAGTACGGTTGGCTGCCCGCGGCGGCCAACGACTTCATCTTCGCGATCGTCGGTGAGGAGCTTGGGCTCATCGGATGCATCGTGGTGCTGGCACTGTTCACCTTCTTCGCTGTTGGTGCGTTCCACATCATGCGGAAGACCCCCGACCCGTTCATCCGTGTTGCCGCCGGCGGCATCACCGTCTGGATCCTCGGTCAGGCGCTCATCAACATCGGTGTCGTGATCGGCATCTTCCCCGTGCTCGGGGTGCCGTTGCCGTTCATGTCGCAGGGTGGCACGGCGCTGTTGTCCGTGCTGCTGGCCTGTGGAGTGCTGCTGGCATTCGCTCGCACGATTCCCGCATCAGAGCGGGATAGGGTCACCAAGTGACTTCGTACCTTCTCGCCGGCGGTGGCACCGCCGGCCATGTCAACCCGCTGCTCGCCGTCGCCGACGGGCTTCGTGAGCGCGACGCCCAGGCCGACATCCTCGTGCTCGGCACGAAGGAGGGCCTGGAAGCGCGCCTCGTACCCGAACGGGGCTACGAACTGCTCATCGTGGACAAGGTGCCGTTCCCGCGCCGACCGAACAAGCAGGCCCTGGCGTTTCTCGGACGATTCCGCACGGCCATCGCGCAGGTGCGAGCACACATTCGTGCGCACAGCATCGACGTCGTGATCGGCTTCGGAGGGTATGCCTCGGCACCGGCATACGTCGCCGCGAAACGCGAGAATGTGCCGTTCGTCGTGCACGAGGCCAACGCGAAGCCTGGCCTGGCGAACGTGCTGGGTGCTCGTTCGGCCGCTGGCGTCGGTGTCGCATTCGCCGGCACTGCGCTGAAGGGCAGCGAGGTTGTGGGAATGCCGTTGCGTCGTGAAATCGTGAATTTGGATCGTGACGCACTGCGTGCCGAGGCGGCAGAGCACTTTGGGCTGGATGCCACACGCCCCGTGCTGCTGGTCTTCGGCGGGTCGTTGGGCGCACTGCACCTCAACGAGGCCGTGGCTGATTCCTGGGGCGATGTGCTCGCTGCCGGTTGGCAGCTGCTGCATGTGACGGGGGAGCGAAGCGACCTCGTCGATCCGGAGGTGCCAGGCTACGCACTGCGTCGATACGTCGATCGGATGGATCTCGCATTTGCCATGGCAGACCTCATCGTGTCGCGCTCTGGGGCGGCGACGGTCAGCGAGATCAGCGCGCTCGGCATGCCCGCGGTGTACGTGCCGTACGCCGTCGGTAACGGTGAACAACGACTCAACGCGGCCTCGAGCATCGATGCGGGTGCGGCGATCGTCATCGACGATGCGGACTTCACCGGTGACGCCGTGCGTGCGCAGGTGATCCCGCTGCTGGCCGATGCCGAGCGTCGGGCGCGAATGACGAATGCTGCGAAGAACGTCGGTACCCGCAACGGCACTGAGAATGTCATTGCGATGATCGATCGGGCACTCGGCGCCTGAACAGCACACACGTGACTGGGGCGGCGTGGCCAGAGGTCACTGTCAGGGCAGCGAATTAGGATGGACGGGACATGATCAGACCTGACCTTTCCCTTCCGATTCCGGAGTCCATCACCGCTGCCCACTTCATCGGGATCGGTGGATCGGGCATGAGCGGACTCGCGAAGATGTTCCTCGACGCCGGCATCCGGGTTTCCGGTTCCGATCGCTCAGACAGCGATAGCCTGCGCGCTCTCGCTGCGGCCGGTGCGATCGTGCACGTCGGACACGATGCCGCCCACCTCGGTGATGCCGATACTGTCGTGCACACCGGCGCGATCTGGCCGGAGAACCCGGAGTTCGTCACCGCTAAAGAGCGTGGACTGCACGTCATCCACCGCTCGCAGGCGCTGCACTGGTTGATCGGTGGACGACGCCTGGTATCGGTGGCCGGTGCGCACGGTAAGACGTCGTCGACGGGCATGCTCGTCACCGCTCTGCAGGAACTTGGCGCCGACCCGAACTTCGTCAACGGCGGCGTTATCGAGCAGCTGGGCGCTTCGAGCGCCTCGGGTGCGGATGAACTGTTCATCGTCGAAGCGGATGAGTCCGACGGCACGTTCCTGCTGTACGACACTGCCATCGCGCTGATCACGAACGTCGACCCTGACCACCTTGATCACTTCGGTTCGGATGAGGCTTTTCACGACGCCTTCATTCGCTTTGCGGATGCCGCGAGCGAGGCCGTTGTGATCTCGAGCGATGACCCGGGCGCTCTCCGAGTGAAAGCGGGCCTTTCGCACAAAAACGTCATCACCTTCGGTAAAGCGGAGGATGCCGATGTGCGTCTGATCGACGTGTCCACGGCAGGGCCTATCGCTGCGACTCTCGTCCACGCGGGCCAGAGCGCGCGCATGCAACTGGCGATGCCCGGCGAGCACAATGCGATCAATGCCGCGGGGGCTGTCGCCGTGCTGCTGACGCTGGGGTACGGCCTGGCGGACGCGGTTCGTGCGGTCGAGGGCTTCGCCGGCACCGTGCGACGCTTCGAGCTGCATGGCGTCGAGCGCGGGGTCAGCGTCTTCGACGATTACGCGCATCACCCCACTGAAGTGAAAGTTGCGCTCGAAGCCGCACGCAGCGTCGTGGGCGCCGGCCGGCTGATCGCTATCCAGCAGCCGCACACGTACTCGCGCACGCAGCACATGTACCGCGAGTTCGCCGAAGTGCTCGAGACCTATGCAGACCACACGGTCATGCTCGATGTCTACGGTGCCCGGGAAGATCCGGTTCCCGGTGTCACCGGCGAACTGGTCAGCGGCGCTTTCTCCGATCCTGACCACGTGCACTACGTGACCGATTGGCAAGAGGCCGCGGACTACACCGCGACCGTGGCTCAAGAGGGCGACTACGTGATCACCCTCGGCTGCGGAAACGTCTACCTGATCATTCCGCAGGTGCTCGAATCGCTGCGGAAGACCGCCGAGGACTGAGCGATGCGTCGTCCGGCACCGCTTCCGAGAGCGCCTGAGCAGGAGGAACAGCCAGCCCCGGTTCAAACGTCTCGGGTGGCGCGCTTCACTCGTGAGCGGCCGGCTGATATCGACGCCGAGACTTCGACTACTTCGGCCGCGTCAGAGAGTTCTGCGACGCTTTCTGAACCGGATGCGCCTACGGAGGACGAGACACTCACGGTCCGCGATGTGTGGCGTGCTGCTCGCGCGCGTCGCAAGACGCTGCGCGCGGAGATCCGCCGCTTCACGCAGCGCTCTCGCCGTCGTCGGCTCATCTGGTTGGGCGCGCTGGCGGCGGTGCTGATTCTGATCGGTGGGACAGCCGCCGCCGCGTACAGTCCGCTATTCGCGGTGCGTAAGATCACCGTGGTCGGGGCATCCGCTCTGGACCCGATGGTGATCGAGGCGGCTCTGGCTGACCAGCTCGGCACACCGCTGGCGCTCGTCGACGAGAATGACGTTAAATCGGCGCTGATCGCCTTTCCGCTGATCGAGACGTATGCGCTCGAGGCGCGCCCCCCGAACGATCTCACCCTGCGGATCGTCGAGCGCACGCCGATCGGCGTGGTCGCCTCGGATGCCGGGTACACCCTGGTGGACGCAGCGGGAGTCGCATTGTCGACGACACCGGATGCCCCGGCCGGGCAACCCGTGCTGAACGTTGTCGGGGGGACAGAGTCGGACGCCTTCGAATCTGTCGGACTTGTGATCAGGTCGTTGCCCGCGGATATCCGGGCAACGGTGACGGAGGTCTCCGCCAGCACCCTCGATGACGTCTCGCTGAAGCTGTCGACGGGGCTCTCGGTGGTCTGGGGGAGCGCTGATGACTCGGTCATGAAGGCCGAAACTCTGAGCCGAGTGCTCATTCCACGACCGGATGCGCGCACTGTCGATGTGTCGTCGTACCTGGTTCCCGTCGTCGGTTGAGCGTGTTTCATCTCGAAACACACGACACGCCCGTGTTGGTGCGCGCGCGCGGCGTCAGTGCGCATACCGTCAGTGATGAGAACGCAATACCGGGAAATACTTTACACCTCTAGTTGAGGTTTAAGGTTCACATTCTTTCCAGGCTCAACACAACGGAGGCCGGCCATGAGCCAGAACCAGAACTACCTCGCCGTGATCAAGGTCGTCGGCGTCGGCGGTGGCGGCGTCAACGCCGTGAACCGCATGATCGATCTCGGCCTGCGTGGGGTCGAGTTCATCGCGGTCAACACTGACGCGCAGGCGCTGCTGATGAGCGATGCCGACGTCAAGCTCGACGTGGGGCGTGAACTGACCCGTGGACTCGGCGCCGGTGCCGACCCCGAGGTCGGACGTCGCGCAGCCGAGGATCACGCGGAAGAGATCGAGCAGGCGCTGACCGGTGCCGACATGGTGTTCGTCACCGCCGGTGAGGGTGGCGGAACGGGTACCGGTGGTGCCCCGGTCGTCGCCCGCATTGCGAAGTCGATCGGCGCGCTGACCATCGGTGTCGTCACAAAGCCGTTCTCCTTCGAAGGCCGCCGCCGCCAGAGCCAGGCTGAGGCTGGCGTCGCCAAGCTGAAAGAAGAGGTCGACACACTTATCGTCGTGCCGAACGACCGTCTGCTGGAGATCAGCGACCGCGGCATCTCGATGATCGAGGCTTTCGCCACCGCCGACCAGGTTCTCCTCGCCGGTGTCCAGGGCATCACCGACCTCATCACGACCCCGGGTCTGATCAACCTCGACTTCGCCGACGTCAAGTCGGTCATGCAGGGCGCGGGTTCCGCGCTCATGGGTATCGGTTCCGCCCGCGGCGCCGATCGGGCCATCAAGGCTGCGGAGCTCGCTGTCGAATCGCCCTTGCTCGAAGCGTCGATCGAAGGCGCGCACGGCGTGCTGCTCTCGATCCAGGGTGGTTCCAACCTCGGTATCTTCGAGATCCACGATGCTGCAGATCTTGTGAAGGAAGCTGCGCACCCCGAGGCGAACATCATCTTCGGTACGGTCATCGACGACACTCTGGGCGACGAGGTGCGTGTCACCGTCATCGCCGCCGGGTTCGACGGAGGTTCACCCTCGGTGCGCCTCGACCCGATGGTCGTCTCTCGCCCGGAGTCGGCCTCGCTGCCCGAGGTAAAGCTGTCTGAGAACACCGCAGCGGATGCACCGGCCGCACAGCGCGAGCCTGCCCAGCCTGCGCCGCGACTTGGTTCGACCAGCCTCGAGCCGGCATTCAGCGACGACGACATCGACATCCCTGAGTTCCTCAAGTAAACCCCGGCGAAGACAGGCCCGATTATTTTGACTGACCTTGCTGCGCGGTTGTCCGCGATCGATTCGCAGATCGCGGACGCCGCGCGCTCGGCAGGGCGGGATGCTGGTGAAATCACCCGCATCGTGGTGACGAAGTTCCATCCCGTCGAACTGGTGAGCGCTCTTTACGACCTGGGCGTTCGGGATGTCGGAGAGAACCGGCAGCAGGAGCTTTCCGCTAAGCACTCGGCCCTTGACCCGGCCTTGGATGACCTGCGCTGGCACTTCGTCGGCCAAGCGCAGACGAAGAAGGCCGCGGCGATTCGTCGCAGCGCCGCTGTCGTGCATTCTGTCGACCGGATCAAGCTGGCAGACGCGCTGCACCGTGCCGCCGAGGGCGACGACCTGCTCGACGTGCTCGTTCAGATCAATCTCACCGATGACGCTGGACGCGGGGGTGTGGTGCCCGCTGAGGCCGAGTCCTTGGCGGAGCACATCCTGACGTTGCCGTCGCTGCGGTTGCGGGGCGTGATGGCCGTTGCGCCGCTTGATGAGGCACCGGCATCCGCCTTTGCGCGCCTGCGCGGTATTTCCGACAGCATCCGAGCAATCGAGCCAGAAGCCGCCTGGATTTCTGCCGGCATGACTGCCGACTTCGCGGAGGCGATCGCAGCTGGTGCGACACACCTGCGGATCGGCTCGGCAATAACCGGACCCCGGCCCGACCGGGGTTAACCTCGAAACAGATCAGCCCACGCCAAATACGGAGGACACGATGGGAAACCCGCTGAAGAAGACCATGGTGTACCTGGGCCTCGCCGATGAGGAAGAGGCCTACGAGGAAGAGCTTGCTCCGGCCCCCGCGCGCGCACAGCGTGAGCGTGACCGTGACCAGGAAGAGTCGGCGCCCGCGCCTGTGACTCCACTGCGTCGCCCGGTCGCCGTGCGCCAGCCCACGGCCGGAACAGTCAACGAGATCCTCACGGTGCACCCCAAGCAGTACCGCGATGCTCAGTTGATCGCTGAGAACTTCCGCGAAGGCGTTCCGGTGATCATCAACCTGTCTCAGATGAGCGATGCTGACGCACGCCGTCTGATTGACTTTGCGAGCGGTCTTTCGCTGGGTCTGTACGGACGCATCGAGCGGGTCACCAGCAAGGTCTTCCTGCTCTCGCCGGAGAACATTGCTGTTTCGGGACACGGCGGCATCGCCCACGCAGATCCAGATTCTGCGGGCTTTGATCAGTCCTAAGCCGTGACCGCGCTGGTCTCTGGGATCGCATCGATCGTTCATCTGATCCTGCTGATCTACATCTTCGTTCTGTTCGCACGGCTGATCCTTGATTACATCCCGCTGTTCAACCGCGAATGGCGGCCCAAGGGCGGCGGCCTCATCGCCGCAGAGCTCGTGTACACGGTCACCGATCCGCCGATCAAGCTGTTCCGACGCTTCATTCCTCCGTTGCGCATCGGAACGCTGTCACTGGATTTCGGGTTCACCCTCACCATGCTTGCCGTGCTGATTCTGATGTCGGTCGTGCAAGCTTTCATCCGCGTGTAGTTGGCCGCTCGAGCACGCGATGTGATTTCTCACATCGCGTGCTCGCCGAGCGGGGACTATGCTTGCACCCAGGTGCGCGCCCCGGGTACGCGCCGAATCAATACCGAGCCATGCTTTCAGTCACTGGCTACAGAACTCATCGAAAGAGGAGCCGAGAAAATGGCACTGACCCCGGATGACGTCGTCACCAAGCAGTTCCAGCACGTCCGATTCAAGGACGGCTTTGACCCGGATGAGGTTGACGACTTCCTCGACGAGATCGTCGTCGAGTGGCGCAAGGCACTCGAAGAGAACGCCGAGCTGAAGACGAAGCTGGCCGCATACGAATCCGGTGAGACCCCGGCTCCTGTTGCTGCTGCGGCTCCCGCTCCGGCTGAAGAGAAGCCCGCCGTCGTCGACGAGGTTCCGGCTCCCGCCGCCGCTCCGCAGCCCGTTGCCGTTGCAGCCCCGGTCGAGGCCGCAGGCTCCACGACCGCGACCGCCGGCATCATCGAGCTCGCACAGCGTCTGCACGACGAGCACGTTGCCGAGGGTGAGGCTAAGAAGAGCCAGCTGATCTCCGAGGCCCAGACCGAGGTCGACCGCATCCAGAGCGAAGCACAGGTGAAGCAGCGCGAAGAGGCAGCACGCCTGGAGCGCGAGCGCAACACGCTGGAAGCTCGCATCACCGAGCTGCGCAACTTCGAGCGCGACTACCGCACCCAGCTGCGCGGTTACATCGAGGGCCAGCTGCGTGACCTTGACGAGAAGGCGACTTCGACGGACTCGACGCCGGTCTCCGCGATCGGCCTGTAGGTCGTCGCATTGTCAGGACGTCGCCTGATCAGTCGACCGGCGGCCGGTATCATCGTCGCGATTCTCGCGATTGTGGTGCTGGCCGCCGATCAGTTTGTGAAGTACCTCACCGTTGAGCATCTGCCGCTGCATGAAGCGGTTCCGGTGCTGGGTGAGTTCCTTCAGCTGTACTACGTGAGAAATCCCGGAGCGGCTTTCTCCTTGGGCAGCGAAGTCACCTGGATCTTCACGATCGCTCTCGCTGTTGTCTCAGCGATCATCATCTGGAAGGCGTTCAGCCTCAATTCCCGGCTATGGGCTGTCGTTCTCGGCTGCCTGCTCGGCGGTGTACTCGGCAACCTCACCGATCGGCTGTTTCGGGACCCGGGTTTCGGAGTCGGTCATGTCGTGGACATGATCTCTATGCCTTGGATGATGCCGGCGATCTTCAATGTCGCAGACATCTTCATCGTGTGCGGCATGATCGCCGTCGCGCTCCTGGTCGTACTGGGACTCCGTCTGGATGGCACGCGCGAGAAGGACGACCCGGTTGTATCTGCTGAAGCTGAAGCTGAAGCTGAAGCTGAAGCGGTCACGGGAACCTCTGCCGAAACCGATGCCAAGGCCGTCGAGAAGGACGCCTGAGTATGGAGACTCGCTCGCTTCCCGTCCCGGATGGGTTGGAAGGGGCTCGCGTCGACGCCGCGCTGGCCAAGATGCTGGGCTTTTCCCGTACCTTTGCCGCTGAGGTGGCTGAGGCCGGAGGCGTGAGTCTGGACGGCGTGACGCTCGGCAAATCCGATCGGCTGCGTGCCGGCGGATGGCTGAGCGTCGAGTGGCGTCCCAAAGAGGACCCAAAGATCATCCCGGTCGTCGTGCCGGAGCTCGGAATCATCCACGATGACGACGACATTGTCGTGATCGACAAACCCTCGGGCGTTGCCGCGCACCCCTCCGTGGGATGGGAGGGGCCGACTGTGCTCGGCGCCCTGGCAGGTGCGGGCTTCCGCATCGCTACCAGCGGGGCTGCCGAGCGGGCCGGGATCGTGCACCGGCTCGATGTCGGAACCAGCGGACTGATGGTCGTTGCGAAGACCGAGTCCGCGTACACCGTGCTCAAACGCGCCTTCAAGGAGCGCACGGTCGAGAAGATCTACCATGCCGTTGTGCAGGGGCATCCGGATCCTCTGGCAGGGACCATCGATGCACCGATCGGACGGCATCCGAATCACTCGTGGAAGTTCGCCGTGATTCCCGACGGCAAGGACTCGGTCACGCACTACGAGACGCTTGAGGCGTTCCCCGGTGCCTCGCTGCTCGAGATCCACCTGGAGACCGGCCGCACGCACCAGATCCGCGTGCACATGGCCGCTCACCGGCATCCATGCGTCGGCGACCCGCTCTACGGCGCCGATCCGACGATCGCCGCGAAGCTGGGGCTGACTCGGCAGTGGCTGCATGCCCATAGGCTCGCCTTCACGCACCCGGCAACGGGGGAGTGGGTCTCATTCGAGTCGCCGTATCCCGCCGACTTCGAGCACGCCTTGGAGATCCTGCGCGGGGACTGACTCGGTGCAGGATCCGCACGTCTTGGTGTCACAGAAGTGGCGGGTCCACACGCCGGGTGCCGCGATTTCTGAGACACGCCGCTGAGCCGTGTCTCACTTGTGGCGGGTGCGGGCTGCAAGCACGCGCATCTTCTGTGACGCGACCAGTCAGAGGATGCCACACACCGGATGTGGGCTGGGCAGCTGTCCGTCCGCGTCGGGACACGAGCTTCGCCAGAAATCGTCTGATTCCGCATGTGGATGACCTCGATGTGTGGTCGCTGTGGTGCTTTCGGGTGCGCCCGGGCTACCGCAAGCAGGGGATCATGCACGCGCTGATCGCAGGCGGGGCGGCATATGCGAAGGAGCGTGAAGCGCCGGCTGTGGAGGGGTACCCGGTCGACAACGCGGGCGAGCGAGTCGACTTGACGATGATGTACGTCGGTACCAAATTGCTGTTCGAGAAAGCGGGATTCGTTCAGGCTGCGGAGACGAGTTCGGTGCTCAACGGTTTTCCTCGCGTCGTGATGAGACTGGACTTATCGAAGTCGGAGAAGAAAGCGGCGTTATCGGCGTGATCGACGAGCTCGGGTGATCTCCGGACCCATATCAAAGTGCCGACGTCTGTGCCCCGACGTAGACTCGAACACGTGGCATCCGACTCCTTCGTTCACCTGCACGTGCACAGCGAATACTCGATGCTGGACGGCGCCGCAAAGATCGGATTGATGACTCAGGCGGCGGCCGATTACGGCATGCCGGCCATCGCTGTCACCGATCATGGCAACACCTTCGCAGCCTTCGAGTTCTACAACGCGGCCAAAAACGCCGGCGTGAAGCCGATCATCGGCCTCGAGGCCTATGTGACGCCCGGAACGCACCGCGGCGATAGGACGCGAGTCGCCTGGGGCGCTCCCGAGCAGAAGCGCGATGACGTCTCTGGGTCCGGTGCATATACCCACATGACGATGTGGAGCCAGAGCACCGAGGGTATGCACAACCTCTTCCGGCTCAGCTCGTTGTCGAGCCTCGAGGGGCAGTACTTCAAGCCTCGAATGGACCGGGATCTGCTGCAGACCTACGGGAAGGGTCTCATCGCGACGACGGGATGCCCGTCGGGCGAAATCCAGACGCGGCTGCGCCTGGGCCAGTACGACGCGGCACGGGCCGCGGCCGCAGAGTTCCAAGACATCTTCGGTAAAGAGAACTACTTCGCCGAGATCATGGATCACGGCCTCGACATCGAACGTCGCGTCATCACCGATCTGCTGAAGATCTCGAAAGATCTCGGCATCCCGCTGGTGGGCACGAACGACTCGCACTACACGCACCAGCACGAGGCTGACGCTCACGCGGCTCTCCTGTGCGTGCAGTCCGGTTCGACGCTGGATAACCCGAACCGCTTCAAATTCGATGGCGACGGCTACTACATCAAGACTGCGCAGGAGATGCGCCAGCTCTTCCGCGACCACCCGGAAGCGTGCGATAACACGCTGCTGATCGCAGAGCGTTGCGAGGTTGAGTTCAACACCTCGGCCAACTACATGCCGCGTTTCCCCGTCCCGGAGGGCGAGAGCGAAGACAGCTGGCTGGTCAAAGAGGTCGAAGCGGGCCTGCACTACCGTTACCCCGGCGGCATCCCGGACAAGGTGCGCAAGCAAGCCGAATACGAAACCGACATCATCCTGCAGATGGGTTTCCCCGGCTACTTCCTCGTCGTTGCCGACTTCATCAACTGGGCCAAGGACAACGGCATCCGCGTCGGACCTGGGCGTGGTTCCGGTGCCGGATCCATGGTCGCCTATGCGATGAAGATCACCGATCTTGACCCGCTCGAGCACGGCCTGATCTTCGAGCGATTCCTCAACCCTGACCGTGTGTCGATGCCTGACTTCGACGTCGACTTCGATGATCGGCGCCGCGGCGAAGTCATCGACTATGTCACCAAGAAGTACGGTGACGAGCGTGTCGCACAGATCGTCACGTACGGCACGATCAAGTCCAAGCAGGCCTTGAAGGATGCCGGACGCGTGCTGGGCTTCCCCTTCAGCATGGGCGAGCGTCTGACCAAGGCGATGCCGCCACCGGTGATGGGCAAGGACATGCCGCTGGACGGCATGTTCGACCCGAAGCATCCGCGGTACAAAGAAGCAAGCGAGTTCCGCGCGCTGATCGAGACTGATCCGGAGGCGAAAACCGTCTTCGATCGCGCCATCGGCCTGGAGGGGCTGAAGCGCCAGTGGGGTGTGCACGCGGCTGGTGTGATCATGTCGAGCGAACCGCTGCTCGACATCATCCCGATCATGCGCCGTGAGCAGGACGGTCAGATCGTCACGCAGTTCGACTACCCGTCATGCGAGTCGCTCGGCCTGATCAAGATGGACTTCCTGGGTCTCAGGAACCTCACGATCATCTCGGATGCCCTCGACAACATCCGCATGAACCGCGGTGAGGACGTCGATCTCGAGCACCTCGAGCTTGAAGATCGTCCGGCGTACGATCTTCTCTCGCGGGGAGACACCCTCGGTGTGTTCCAGCTCGACGGTGGGCCGATGCGCTCCCTGCTGCGACTGATGAAGCCCGACAACTTCGAAGACATCTCGGCTGTCATTGCGCTGTACCGACCCGGCCCCATGGGTGCGAACTCGCACACGAACTATGCGCTGCGTAAGAACGGGCTACAGCCGATCACCCCGATTCATCCCGAGCTCGAAGAGCCGCTGAAAGACATCCTCGATACCTCCTACGGTCTGATCATCTACCAGGAGCAGGTGATGGCCATCGCGCAGAAGGTCGCCGGCTTCAGCCTGGGACAGGCCGATATTCTGCGTCGGGCGATGGGTAAGAAGAAGAAGTCCGAGCTTGACAAGCAGTACGAGGGCTTTGCCGGCGGTATGAAAGAGCGCGGATTCGGTGACGCCGCGATCAAGTCGCTGTGGGACATCCTGCTGCCTTTCTCCGACTACGCGTTCAACAAGGCGCACTCCGCCGCATACGGGCTCGTCTCGTATTGGACCGCGTATCTCAAGGCGCACTATCCCGCCGAGTACATGGCAGCGCTGCTGACCAGCGTCGGTGATTCCAAAGACAAGATGGCGATCTACCTCAATGAGTGCCGACGCATGGGGATCCGGGTTCTGCCGCCGGATGTCCGAGAGTCGATCAATTTCTTCGCCGCCGTCGGGGAAGACATCCGCTTCGGCCTCGGTGCGGTCCGCAACGTCGGCAGCAACGTCGTCGACGGCATCGTCGAGTCGCGCAAGAAGGAGAACTTCGATTCTTTCCACGACTTCCTGAAGAAGGTGCCGCTGCACGTCTCCAACAAGCGCACCGTTGAGTCGTTGATCAAGGCCGGAGCCTTCGACTCCATGGGAGACACCCGCCGTGCCCTGATGGAAATCCATGAGGATGCCACCGAAGCGGCCGTCGATCAGAAACGCAATGAGGCGCAGGGAGCCATCGGCTTCGACTTCGACAGCTTGTACGAGGCGGTCGAAGAAGCCGTCCCGGCGAAGGTCCCGGAGCGCCCGGAATGGATCAAGAAGGACAAGCTCGCCTTCGAGCGAGAGATGCTCGGTCTGTACGTGTCGGATCATCCGCTCGCCGGGCTGGAAGTGCCGCTAGCCAAGCACGCGTCGATCTCGATCCACAATCTGCTCGCGTCCGAAGACCTGCAAGACGGCGATCAGGTCACCGTGGCCGGCCTCGTGACCAGCGTGCAGCATCGCGTGGCGAAGGCCAGCGGAAATCCCTACGGCATGATCACCGTCGAGGACTTCAACGGTGAGGTCACCGTGATGTTCATGGGTAAGACGTACACCGAGTACCAGCACACGCTGCAGCAGGATGCCATCCTGGCGGTGCGCGGACGCATCTCACGCCGTGACGATGGATTAAACCTGCACGGACAATCAGCATTCACTCCCGACATCGGCTCCTTTGACGCGTCGGGGCCGCTGTCGCTCGTTCTCGCAGAGCAACGCGCTACAGAGCGTGTCATGCACGAACTGGCTGAAGTGCTCCGCCGTCATAGCGGCGACACCGAGGTTGTGCTGCGCGTGCATCGGGGGCAGACGGCCAAGGTGTTCGACGTTCCGATGCCCGTGAAGGTCTCCGCTGACCTGTTCGGGGATCTCAAGTCATTGCTCGGGCCGACCTGTCTCGGATGACGTCGTCTCGCGTCCCTCAGCGGCGCTGTTCGACCACAGCGGGTAATATCGTGACGCGTTGGACGCACAGGATCAGGTGCGTGCCAAATCGAAAGGACTTCGCTTGATGAGTACGGAATTCTCGGACGATCCTGTCACTGAGGATGACGGTGTCTTCTACGACGAGGAAGTGACTCCCGAGCACGGCATACTCGGTTTCACTCTTCGCGAGCTGCTCATCGTTGCCGTCTGGCTGGTCATTTTCGTGACATCGTTCTTCCCGCTGTACGCACAGATCAGCGGAACTTCGATCTGGATGCGGGGGATTTCCTGGATTCTGCCGATCGGGCTGCCCACTGTTGCGGTCTTCTTGATCGTGCTGCGCCGGTTCTCGCCTGAGGGCATCCGACGCGTCGGCTCGCTCGGAATCGATCAGTTCGCGTCGGTCGCCTTCTCCGTCGCGGCGGTGTACTGGGCCAGCACAATCTGGGAGTCGATCGCCGCGATGGCGGTTCAGGGCTACTTCCTGCTGAGCTGGGTGATGATCGTGCAGTTCATCGGCGCGCTGGCCCTGGTGGCGCTGACCGTGTTCGCACCGTTCATCCCCGGACTGCGTGAGGACTTTCAAGGCCGGTTGGTCACACTCGCTCATCGCAACGCGAACCCCGCGCGCCCCGTGATCGCCCGACCGCGCCCGGAAGCTGCCGTTCTTGACGGATCACCTCAGTCGGAAGCATCGGATGCGCCGGATGCGCCGGATGCGCCGGATGCGCCGGATGCGTCGGATGCGCCGGAAACGGGCGGTGCGGAGCCACTGGATCTGCTGAACAGCGTGCCGCTGACCTCGCATGCGTCCGGCGGTGCGCTCGGCATGACGACCGCTATCGACGACGACTATGTACCGGGGTACGCACGATCCGCCCGCGGCAATGACGCCGATAGCGACGCCGATAGCGACGCTTTTGCGGACGCGGAAATTTTTGAACCGGAGCCGGAGAGCTTCGAGCGTGACGTTTCCGAGCCGGTGAGCAGCGTCGATTCCATCGTGGATGAGGATGTCGAGGCCACAGCCGATGCGGCAGCGCACGAGCAGTCGGCTGCCGCTACTCAGGCCGTTTCCGCCGCTCAGCCGTTCTGGGCGCTCGCGCCGGACGCGCGTGAGGTCGTCGACGAGCAGGGCCAGACGCTGTTCCAGATCGGTCCGGAAGCCTGGGCTCTGGTGTTGGAAGATCGCGGTGAGACCTACGTCGTACGCCACGATGACGGCCGCGTCGGCTACCTGCACGACATCAACGACATCACGAAGGGCTGAAGTGCGCACCATTGATCTCCGAGGGCAGCAGCTCTCGCCAGCGGATATGCTCGCCGCGGTTCCACGCGCCGCACAGGCCCGGGCAGAAGCACTGCAGACCGCGACACGCATCGTCGAGGACGTTCGCGCTCATGGCGAGAGTGCTCTGCGCGATCAGGCTGCACGCTTCGACAAGGTGACCGACCACGCGATCCGGGTTCCGGCAGAGCACATCGCCGAGGCGATGGCATCCGTCGATCCCGCTGTTCGCACCGCTCTGGAGAATGCGATCGAACGAGTGCGGCGGGGCTCTCTCGCCCAGGTTCCTGCGCCCCAGACGACCGATATCGGTCCCGGAGCGCGAATTCTGCAGCGCTGGCAGCCGATCCACCGCGCCGGCGTGTACATTCCCGGCGGTAAGGCGGCTCTGGCATCCAGCGTCGTCATGAACGTCGTGCCCGCGCAGGTCGCTGGTGTGTCATCGATCGCGCTCGCATCGCCGCCCCAGGCCCAGCACGGTGGACGCGTGCACCCGACAATCCTTGCCGCGGCAGCGCTACTCGGCATCGATGAGATCTACGCCATCGGTGGGGCCGGCGCGATCGGCGCTTTCGCCTACGGCGTCGCAAGCCTCGGCCTCGATCCCGTCGACGTGGTCTCCGGACCCGGAAACAACTACGTCGCCTCCGCGAAGCGGGCCGTCGCCGGAGTCGTCGGCACCGATTCTGAAGCGGGTGCCACCGAGATCCTGATCATTGCAGACCAGGCGGCAGATGCGACGCTCATCGCCGCTGACCTCATCAGTCAGGCCGAGCACGACGAGCAGGCATCAGCCGTTCTCGTCACCGACTCCACGGAGCTTGCAGAGCGTGCGTCCACCGCGGTGGCGAAGCTGGCAGCATCCACTGCGCACCGCGACCGGGTCGCTGCTGCCCTCGGCGGGCCGCAGTCGGCCATCGTCCTGGTCGATGACCGTGCGATGGCTACCGCCTTCAGTAACGCCTATGCACCAGAGCACCTCGAGATTCACCTCGCGGATGCGGCGGACGCGGCATCCGCGTTCACGAGCGCCGGCGCCATCTTCGTCGGCGACCAGACACCGGTCAGCCTCGGCGACTACATGGCCGGCAGCAATCACGTGCTGCCCACCGGGGGACAGGCGCGCTATGCAGCGGGTCTCGGCGCATACACGTTCCTGCGTCCGCAGCAGGTCATCGAATACAACCACGAGGCTCTCGCCCGCGCGCGCGCGGACGTCGTCGCACTGGCGAACGCCGAAGCGCTTCCTGCACACGGTGATGCCGTCGAGGCGCGCTTCCCCGAGCCGACGGTCTGAGCGACTACGCTGTAACACCATGCACTGCCCGTTCTGTCGTCATTCCGATTCCCGTGTGATCGATTCACGCACGAGCGACGACGGGCTTTCCATCCGTCGTCGACGGCAGTGTCCGGAATGCGGTGGACGCTTCACAACGACTGAGACGGCCAGCCTCAACGTGATCAAGCGTTCGGGTGTGATGGAGCCATTCAGTCGGGAGAAGGTCATCTCGGGTGTGCGCAAGGCCTGCCAGGGGCGTCCGGTAACCGAGGCTGATCTCGCCGTTCTCGCGCAGCGGGTTGAGGAAGCCGTGCGTCAGACGGGTGTCTCGCAGTTGGATGCCAACGAGATTGGCCTGTCGATCCTCGGGCCGCTTCGCGACTTGGATGAGGTTGCTTACCTGCGTTTTGCCAGCGTTTACCAGGCGTTCGATTCATTGGAAGATTTCGAAAGCGCGATCAGTGACCTGCGCTCGGATCATGTTGCGGCCGGAGCAGACCCGGCCGAGCGGTAATCTGGCAGGGATGTATCCGCTGCTTTTTCGCGCTGTTCTCTCGCGCTTCGATCCCGAGTTCGCCCACCACGCCGGCATGGCGGTGGTCCGTGTGCTCGGCGTTCCGCCGTTCTCCTGGATCACCAGAGCGATCGCCGCGCCCAGCCCAGATCAGCAGGTTTCAGCGCTCGGACTGACCTTCGATTCGCCGTTCGGTGTCGCAGCAGGCTTCGACAAGAACGCCGTGGGCGTGCGCGGCCTGGCCGCACTCGGATTCGGACACGTCGAGATCGGGACGGTCACCGCCATCCCTCAGGAGGGCAACCCGAAACCTCGTCTGTTCCGTCTCGTCGCGGACCGTGCCGTCATCAATCGGATGGGCTTCAATAACGATGGCGCGGATGCTGCGGCACGCCGGCTGGAGAAGCTCCGCCGCCATCGGCCGAAGACGATCATCGGTGTCAACATCGGCAAGAGTCGGGTGGTCGAGGTCGAAAACGCCACCGCCGACTATGTCGCGAGTGCGAAGAAGCTCGCCGGATTGGCCGACTACCTGGCGGTGAACGTCTCCTCACCGAACACTCCCGGGCTCCGCGGATTGCAAGCGGTCGAGACTCTCGCGCCGCTGCTGCGCGCCGTGAAGGATGCCGCTGGCTCAACACCGCTCCTGGTGAAGATCGCTCCGGACCTGCCGGATGAGGAGATCACTGCGATCGCGCAGCTCGCCGTCAGCGAGGGCCTGGACGGGATCATCGCCCACAACACCACGATCAGTCGCGAAGGACTCACGACGGATGCCGCTGTCGTCGAAGCGGCTGGAGCCGGTGGCCTGTCCGGCGCGCCGCTGCGCGAGCGCTCGATGGATGTTCTGCGGATCGTGCGCGCGGCGGTTCCGGAGAGCTTCTGCGTGATCTCCGTCGGGGGAGTGGAGACGGCATCCGACGTGCAAGCGCGATTGGATGCCGGCGCCACCCTGGTGCAGGGCTACACAGCGTTCCTGTACCGTGGCCCGCTCTGGGCGCGCCAGATCAACCGCGCGCTCCGCCGCCCGTAGCGCCCCCATCACACACCACCACCACCCACCTAAATTGCGAGTGGGCGCCCGTGGCTCGAGATTCGCGTTGCGAAGAGCCACGAGCGCCCGCTCGCAAAGGGAATTAGGGGTTACTCGGGGTACTGTCCGCGCTTGACCTGCGGCTTCGGCAGACGCATGAAGCGCATCTGGAGTGAGCGCATCGCGGCGTACCAGCCCAGGCCCTTCTCGAGACGCTCCTTGCCGAACTTCGCGGCGGCCTTCTTCTTCACGCGAGTTCCCAGTAGGACCATGTCGCCCACGGCAACGAGGATGAAAGCCCACAAGCCTACGAAGGCGTAGAACGAGAACGTGGGATCCGGGATCAGCGAGACGAGGATGACCACCACCATCAGCGCCATCACCCACTCGGAGACGTGCCAGCCGGCATCGACGTAGTCGCGCACCCACCGGCGCTGCGGACCCTTGTCACGGGGCGGAAGATACTTGTCCTCACCGGCGGCCATACCCGCTTGAGCACGGTCACGGCGCTCGCGTAGCTGCGCCTTCGCGGCAGCACGGGCTTCTTTGGTGTCAGCGACAAGTGGGCGTCGCCGGGCAGCTTCCTGCTCGGCGCGACTGGGTGTCGGCCGTCCCTTGCCGACGACTGGCGTCTCGGGGGAGTCGTCGTTCGTCGATGGGGTGGAAGTGGCCACGGGGCTCCTCGGATAGAAAACTAGGGTTCGGCCTTAAGATTACTCGCATGAGTTCAGTGCCGCCCAATGCAGACCCCGCCATCGAATCCGCCGTCACCGAGGCCGTGGCCATCGGCATCCCCTCCGCGCTGTCGGATTTGGGCGATCTGGTGCGCATCCCGGGCATCGCCTGGCCTTCGTTTGACCAGACTCAGCTCGAGCGCAGCGCTGAGCACGTTGCGACGCTCGCCACCGAGACGGGGGTCTTCGAATCGGTTCGCGTGCTCCGCGCGACGATCGACGGCACCGACGAGCTCGGTCAGCCCGCAGTGCTGGCAACACGAGCAGCACGTGGCGGCAAGCCGACGATCCTGCTCTATGCGCACCACGATGTTCAGCCTCCCGGAGCGGACGAGCTGTGGGAGACCCCGCCGTTCGAGCCGACCGTGCGCAACGGGCGCCTGTACGGACGCGGAGCCGCCGACGACAAGGCCGGGATCATGGCGCATATCGCTTCTCTGCGCGCGGTCGCCGAGGTGCTGGGAGATGACCTCGAGCTGGGCGTCTCGATGTTCATCGAAGGTGAAGAGGAATACGGCTCTCGGTCGTTCGCACAGTTCCTCAGCGACAACGTCGACGCGCTGCGCGCCGACGCGATCGTGGTGGCTGATTCCGGTAACTGGGACTCCGAGACCCCGGGCCTGACCGTCTCATTGCGCGGCAACGCGCGCTTCACGCTGAAGGTACGGACCCTGGACCACGCCTCGCACTCCGGCATGTTCGGTGGCGCAGTTCCGGATGCGATGATGGCGACCGTTCGGTTGCTCTCCACGCTCTGGGACGCCGATGGCGCTGTCGCCGTCGAGGGGCTCACCGAATTGGATGCCGATACCCCCGAGTACAACGAAGCAACGCTGCGCGATGAGGCCGGGCTGCTGCCTGGCACGTCGCCGATCGGACGCGACAGCATCCTCAGCCGGATCTGGAACAAGCCGGCGGTCACCGTCATCGGCATCGATGCGACCAGTGTGGAGGCAGCATCCAACACGCTTCTGCCCGAAGTGACGGTCGTCATCAGCGCTCGCGTCGCACCAGGCCAGACGGGCGAAGAGGCCTACGCGGCGTTGGAGAGCCACCTGCGCTCGCACGCCCCGTTCGGAGCCGAGCTGACGTTCTCGGACGTGGATCTCGGTAACGGCTTCCTCGTCGACACCGACGGATGGGCAGTCGAACTCGCCCGCCAGGCGATGGCGGACGGCTACGGTGTCGACCCGGTCGATCTCGGTGTCGGCGGATCGATTCCGTTCATCGCCGACCTCGTGCGCGAATTCCCGGCAGCGCAGATTCTCGTCACCGGAGTCGAAGACCCGCACGCACGCGCGCACAGCCCGAACGAGTCCTTGCATCTGGACACGTTCCGGCATGCCGTTGCGACCGAGGCACTGATGTTGACTCGCATGAACGAGATCACCCTCTGAGCTGGCCAGCATCCGACCCGCAGCCAGGCGACCGGCGGTAGAATCAGAGCAACCAGCCGTCTGCGAACGGCCTGTTCCCAAGGAGTGACATGAGCGACACCACACTGACCACCGAGACCACCAACGCACATGGCGTCAAGCTGACCGACGCGGCCGCGACCAAGGTGAAGAACCTCCTCGCGCAGGAGGGACGTGAAGATCTGCGTCTGCGCGTTGCCGTTCAGCCAGGCGGATGCTCCGGACTCATCTACCAGCTCTACTTCGACGAGCGCTACCTCGATGGCGATGAGACCGTCGACTTCGATGGCGTCGAGGTCATCATCGACAACATGAGTGTTCCCTACCTCGATGGGGCATCCATCGACTTCAAGGACACGATTTCCGAGCAGGGCTTCACCATCGATAACCCGAATGCCGGCGGCAGCTGCGCGTGCGGTGACAGCTTCCACTGATCAACAGCTGGGCCACGCCTGCGTGGTTGGCATGAATCAGGTGTGAGGTTGCCCTAGACTTAGGGAAGCCCTGTCCGCGATCTTGAAAGGTGCATCGTGCCCTTGAAACGCCGCCTTCGTTGGGCCGCTATTCCAGTAGGAATTGCGGCAGCCGTGGCTCTGGCGGGATGTTCTCCCACCGAGCTTCATGGATTCCTCCCAGGCTTCGTGGAAGACGGCACTGCCGCCACGAACCAGACTGACCGCGTCGCCGGTCTCTGGGTGAACTCGTGGATCGTTCTTCTCCTCGTTGGCCTCATCACCTGGGGCCTCATGGGGTGGGCGGCCGTCGCATACCGCCGTCGCAAGGGCCAGACCGGCCTGCCGGTGCAGATGCGCTACAACATGCCGATCGAGATCTTCTACACGGTGATTCCGCTGATCCTCGTGATGGGAATGTTCTTCTTCACGGCGCGCGACCAGGCCGAGATCGAAACCCAGTGGGGCGACGACGCGGATGTTCAGGTCACCGCGATCGGCAAGCAGTGGGCCTTCGACTTCATGTACGCCGGCGAGGACGACGATCTGTCTGACGCCGTGTGGACAATGGGTATTCAGGCCCAGCCGGATGCCGATGGAAACATCGATAACGATGAGCTTCCGACACTCGTGCTGCCGGTTGACCAGAAGGTCCAGATCAACCTGCAGTCTCGCGATGTCATCCACTCCTTCTGGATCATCGACTTCCTGTACAAGAAGGACATGTACATCGGTAAGGACAACTCCTGGTCCTTCATCCCGACGCGCGTCGGCGAGTACGCCGGAAAGTGTGCCGAGCTCTGTGGCGAGTATCACTCGATGATGCTCTTCAACGTTAAGGTCGTTGAGCAGGACGAGTACGACGATTATGTCGATTCGCTGCGCGCCGAGGGCAACACGGGTGATATCTCCGATGCTTACGATCGTCTCAGCAACTTCCCGGGCACTGGAACCGCGCCCGAGACTGACTCCGAGGAAGAAGGAGAGTAAGTCTCATGTCGACTACCTCTGAGATGCCCAGCACATCGGCTGGCGCTCGTCCGACCGGCACACCGGCGCGTCAGGCGGCTCTGCTGAGCTCGTCGCGCACCGAGCAAAAGGGAAACATCGTCGTCAAGTGGATCACGTCCACTGACCACAAGACCATCGGGTACATGTACCTGATCTCGTCGGTGCTGTTCTTCCTGCTCGGTGGTGTGATGGCCCTGGTCATCCGTGCTGAGCTGTTCGCTCCCGGTATGCAGATCGTGCCGACCAAGGAGCAGTACAACCAGCTGTTCACCATGCACGGCACCATCATGCTGCTGATGTTCGCGACGCCGCTGTTCGCAGGTTTCGCGAATGCGATCCTGCCGCTGCAGCTCGGTGCTCCTGATGTGGCGTTCCCGCGTTTGAACGCCTTCGCGTTCTGGCTGTTCAGCTTCGGCTCGATCATTGCGATCGCCGGCTTCCTCACCCCGCAGGGTGCAGCATCGTTCGGTTGGTTTGCTTACCAGCCGCTCGCGAACGCGACGTTCTCGCCGGGAGCAGGTGGAAACCTGTGGATGCTCGGACTAGGCATGTCTGGTTTCGGCACGATTCTCGGTGCGGTGAACTTCATCACCACGGTGATCACCATGCGCGCTCCCGGTATGACTATGTGGCGCATGTCAATCTTCTCGTGGAACACGCTGATCACCAGCTTGCTGATCCTGATGGCGTTCCCCGTGCTCGCCGCTGCGATTTTCGCCGCTGCCGCTGACCGTATTCTCGGCGCCCACATCTTCGATCCGGCCAACGGTGGTGTGCTCCTCTGGCAGCACCTGTTCTGGTTCTTCGGTCACCCCGAGGTGTACATCATCGCGCTGCCGTTCTTCGGCATCGTCTCGGAGATCTTCCCGGTGTTCAGCCGCAAGCCGATCTTCGGTTACAAGACTCTGGTCTACGCGACGATCGCGATCGCGGCGCTGTCGGTGTCGGTGTGGGCTCACCACATGTACGTCACCGGTGGTGTGCTGCTGCCGTTCTTCGCTCTGATGACCATGCTCATCGCGGTACCGACCGGTGTGAAGATCTTCAACTGGATCGGAACGCTCTGGCGCGGATCCGTGACGTTCGAAACACCGATGGTGTTCGCACTGGGCTTCCTCGTCTCGTTCGTCTTCGGTGGTCTGACCGGTGTCATCCTCGCGGCCCCGCCGCTGGACTTCCACATCAGTGACTCGTACTTCGTCGTCGCTCACTTCCACTACGTGGTCTTCGGTACCGTCGTGTTCGCGATGTTCGCCGGCTTCTACTTCTGGTGGCCGAAGTGGACCGGTCGCATGCTCAACGAGCGTCTCGGTTACGTGCACTTCTGGATGCTGTTCATCGGCTTCCACATGACGTTCCTCATCCAGCACTGGCTGGGTGTCGACGGTATGGTGCGTCGTTACGCCGACTACTCGGCAGCCGATGGCTGGACCTGGGGTAACCAGGTGTCGACAATCGGTTCGATCATTCTCGGTGCATCGATGCTGCCGTTCTTCCTGAACGTCTGGATCACCGCACGCAAGGCGCCCAAGGTCATGGTCAACGACCCGTGGGGTTACGGTGGATCGCTCGAGTGGGCGACCAGTTGCCCGCCGCCGCGTCACAACTTCACCTCGATCCCGCGCATCCGCAGCGAGCGTCCGGCATTCGACCTGAACCACCCGGAAGCAGCTGAGCACCCCGTGGGGGCGCCCGAGCCTGCTCTTGCCGGTACGACCGGAGAGGGCAAGTAAGCCATGCGTTCAAATATCGTTCTCTGGTGGATCCTCACCGCGTTCTTCCTGATTGTTGCGGCGGCCTACACGGTCTGGCACATCGTTGCCTACCCGGAGCTTGTCGGCGCAGCGAAGGTCGAGTGGGTCGGCACGATTGCACTGCTGTTCGGCGCGTTCATGGCTGCCATGATCGCGGTGTACCTCGACCGTACGCACAAGGCGCAGGGCGGCGAACTGCCGGAAGACATCCTGACCGCAGACATCGATGACGGCGACCCGGAGCTCGGCGAGTTCGCACCGTGGTCCTGGTGGCCGATGGTGCTGGCGGCATCCGCCGGTGTGTTCTTGGTCGGACTGGCCGTCGGACATTTCCTGCTCCCCATCGGGATCATTATCTTCGCGATCGCGATCGTCGGTTGGGTCTACGAGTTCTACCGCGGCAACTTCGCCCGCTGATCTCTCCGTATTAAAGAAGGCCCCCGGATTCGTCCGGGGGCCTTCTTTTGTCTCTTCTTCTCCCACCACTGCTTGCGAGTGTCCGGTTGTGGCTCGTTTTCGGCCATATTTCGAGCCACAACTACCCACTCGCAAGCAGCGGAAGGGGGGAAGAAGAGAGGGGAGGGGGGATCAGGTGCGGGTGCGGATGCGGGGGATGCCAGTGAGCGGGTCGATCGGGCGACGGTGGATGCCGTCGGCATCAGCGACCGGATAGCCCTCTCTTACCCAGTACTCGAAGCCACCGATCATCTCGCGCACACGATAGCCGAGCTTGGCGAACTCGAGCGCGCCCTTGGCTCCGGCGTTGCATCCGGGGCTCCAGCAGTAGACCACGACCTCGGCGTCCTGAGCGATCTCCTGGTGTGCACGCGCGGCGATCTCGCCGTAGTGCATGTGTATGGCGCCCGGAACGCGTCCCTGCGCCCAGGCCTCATCTGATCGAACGTCGATGACCACGACGTCCTCGCCGGCCTTCTGCGCGGCGTAGACGTCGCTGGCATCGGTCTCGTAAGCAAGTTTTGCGGCGAAGAAATCTGCACGATCCATCATGGCTTCAGCCTACGCCGGACGTGATTCGCGGAGACGAAGCATCGGATACTGCTGCGACTGCTTCGATCTCAACGAGCTGGTCAGGGTAGCCGAGCACAGTAACTCCCATCAGGGTGCTGGGAACATCGTGGTCACCAAATGCAGCTTCGACAACGCTCCACGCGGTGACGAGGTCTTGGCGTCGGGGAGATGCAACGAGCACTCGCGTACTGATGACGTCAGCAAAAGTAGCGCCGGCGGCACGTAACGCACCACTCAGCGTGTCGAGGCAGAGCGCTGCCTGTGCGGCGTAGTCGCCCGGATGGCCCGTCGTACCATCCGCGTTGAGCGGGCAAGCGCCGGCGAGGAAGATCAATCGCGACTCCGCCGGGGCCGTAGCGGCATAGGCGTAGGGAGTGGCTGCGAGCGAGGGCGCGCGGAGGAGCTGTACGACGGATGACATGCGAAGCAGATTACATGAAGAAAGGGCCCCGTCCAGATGGACGGGGCCCTTCAGCAGGGGAGGGGAGTGTTACTTGCCCTCTTCCTTCTTCTTGCGAGGCTTCTTCACCGGGTCAGTCGCGATGACCGAACTCGGAGTGTTGGGCGTCTCATCGACGTGCGTCTCCGGCGTGGGCGTGAGCGGGGCGTCCGGAGCACCAGCGCGCTCGTGAGCGCCCTGGATCTCTTCGGCCTCAGCCTCAGCTGTGTTCGCGGTCACGTGGCTCTGGTGGGCGTCTGCAGCATCCACGTCAGCCTGAGTGAGCGGAGCAAGACGGTCCTCGAAGAACCAGCGCGAGATCGACGAACGCAGGTTCTCGGTCCACGGGATGCGGCCCTTGGCGTTCGGGCGCACGACGAGGGGCTCATAGGTGTCGATGTCGATGAGCTTCCAACGGTCGTACGTGTCGACCGGCTGGTGAACCTCGATGTACTCGCCGCCGGGAAGGCGAACGATGCGACCGGACTCGTAGCCGTGCAGCACGATCTCGCGGTCCTTCTTCTGGAGCGCGATGCAGATGCGCTTCGTGATGAAGTATCCGAGAACCGGGCCGAGGAACAGCGTCGCCTGGAGCGTGTGGATCACACCTTCCATCGTGAGCATGAAGTGCGTCGCGATGAGGTCGGAGGATGCCGCTGCCCACAGGACTGCGTAGAAGATGACACCCGCAACGCCGATCGCGGTACGCGTTGCCGCGTTGCGCGGGCGCTGAGCCAGGTGGTGCTCACGCTTGTCGCCCGTGATCCACGCCTCGAGGAAGGGGTAGATCGCGACAGCGACGATGAACAGTCCGAGGACTGCGACCGGGATGAGGATGCCGAGCGAAAGCGTGTGGTTCAGGATCACGATGTCCAGGTTCGGCGGTGCCAGGCGCAGAGCGCCATCAGCGAAGCCGATGTACCAGTCCGGCTGCGTACCTGCCGAAATCGGAGACGGGTCGTAAGGACCGTACTCCCAGAAGGGCAGGATCTGGAAGAACGTCGCGATCAGCACGATGGTGCCGAAGACGATGAACAGGTAACCGCCCATCTTCGACATGTACACCGGCATCATCGGGTAGCCCACGACGTTGTCGTTCGTGCGGCCGGGGCCGGCGAACTGCGTGTGCTTGTTGATGATCATGAGCATGAGGTGCACAACGATCAGTGCGATCACAAGCAGCGGCAGCAGCAGGATATGCAGGCTGTACAGGCGGCCGACGATGTCTGTGCCGGGGAACTCGCCACCGAAGAGCAAGAACGAGGTCCATGTTCCGATCAGGGGGAGACCCTTGATCATGCCGTCGATGATGCGCAGACCGTTACCCGAGAGGAGGTCATCCGGAAGCGAGTAACCGGTGAAGCCTTCTGCCAGGGCAAGGATGAACAGCACGAAGCCGATGACCCAGTTGAGCTCACGCGGCTTGCGGAACGCGCCGGTGAAGAACACACGGAGCATGTGCAAACCGATGCCGGCGATGAAGACGAGCGCAGCCCAGTGGTGGATCTGGCGCACAAGAAGGCCGCCGCGCACGTCAAATGACAGGCGCAGAGCAGATTCGAATGCGGCCGACATCTCAAGTCCACGCATCGGGACGTAAGCGCCCGTGTAGTGCGTGGGCACCATCGAGGGCTCGAAGAAGAACGTCAGGAATGTTCCGGAGATGAACACGACGACGAAGCTCCACAGCGCGATCTCGCCGAGCATGAACGACCAGTGATCTGGGAAGATCTTTCGACCCAGCTCCTTGACGATACCGGAGATGCTGGTGCGCTCATCGATGTAGTTCGAGGCTGCTCCGATGAAGCGGCCGCCGAGGGGCGCTTTGTTGTCCTTGTCCTCTTTGGACAGCGTTGCGGTGCTCAATGGCGCTCCCAGAAGCTCGGGCCGACAGGTTCGGTGAAGTCGCTGCGTGCGACGAGGTAGCCCTCGTCGTCAACGGTGATCGGCAGCTGCGGCAGCGGACGCGCGGCTGGGCCGAAGATGACCTTGGCGTGATCGGTGACGTCGAACTGCGACTGGTGACACGGGCACAGCAGGTGGTGTGTCTGCTGTTCGTACAGTGCGACGGGGCATCCGACGTGCGTGCAGACCTTGGAGTACGCGACAATGCCGTCGTACGACCAGGTCTTGCGCTCCTCGGACTCGATCAACTGCTCAGGGCGAAGGCGCATCATCAGCACGATGGCCTTTGCCTTCTCCTCGAGGTAGCCGTCATGGTGCGACAGCGAAACAAGATTCTCAGGGATGACGTGGAACGCGGAACCCAGAGTGACGTCCGCTGCGCGGATGGGGGTGCCGTCGGGGTCGCGTACGAGACGCTGCCCCTTTTCCCACATGGTCTGCTTCAGAAGCGCGACCGGGTCACCGGCTATCGGGTTGCCGTCTGCGTTGTTGTGCGGAGCCAGGCCGCGGAACAGCGCGACACCGGGAACGATGGATGCAACGATCGCTGCGATCAGCGAGTTGCGAATCATCGTGCGGCGGCCGAAGCCGGACTCTTCGTTTGCAGCGGCGAACACCTCGACGGCAGCTTCACGTGTTGCGTCCGTGCCCCGGGTGGGGTGGCGCATCTCGATGTGCTCCTTGTCGGACATCAGCGCCTTGGACCAGTGAATGGCGCCGATTCCGATGCACAGGAGCGACAGTGCGATCCCGAGTCCGATGAAGAGGTTGTTGTGCCGGATCGAGAGCAACGACTGGTCTTCGATGGGGAACAGCATGTATGCCGCAACGGCCCAGATGCTCCCTGCAAGAGACAGGTAGAACAGGGTGTAGACCGTGCGAGCCGCGCGCTTCTCCGCCTTCGGATCCTTGTCGGTCATCCGCTCGCGGTGCGGCGGAAGCCCGGGGTTCTGTGCGGGATCGCTGACTGCGACACTCAGCCCCGGAGAGGGCTGGTAGGCCCTGTCAAGAGCCTGCGAGTCGTCGTCGTGTGCCATGGTGCTCCTCGTACGTTCCTTCTTGAATGATTAAGCGTGCTAGTTGGACTTCGCTGTGATCCACACAGCGAGGCCGACGAGGCCGCCGATACCAAAGATCCAGATGAACAGGCCCTCAGAGACCGGGCCCAGTGAGCCCAACGTGAAGCCTCCGATCTGCACAGCCTCCTGCTGGTAAAGCAGGGCCGAGATGATGTCGCGCTTGTCTTCGTCCGACAGGTTCATGTCGCCGAAGACGGGCATGTTCTGCGGGCCGGTGACCATGGCTGCATAGATGTGCAGGGCGCTGGTGTTCGCGAGGCCCGGGGCGTACTTTCCCTCGGTCAGTGCTCCACCGGCAGATGCGACGTTATGGCACATCGCACAGTTGATGCGGAATAGCTCCGCACCGTGCGAGACGTCGCCGTTGCCGTCGAGGATCTCGTCTGCGGGATAACTGGGTCCCGGGGCGGATTCCTGAACGAAAGCCGCCATCGCTTCGATCTGCGGCTGGGTGAACTGCGGCTCCTTCTGCGGTGCCTGCGGTCCCTGCATCTGCAGGGGCATGCGACCGGTGGCCAGCTGGAACTCGACAGACAGTTCGCCGACGCCATACAGGCTCGGGCCGTTGTCGGTTCCTTGCAGGTCAAGGCCGTGACAGGTCGCACAGTTCGCTTGGAACAGCTTCTTGCCATCTTCGACGGTGAGCTGAGTGCTCGCCGTCGGCTGGGCATCTGTTGAGGCAAACGCCGCAGATGCTCCGGCGTAGATGCCTCCAGTGATGAGGAGGCCTGCTCCGATCAACGCAGCAGCGGCCAGGGGGCTACGGCGTCCGTTTGAGCGACGCTTCTTCTCTCGTGCCATTTCGCAGGTCAGCTCCGCTCTTATTTCAGGAAGTAGATGACGAAGAACAGCACGACCCAGACGACGTCGACGAAGTGCCAGTAGTAGGACACGACGATCGAGGAGGTCGCCTCTTTGTGCGTGAAGTTCTTCACTGCGAACGCGCGTCCGATGATGAGTAGGAACGCGATGAGTCCGCCGGTGACGTGGATGGCGTGGAAGCCAGTGGTCAGGTAGAACGCGGATGCATAAGCATCAGCCTGGATGGGAAGGCCCTCTGCGACGAGAGTGGCGTACTCCCATACCTGACCGGAGACGAAGATCGCGCCGAGCGCGAAGGTGAGCCAGAACCACTCGACCATTCCCCATCCGAAGAGGCGGCGGCGTCCTGCGCCGTTGAGCTGCCCCTTCTTGATGCGGTACGACTGGAGATCTTCTGCCGCGAACACGCCCATCTGGCACGTGAACGAGGAGAACACCAGGATCGCGGTGTTTATCGCCGCGAACGTAACGTTGAGCAGTTCGGTGCGTTCGGCCCAAAGGTCGGGGGACGTGCTGCGAAGGGTGAAGTAGATCGCGAACAGTCCCGCGAAGAACATCACCTCGCTGCCGAGCCACACGATGGTGCCGACAGCTACCGAGTTCGGGCGCTTGATGGTTCTTGCCGCCGGGGCATAGGTCGCTGAGGTGGTCACTCCTCCATTATGGCCGATACGGAGACATGATTCTTGCACCTGGGTGGCCCGTTTCCCTGATTGGGTACTTAGGCCTACCTAAGAAGTACCTGCGAATACTCGATGAAGTCAAGGGATACAGCGCATACGGGTGCTCGCCGGTGTGCGATGGAATTTATTCACGCCGATAAGATCGGCTCATGGCAGACTCACTCACCTGGCCCGATGTGCTCACTTCTCTGCTCGAGCGACGCGATCTCAGCGTCTGGGAGTCGACATGGGCGATGCGTCAGGTGATGCAGGGGAAGCTCTCCGATGCCCAGCTCGCCGGCTTTCTGATTGCTCTGCGTGCCAAGGGCGAGACGGTCGATGAGATCGTCGGCTTCCGCGATGCGATTCTTGAAGCAGCGGTTCCGCTTCCCGTATCGCCGAACGTGCTCGACATCGTCGGTACTGGCGGAGATCGCATCGGAACAGTCAATATCTCCACGACCGCCGCAGTGATCATCGGCGCCACGGGCATCCCGGTGGTCAAGCACGGCAACCGTGCGGCGAGTTCGGCGTCGGGGTCCAGCGACGTTCTCGGCGCACTGGGCTTGGAGCTCTCGCTGCCACCCGAGCACGTAGCCGAAGTTCTTGAGCGCACCGGAATCACCTTCGCGTGGGCCGCGGCATTCCATCCCGGGTTCAAGCACGCTGGCAGCGCGCGACGCGAGCTCGGTGTTCCGACGGTGTTCAATATGCTCGGGCCGCTGTGCAACCCGGCGCGTGCGGAAGCGAACGCGGTGGGAGTAGCGCAGCTCGAACGTGTACCGCTGATCACCGGTGTCTTCCGCACCCGAGGAGCGACGGCGCTCGTGTTCCGCGGTGACGATGGCCTCGATGAGCTGACCACGACAGGGCACAGTCGTATCTGGGAAGTCACCCGCGGTGACATCCACGAGCACGACCTCGATCCTCGCGATCTCGGCATCCCGACCGCTGATCTTTCTGACCTCATCGGCGGATCTCCGGAGCACAATGCCGGCGTTCTGCGTGACACACTCGCGGGGAAGAAGGGCCCGGTGCGTGACATCGTGCTCCTCAATGCGGCGGCAGGAATCGTCGCATTCGAGTTGTCGCAGGATGCCACGCAGGTGCAGCGTCCGATTCTCGAGCGCCTGCGTGATGGCTTCGCACGTGCGGAGGCTGCGGTCGACAACGGCAGCGCAGCAGCGAAGTTGGAAGCGTGGGTCGATTCCACACGTGAGCTCGCCGCCAGCTGAGATGTCATGGATGCCGTAGCCGCTCTGCTCGAGATCGCGACGCTCCTGGAGCGCGAACGAGCATCGCGTTATCGGGCGAAGGCTTTTCGCCAGGCGGCCGCCACCTACGAGTCCCTTGCGGAGTCGGTGCGGAACGATCCGACCCGCCTTCGCGCGGCTGCCGGCATCGGAGAATCGACCTTCGCCGTGATTCAGCAGGTGCAAGCAGGTCATGTCCCGGAGTATTTGATCTCGCTCCGCGGTGAGGTGGCGCCGCAGCGGACGTCTGAACTTCGGGGCAGATTGCGCGGCGATCTGCACGCGCACACCGACTGGTCAGACGGGACGACGTCCATCCAGACGATGGCGGATGCTGCGCGAGCACTCGGGCACGAGTATCTCGCGATCACCGACCACTCACCGCGGCTCAGGGTTGCACGCGGGCTTTCCTCCGAGCGACTGCGTGAGCAGATTCCGCAGGTCAGGGCCGCATCGACCGAGACCTTCACCATGCTGGCCGGCATCGAGGTCGACATCCTGAATGATGGCGAACTCGATCAGGACCCGGAGCTTCTGACGGAGCTCGATATCGTCGTGGCATCCGTACATTCACAATTACGCATGGATGCCGGCCCGATGACAGTGCGAATGATCGCTGCTGTCTCGCATCCGCGGGTGAACGTGCTCGGACACTGCACTGGGCGTCTCATGCAGGGCGAGCGCGGAACCAGGCCTCCGTCGCAGTTCGACGCGCGGGCAGTGTTCGACGCTTGCGCCGAGAACGCCGTGGCGGTGGAGATCAATGCGCGCCCAGAGCGGCAAGATCCGCCGGATGAACTGATCGCCCTGGCGTTGGATGCCGGATGCCTGTTCGCACTCGATTCAGATGCCCATGCGCCCGGACAGCTTTCCCTGCTGGACTACGGTGCCGAGCGCGCCGAGCAGGCTGGTGTTCCGGCGGAGCGGATCGTCACGACCTGGGGCGTGGAGCGGCTGCGGGCATGGGCGGCATGACACGGCGCGCGTTTCCCTGGCTCGTTCTCGCCGGAATCCTGGTGGCGGCGCTGAGCCTGCGTTCCCCCATCATCGCGCTGACTCCGGTGCTCCCCGACATCATCGATGATCTGAATATCAGTGCGGCGTCGGCGGGTTTGCTCACCACGGCGCCGATCATCATGTTCGCTGCGCTGACGCCTTTCGCTGCGCTTCTGATCAGGCGCGCCGGCGCGGAGCTCGCACTTCTGCTCACCCTCGGCGGCGTGCTGGTGGGCACCTTCGTGCGTGCCCTGCCCGGGTTCGGGCCGATGCTCACCGGCATGTTCATCATGGGCGCGGCGATCACGATCGGAAACGTCGTGATCCCGGTCATCATCCGCCGCGATCTGCCTCCCGAGCGCACGGCGATAACGACAGCGGCATACACGGCGACGATGAACATCGGCTCGCTCATCACAGCGCTGGGGACGGTGCCGCTGGCGGCGATTACCGGATGGCGGCTCGCGCTTCTGCTGTGGGGCGTGTTCACCGTTGCCGGCATCGCTCTGTGGGTGGTGCACATCATGCGATCGCGCGGAGCGACGCGGTCTGCGGAGCGGCTCTCCGGATCGGCGCCGCAGCCGGGGCTTTCGAGCGCGGATGCTGAGGCGATCACCGGACCGATGCCCGTCATCGTCGATAACAGTGTCGCGGCAACGGTTCGCCGGCCGATCGTCTGGCTGCTGTTCGCCGCGTTCGGAACGCAATCAGCGATCTACTACGCAATGTCGACGTGGCTGCCGACGATCCTGATGGACAAGACGGGAGTTGATGCCGCGGCCGCTGGCGCGCTGGCGTCACTGTTTCAGGGCGTGGCTATCGCCGGCGCGTTTCTGGCTCCGGCTCTGCTGCGATACGTCGGGGCGGTGCCGTCGGCTGTGCTCATGGGGGTGTGCTTCGCCACGATGGTGCTCGGGATGCTGTTCGCTCCGGAGCTGGCGGGCATCTGGGCGGCCTTCGGCGCGATCGCTCACTCGAGCGGATTCGTTCTGATCTTCACTGGGCTGATCCGCGCGTCGCGCTCGGCATCGGAGGCTGCGACCATGTCTGCATTTGTGCAGGGTGGGGGATATGTTCTTGCGGCGTTCAGCGCGCCGATCATGGGCGCGTTGAACGAGAGCACCGGTGATTGGCAGCTGCCGCTGATCACAATGCTCATTGTCGCCGCTGTCTATACGACCGCTCTCGTGTCTGCGATGTTCGTCGCGTTCCGACGAGCCTGAGCTGGAGTCAACGCCCGAGCGCTGCGATGGCGCGGTCCATCGAGGAACCGAGGTTCCAACGCTCGGCCAGATCAGTGGCGGCGTCGGCCTCGGCAGGATCGAGTGCACGCACGGGGTCGCTCGGGCAGCTGATGTCGAGACCTCGCGCGACTTCGACGACCGTCGGCGCGACATCGAGATAGCCGGAGGCTGCGAGCAGCTTCGCGCGGATGCCGGCGCTCATTCCCTCCCCGGCTTCGGCTGCGGCACGGACGCCAGCGATATCGCCGTGCGCTTGCAGCAACGTCGCTGCGGTCTTGTCTCCGACGCCCGCAACGCCGGGTAGTCCATCCGATGCATCGCCGCGCAGCGTCGCGAAGTCGGCGTACTGCGATGGCAGCACACCGTACTTCTTCACGACGGTCTCGTCGGTGACGATCTCAAGATTGCTCATTCCCCGTGCCGTATAGATGACGCGGATGCCGCGATCGTTGTCGACCAGTTGGAAGAGGTCGCGGTCTCCGGTGACGATGTCGACCGGCATCGTCGAGCGAGTGGCGAGCGTGCCGATGACGTCATCCGCCTCGTGCTGGGCAACACCGATGATCGGGATGCCGAGAAGTCGCAGCGCTTCGCGGATGATCGGCAGCTGCGCCTCGAGTGGATCGGGAACCTCTTCGATGTCGGGGCCGGCTGGGACGAGCTCGACGACACGATGCGCCTTGTAGCTCGGGATCAGGTCGACGCGCCACTGCGGGCGCCAATCGTCGTCCCAACACGCGACGATGTGAGTGGGCTCGTAGAGCTTGACGAGCTTGGCGATGATGTCGAGCAGGCCGCGTGCCGCATTCACCGAGGTGCCGTCCGCCGATTTCACCTTGTCGGGCACACCGTAGAACGCTCGGAAGTAGAGGGAGGCGGTGTCCAGCAGCATCAGCTTGTCGCTCATGAAATCAGCATGGCACAGGGGGGGGCGACGTCGTCCGGGTCAACAGCCGGGGGAGCGCGGATCCTGTTCGCATGTGTGCGCGACGAGGGCGGTGTGTGCCTCGAAGATCCTGATCTCCTGCGCTGCGCCGGTCGAGGTCACCTCGCCAGTGATGGGGAACCAGCCGATACCGAAGTCGACGGCGGCCGTGTATCGAACCGAGACGTCGGCCGCGTAGATGCCGCGTGCGGCGTAGGTGTGACTCGTCTCCGTCGGTGTGAACTGAGCTGCGCCGAGTGCGTCCCAGCTCAGCCCGCCGGTGGAAGTTGTCGTGGTCGCTCCATCGCCGTAGTCGAAGTCGAATCCCACTGGCGTGAATCGCACGACCATGGGATAGCCGAACAGCTCACCGGACACCGTGTGCTCGTCAGCCGAAGCGACGAAGTTGGTCGGAAGCCCCACGACGCCGACGTTGTCCGGCTCGCCGGCGACGAGCGAACCGTGCGGGGCGAAGCGCACGACATCGCTGATCGTGACAGTCGGGATCTCGACGACGTCTTCCTCATCAGGCTCGACGTCTTCATTGGTGCGCTCGAAGCAGCGGATATAGGAGTCCCAGTCGTCGAGGCAATCGACGAAGTCTTGGTCGATCGGGGGAGGGATAGGAGCGGGCGCAGGATTCGGCCCATCATTGCCAATCGGCCTGCCGGGGTTATGGCCCGGCGGCGAACCCGGAACGACCTCGGTTCCGCCGATGACGACTTCGTCGCCTTCCGGCGTGCACTCGCCGACTAAGACGTCGATTTGGCTGCAACCAAATGCCACCGGGGATGAGGGAGTACTAAGCGCGAGCGCTGCAGATAAGAAAAGTTCTAGCATTCTGAACCCTCATCAACTGTGGAATCTGAGATCGAGAATGTGTCGTCAACTGCCACGAACTGGATCTGCAAAGCAGCCTGTGGTGCGCGGAGCGCCGGGGTCAGGTCCGTCCCATCTTCTCCGATCACACGTGTGTCACCGATGTCGAGGCACGCGACACCGATCAACGTGATTGGGTCGCTATCGAGATCTGCCTCGACATCGACCAGCTGCTCCAGCACGGTGTCGCCTTCAAGAGTGATCTTTCGTTCCGCAAGGTCTCGCTCACTCGACAGGTGTTCTTCGAGCGCAGTTCCCACCAGGAAACCGGCGGGGTCGCTGGAGGCTATTCCTGATCGTTGGCTATTGAGCGCATGCGTGTAGGCCCGATAAACCTCTTCCGCCGCAGCGAATGCTTCTTCCTCGTTCGCGAACGCGGCCGTCGGCGTCGGGCTCGGCGCGGGAGTCGGTGTGCAGGCGCACAGTGTGCCCACCGCCAGGGTCAGCAGCGCCAGCATCCGATATCGGTTCGTCCTTGAGCGCAGGGAAGTCACTCGCACACGCTAACGTGAATCCTTGATACCGCGTCGAAGTTATCCACAGGTCCTGGTCTGTGTTTTCTCTGATATTCTGAGGTGTCACCTTTGGCAGGCAACCGCATGTCAAAGTGGCTGAGAACCAATCCATCCGCTTCTCGTGCTCACACACCTGTGCGTGAGCACTGCTGAGGCCCGAGTAACCACCCAACAAGGACAACCCACTACATGACTAGCGCAACGACCGCCCCGGCCACCAAGCAGGTCGCCATCAACGACATCGGATCTGCTGAGGACTTCCTGGCCGCGGTCGAGAAGACTCTGAAGTTCTTCAACGACGGCGACATCATCGAAGGCACGATCGTCAAGATCGACCGCGATGAGGTTCTGCTCGACGTCGGTTATAAGACTGAGGGTGTCATCCCCTCCCGCGAACTTTCCATCAAGCACGACGTTGACCCCAACGAGGTCGTCAAGGTCGGCGACGAGGTTGAGGCTCTCGTTCTCCAGAAGGAGGACAAGGAAGGCCGTCTGATCCTGTCCAAGAAGCGCGCACAGTACGAGCGCGCTTGGGGCGATGTCGAGAAGATCAAGGAAGACGACGGCGTCGTCACCGGTACGGTCATCGAGGTCGTCAAGGGTGGACTCATTGTCGACATCGGACTCCGTGGCTTCCTGCCGGCATCGCTCATCGAGCTGCGCCGTGTCCGCGACCTGACCCCGTACCTGGGCCAGGAGATCGAGGCGAAGATCCTCGAGCTCGACAAGAACCGCAACAACGTGGTTCTCTCGCGCCGTGCACTGCTCGAGCAGACGCAGTCCGAGTCGCGCTCGAACTTCCTCAACAACCTGCACAAGGGCCAGGTCCGCAAGGGTCAGGTCTCGTCGATCGTCAACTTCGGTGCGTTCGTCGACCTGGGCGGCGTTGACGGTCTCGTGCACGTCTCCGAGCTGTCGTGGAAGCACATCGAGCACGCATCCGAGGTTGTCGAGGTTGGCCAGGAGGTCACCGTCGAGATCCTTGAGGTCGACCTCGACCGTGAGCGCGTCTCCCTGTCGCTGAAGGCGACGCAGGAGGACCCGTGGCAGGTCTTCGCCCGCACGCACGCGATCGGTCAGATCGCAGCGGGCAAGGTCACCAAGCTCGTTCCGTTCGGTGCGTTCGTTCGCGTCGCAGATGGCATCGAGGGCCTCGTTCACATCTCCGAGCTCTCCAGCAAGCACGTTGAGCTGGCCGAGCAGGTCGTTTCCGTTGGCGAAGAGGTCTTCGTCAAGGTCATCGACATCGACCTCGAGCGTCGTCGTATCTCGCTGTCGCTCAAGCAGGCCAACGAGTCGGTTGACCCCAACGGCACCGAGTTCGACCCGGCTCTGTACGGCATGCTTGCCGAGTACGACGAGAACGGCGAGTACAAGTACCCCGAGGGCTTCGACCCCGAGACCGGTGCTTGGAAGGAAGGCTTCGACACTCAGCGCGAGGCATGGGAGCAGGAGTACGCTGCAGCCCAGGCTCGCTGGGAAGCTCACAAGGTTGCGGTTGCCAAGGCAGCCGAGGCCGAGGCCGCTGCGGGCGACGACTTCGGCGCTGCCGCTGGTCAGTCGTTCACGAGCGACTCCTCCGGTGCCGGCACGCTTGCTGACGACGAAGCTCTCGCGGCTCTCCGCGAGAAGCTCTCGGGCGGCAACGCGTAAGCCACGCCTCTTCTGAAACGGACCGTCACCTTCGGGTGGCGGTCCGTTTCGCATTCGCCGGGGCGGATGCTGCGGCATCCGCGTGCCAGGATGTAAACATGCCTCTCATCGCGCTGACCGGCGGAATCGCATCCGGGAAGTCCACGATCGCTCGCCGTCTCGAAGAACACGGCGCTGTCGTCATCGACGCGGATCAGATCGTGCGTGACGTGCAAGCTCCCGGCTCTGCGGTGCTCCAGGAGATCGCAGCGATTTTCGGGACCGACGTCATCGACGCATCCGGTGCGCTGGACAGGGCTGCCCTCGGAGAACGAGTGTTCTCCGATCAGGACGCACTTGCACGCCTCAACGGCATCGTGCATCCTGCGGTGCGTGTGGAATCGCAGCGCCGAATGGATGCGGCATTCTCCGATGACGCATCCGCCGTCGTCGTATACGACGTGCCGCTGTTGGTGGAAGCGCGTGTCGATGACCCGTGGGACATGATCGTGGTTGCGCACGCGCCGGCCGAGGATCGGCTGCGCCGGCTGATCGAACTGCGTGGCATGGAGCCGCACGCAGCCCAGGACCGCATCAACGCGCAGGTCTCCGACGACAAACGCCTTGCTATCGCGGATGTCGTGATTGACACCGCGGGCACGATGGAGCAGACCTATCAGCAGACGGATGCTCTCTGGAAGCAGCTCGAGGCGGGGTGAATGCCGAAGAGTTCACGGGCCACAGCCGCGGGACGCGCTCCTACCGACGGCTGATCTGGGGACTGTTCTTCGCGGGGGTGGCGACGTTTGCCCAGCTGTACTCGTTGCAGGCTGTGCTCCCGCAGATCGCATCCGACCTGGGAGTGGCACCGTCGACAGCCGCGCTGAGCATCTCGGCGGCGACACTGGGCATTGCCGCAGCGGTCATCCCGTGGTCTCTCGTCGCCGACCGGATCGGCCGTGTTCCGGCGATGGCGATCGGAATCATCGCCGCGACGGTGCTCGGTCTGGCTGCGCCGCTGAGTACCGAGATCGCGGTACTCCTCGTGCTGCGCCTGGGGGAGGGGCTGGCACTTGGGGCTGTTCCAGCCGTGGCCCTGGCCTATCTCAGCGAGGAGATCCGCGCAGGTCACGTCGCGGCCGCCGCTGGCAGCTATACCGCCGGCACCACAGTCGGAGGTCTTTCCGGGCGTCTGATCGCAGGCCCGCTGGGCGAGCTTTTCGATTGGCGCGTCGGCGTGTGGAGCGTCATCGTTTTCTGCGCGTTCGCGGCAGTGCTGTTTCTCCGGCTGGTTCCACGTGCGCGAAGGTTCATTCCTGGTCGCAAGCGTGCGGATGCTGGTCCGGGCATGCTGACTCGGCTTATCCGTCCGCTGCGCTCCCTCCCGCTGCTGGCCCTGTACGCCCAGGGGTTTCTGCTGATGGGGGCCTTTGTCGCGGTATACAACTATCTGGGGTTCTATCTCATAGCGCCGCCGTTCCTGTTGCCTGTGTGGCTGGTCACGCTTCTGTTCCTCGCGTACCTCGCCGGCACGCTCTCCTCGCCGTGGGCGGGGGCGCTCGCGAGCAGGGTCGGGCGTCGCACCGTTCTGCTCGGATCGATCGGCGTGTTTTTGAGCGGCGTGCTGCTCATGCTCGTACCTCATCCGATCGTGATCCTCGCGGGACTCGTCGTCTTCACTGCCGGATTCTTCGGAGCACATGCGATCGCGTCCAGTTGGGCACCGGTAATCGCGGATGCGGAGACTCGGGCGCAGGCGCCATCGCTCTACTATTTTGCGTACTACGCCGGATCGAGCCTGTTCGGCTGGATGCTGGGCATGGTCTTCGGCCAAGCCGGCTGGGGCTGGTTTCTCACCGTGGTGATCGCGATGGCCGTGCTCGCCGCCACTATTGCGACGGTGCTACTGCGTTCGGACCGTCCGGCGGGGTGACTCGGCGCTCGCGCTTGCGTCGACGTCGGCGAAAGAACATGACGACCGCGACGATCAGCGCGATCAGGAGCAGTCCGGCAAGAATCGGCACCACGATGGCGAGGGCCGCGAGCAGGAAGGACGCTCCGTCTTCGGCCGTGCTGAGAGCCGGGGCGGCGAGTCCGCCCGTGACGGTGTTCGCTGCAAGGCGGGTGGTCGCCTTGACCACGTGCACGATGAGCGCGATGACGATGCCGGTGATGATCGGCACCCAGGTGTTCTCGGAGAAGAATGCAGACGGGTCATCGACGGCGAGAGTCTGCGCACTGGATCCGGCGCCGAACACGATTCCACCGGATGCTGGACGCAGAACGCTCTGGATCACATCGTTGATCGAGTCCATGGCTGGGATCTTGTCGGCGACGACCTCGAGGATCAGCAGTGTGCCGAGTACCCACAGGGAAATGTCGCTGGCGATCCACGACCAGCCGGAGGGCAGCTCGACAGTGGGCAGGAAGCGGTCGGCCAGTCCCAGCAGGAACAGCGGCATCCACGCGTTCAGGCCAGCGGATGCTGCGAGGCTGGAGCCGATCAGAAACTCGATCACAGCCTTACTCTAGATGCGCGATGCCGATGTCTGAGGCTGCGCTTACGCTGGAAGTATGCAACCCACGCGCAGCGTCCGTCCGTTCGAGGTGATCAGCGATTATGCCCCGGCCGGTGACCAGCCGCAGGCGATCGCTGAGCTGGCCGCGCGTATCAACGCGGGTGAGACCGACGTGGTGCTGCTCGGCGCGACAGGTACCGGAAAATCGGCGACGACTGCCTGGCTGATCGAGCAGGTTCAGCGCCCGACTCTGGTGCTCGCGCACAACAAGACCCTGGCGGCGCAGCTGGCGAATGAGTTCCGTGAACTCATGCCGAACAACGCCGTCGAGTACTTCGTGTCGTACTACGACTACTACCAGCCTGAGGCCTACGTACCGCAGACAGACACATTCATCGAGAAGGACTCCTCGGTCAACGCCGAAGTCGAGCGGTTGCGGCACTCGACGACCAACTCGCTGTTGTCGCGGCGCGATGTCGTCGTGGTCTCGACGGTGTCCTGCATCTACGGCCTCGGCGCGCCGGAGGAGTATCTGCGAGCCATGGTCGCGCTCCAGGTGGGGGAGCGCTATGACCGCGACGCTCTCATCCGCCAGTTCATCGCGATGCAGTACAACCGCAACGACGTCGACTTCTCGCGCGGCAACTTCCGTGTTCGCGGCGACACGATCGAGATCATTCCCGTCTACGAGGAGACGGCGATCCGCATCGAGCTGTTCGGCGATGAGATCGAGGCGCTGTACTCGCTGCATCCGCTCACCGGTGAAGTCATCGAAAAACTCGACGCGGTGCCCATCTTCCCCGCTTCGCACTACGTCGCCGGAACAGATGTCATCCAGCGCTCGATCGGAACCATCGAAGCTGAGCTGGAACAGCGCCTGGCCGAGTTCGAGCGCCAAGGAAAGCTGCTTGAGGCGCAACGACTGCGTATGCGCACGACGTTTGACCTGGAGATGCTGCAGCAGCTGGGATTCTGCTCCGGAATCGAGAACTACTCGCGCCACATGGATGGCCGCGAACCGGGAGAGCCTCCGCACACCCTGTTGGACTTCTTCCCCGACGACTTCCTGATGGTGATCGACGAGTCCCATGCGACTGTGCCGCAGATCGGAGCGATGTACGAGGGCGATGCATCGCGTAAGCGCACTCTGGTGGAACACGGGTTCCGGCTTCCCAGCGCGATGGACAACCGCCCCCTGCGCTGGGACGAATTCAAGAACCGCATCGGGCAGACGGTGTACCTCTCGGCCACGCCAGGGAAGTACGAGATGGGCATCGCCGATGGCGTTGTCGAGCAGATCATCCGTCCGACCGGACTGGTCGATCCTGAGATCATCGTGAAGCCATCCAAGGGGCAGATCGACGATCTGCTCGAAGAGATCCGCGTGCGCGTCGAGCGCGATGAACGTGTTTTGGTCACGACGCTGACGAAGAAGATGGCAGAGGAGCTGACCGACTTCCTCGGCGAACATGGTGTGCGGGTGCGATATCTGCACTCGGATGTCGACACCCTTCGACGTGTAGAACTGCTCAGCGAGTTGCGGGCGGGTGTGTACGACGTGCTGGTCGGCATCAACCTGCTGCGTGAGGGCCTGGATCTGCCTGAGGTATCTCTCGTGGCGATTCTGGATGCTGACAAGGAGGGGTTCCTTCGATCGGGGACCTCCCTCATCCAGACAATCGGCCGTGCAGCACGAAATGTGTCTGGGCAGGTGCACATGTATGCCGACCGGATCACCGATTCGATGGCGAAAGCAATCGACGAGACCGATCGTCGGCGTGAGAAGCAGGTTGCGTACAACCTGGAGCGTGGGATCGACCCGCAGCCGCTGCGCAAACGAATCGCCGACATCACTGACGTCCTGGCGAGGGAAGCATCTGACACGCAGGAGATGCTGCGCGGCAGAGGGAACGCGAGATCGGGCAAAGGCAAGAGCCCGACTCCGGGGCTGCGGCGCCAGGGAATCGCGGCAGAGGGTGCGCAGCAGCTGGAGGCGACGATCGAGGATCTGTCGAACCAGATGCTTGCGGCTGCGGCAGAGCTGAAGTTCGAGCTCGCCGGTCGCCTACGCGATGAAGTGCAAGATATGAAGAAGGAGCTGCGGGCGATGGAGCGTGCGGGCCACGCTTGAGTTAAACAAGTGAGGCTTGTGCCCCGGAGAAACTCCAGGGCACAAGCCTCACGTACCAGTCGATTGATCAGGCGGTGCGACGGCGCAGCATCAGCAACGCTCCGGCGATCACGGTAAGCCCCGCGATCGAGATGAGTGCAGAAGACACCTCACCGCCGGTGGCGGCCAGCCCCGGCTCGTCTTCTGCCGCTGTGATCGTGATCTGCTGCCATCCGATAACGGTTCCGTCAGCCGCAACAGCTGCGATCCGGTGAGTTCCGGTGACATTCTTCGGCAGCGTGATCTGTACCGTGCCTTCGGCGGACACCGTCTTCACACCGAGCGGCGACGGCGTCGAGAGCAGCCACATGCCAGCGCTCTGACCAGCCCGGTCACCAGCGAAGTGCACCGTGATGGTCTGGCCCGCCTGAGCGGTGGTGACCGTGGTGATCTCGCCCAGCGTGGCGTCCGTCAACTGATCCTCGGCCGGTGCCGGGTAGTCCGCCACTGGTGCGGTTGTTGAGGGCTCCGTCGGCTTGGGCTCCGTGGGGTCCGGCTCGGTCGGCTTGGGCTCGGTCGGGTCCGGTTCGGTCGGGTCCGGTTCGGTCGGGTCGGGCTCGGTCGGGTCGGGCTCGGTCGGGTCCGGCTCGGTCGGGTCAGGATCGACCGGCTGCGGGACAGCATCTCCCTGCACAGTCCAATCGAGGATCGACGAACCGCATACGCCGAGGTTTGCCCAGATTCGTCCGCTCGCGGAGCCGTCAGCATTGATGGTGCCGTGTAGCTTGAAGGTCATCGCGATCCCCTCCCAATCGATCTCGAAGGGCTGGCCGACGGTTACGGGCGTTGTCGGAATCGGATCCGTCGAGAAGTCATCGAAGCCCGATCCGTGGTAGCCGGCAGTGACGCAGGCCCACCAGTATTCGCCCGTCACCAGGGTGATCGCGCCGGAATCATTCACCTCGACAGAGAACGGCCGAACTTCCGGGTCATTCATCTCATTGCTGCTCGCGTGCGTCTGCCGTGATGTGCCCTCGTAGATTCCGGGGGCGGGGAAAGCACCCTGCTCATCGGGCACGACGCTGAAGGTCACCGATGCGGTGCCAACGGGGTGTGTGAGTGTGACGGTGTGCTCGCCCACGCTGAGCGGACCGGACACCTCTGCCTCGACGTCGCCGAGGACATCGGCGCGGACAGCCGTCGGAGCACCATCATCCACCGTCAGTTCAACGGTGGCGTAGTCGGGGAACCCCTCGCCGTCGATAACCAGTGCGGTGGCGGCGAGCTCTGATTCTGTGACGACAAACGCAGACGCTGAGATAGTGGGCTGATCCCAGCCGGAGTACCAATCAGCATCGTCATCGACGACGAAAGTCCGTGAAGCGGATGCCTCCACATCGGCTGCCGCGAGCGTGAGGTCGTACTCGCCGACCGAGAACTCGCCGCTGATGGTGAACTCGGTGTAACCCGCCTCATCGGACGTGACCTGGTGCTCTGCGACCCCGTCGACCAGGACATCGAGCGTGGCATCCGTGGGGAACCCGTCACCGGTGGTGAGCATGCCGCTGTGTTTGATGTCCCACTGCGCGATGCCGTCTTCGCCCTCGAGATACAGCCAGGGTTCGTAACCACCCGCGGTTACTTCAAAGGCCGTCTCCTGGGTGATCCCGCCGGCTGAAATACGCGCGACGTAGCTGCCAGCGTCGAGACGCGCGGTCAGGGTTGCGAACACCCAGCCGTCGGCATCGACAGTGGCTGTTTCTGACACGACACCAGGGATGCTGATGGTCGCTTCGGAACCTGCCGGGAAGTCGACGCCCTGGATGATGAGCCCTTCGATGTCCAGTTCCGCCTGCGTGATGATTTCTGCATTGACGTGGACGGCGAAGGTCTCCGCGGCGCCAGCGAGTTTTTCGGCTGCCGCGGGCGCGGCGGCTGGTGCGGGGATAGCGGTCTCGTCAGCGTTGCGCTGCGAGTCATCCAGGGCGGCGGCGGGCAACGCCGAGGCGAGAACAAGCGCGAACGCGATGCCCGTGCCCATCGTGACGGCAGCGGGGTGTGCGAGCTTTCTGCGGTGCAAGAAGCGCTGAGCGCTTCGACGTGATGATGTCATGATCCCTCTCGGTGGATGGTCGTGGTGTGCACGGCCAACGGCACATATCACGCACATCCTGGCGAGAGGGGGAGCAGTTGCGCTCCTATTCGGGACGAATCGGAACGCGAGCGTCTCCAGCCGTTTCAGCTCAGCGGGCTCCGACCTGGTCCCTGATGTCGTTCGCGAGATACGACCCGGCGAGTTCGAACTGCTCGACGGCGGCGCGGAGCAGCTTTTCGCGGGCAGCCGGATCCGTGGCACTGTCAGCGCGCAGCTGCAGAAGGCGACCGCGCAGCACGTTGTCGGCCTGCTCGCCGAGCTGTGGTTCGGCCTCGTCGAGCATGCGCATCGCGCGATCGTGCTCGCCGGCGGCCAGCGCGATGGGTGTCGAGTGGATCAGCGCCTCCGTCGTCACCAGCGGCTGTCCCAGACTGCGCGATGTTGTGATTGCATCTTCTGCCCGGACCAATGCCGCGGTGGGGTCACCGAGTCGCATCATCGCCTTCGCAGCGGTCACCTCGCTGTATACCGTGAGATACGGATGGCCGAGCTCCTCGGCGATCGTCCGGGCTGCGTCAGCTGAGAGGATCGCCTCCTCGAACTGGTCGTACTCCAGCAGGACGGTTGCATAGTTCGTTCGCAGATTCGCTTCGAACAGACGATGTCCGACAGAAACGGCCAGCTCGAGTCCCCGCAAAACAGTGTCGCGCTCTTCATCGAAGCGCCCGGCGGTATGCAAGGAGAGTCCCAGATTTACCAGCGCCGACAGGCACAGTGGGACCTCGTCGTCCTTGTTCTCATGCAGTTGCACTGTGCGCTGCAGCTTCTCGATCGCAGCGGGAACTTGCCCCAGCCGCAGATCCACCAGTGCTGACATGTTCGTCAGAAGCCCCGCCATTCTCAGATCGGGGTTCTGTCCGGTCTCATCAACGAGTATTCGGGCTCGATCGAAATGAGCCTGCGCGCTTCTCGGGTCATCGCTGTACAGAAGCAGCTGGCCGGCATCCAGGCTGCTTGTCGCCAGAGCCCGCCCAGCGCCGATCTCGGAAGCCACCTCGGCAGCTGCCTGATGCAGTCTCAGCGCTTCGGTCGTACGGCCGGCGATGTTCATCCACCAACTCAGCCCATCCGACAGGTGGAAGAGAATCTCCGGGTGTCCGCGTTCTGGGGCCGCATGCGCCATCGCCAGCAGCGATGACAGCTGAGAATAGAGCCAGTCGCTAGCCTCATCTGCAGTCCAATCGCGCTCCGGATATACGAAGTCGCTCCGGCGGGGGCTGTCGCTCATGCTGCGAGCGATCGTCGCGTATGCTCCCCATGTCTTCTGCGTCGCCTGGAGCGCGACCCGCTCGAATGCTGATGAGCGCATGCGCGGCGGATCCGTTTCGTTGGCGCGCTCGCGGGCAAATGCGCGCACGAGCGCGTGGAGAGCGATGCGATCATCGTCGCGCCGAATGGCCAGGTTGGCATCAGCCAGCGCAGCGATGTGCACGGTCGCTGCGCCCGGCTCGGTCTCGATCGCAGCCGCGGCGCTCTCCGCATCAATCTCGGCGATGGGTAGATCAGCGAAGATGCGCAGCAGCTGTGCGGCGTGTGCATCGAGTTCGGCGTAAGACAGCTCCAGTGTCGCGCGCACTTCATCATCGACTCGGTCAGAATTCAGCCGCTCGGTCATGAGATCAATGTGCTCGCCGAGTGTCCACTCCGCGTGTGTGGCCAGCCGTGCACCGACCAGGGCGACCGCCAGCGGCAAGCCGCCGGAGATCGTCGAAAGTCGTTCGGAATCAGCCGCAGAGATGTCGACTCCCGGAGCGAAACATCGCAGCAGCGCCGTGGTCTCGTTCTGGTCGAGTCCGAGCAGCCGGATCATCTGCCAGTCTGCGTCTTCATGGAGGCTCCGGCTTGTCGCGACGACTCGACCCGTGCCACCGGGCCCGATGATCGCATCGACATGGGAGTAGTCAGTCGCATCGTCCAGGATGAGTGCACAATCCTGCACGGCGAGCGCAGTGAGAATCAGATGCGCGCGGTCGGCCGAGGTCTTTGTTGCGCTGTCATCAACCTTCAGCTGCCGAAGAATCGCGCGCTGAGCCGCCTCGGGGGCTACCGGCGGAGACTCGGCGTTGCGCCCGCGCAGATCGAGAAACACACTCCCGCCGCTGTTGAGCTGCTGCACGGCCATGAACGCCAATTGCGTCTTGCCGGAGCCAGGCATTCCGGTGATCCAGACTCGTCGGTCTTCAGACAGCGCAGTGGCCGTGGCAGAGACTTCTCGCGCACGGCCGGCGAAGGAGGGTACCGGTACGGGGGCCTGGGGTCGTGCGACGGCGACGAAAGCAGCATCCGCTGCGGTTCGAGCAGCACGCACACGCTGCGCCCAGGTGGCATGGAACGGCTCAGGTAGTCCCAGGGCGGCCGCGATCTCGACGACGGCGTCAGCGTCAAGGCGCCGGCGTCCCTCCTGGAACGATGCCCACACGGTGCTCCTGGCAACACGTCTTTCGTGCAGAGGAATACCGCGCTGCTCGCGAAGAACACTGATGCGTCGAGTGATCTCGTTGAACGACGGGGCGCCGGCGGCGTTTCGCATGGCGCGCAGGTCAGCGGTGATCCGATCCAAGCCCTCCGGTGCGGCATCCCAGTCGACCGCTTCGCTCACCTCGAGCATCGTCACCCCTCCAGCTGCGAATAAATCTCTCTGCTGGCCATAGGTTACCGATACTGCGGGTACTCGGTGGTGCGAGCTACGGGCACCGCATCAGGGGCTTCGGCCCTGATCGATCGATTTCGTGCGCGTTCATCGCCTGTCCGCACAGTGGGCACGCGCGCTCAGCGCGTTGAGCTTGGGTAGGAGGAGGTGTTGCTTCATAGGGGCCGACCGCGGCAGGCCCCGCCAAGCGGATCAGGTTCGTATTGAACCAGCGGTACAGCCCACCCGCCTCGCGGATACGTGTGCGAAGCGGCACGCTCTCTGACGGATTCTCCATAGTGCTGAGTGTACTAACTATTAGTGCAGACGTATAATCGAAATGTGACGAGTTCTGACGATCTGCTCAAGCTGGAGAACCAGTTGTGCTTTGCCCTCGTGACAGCAGCCCGAAATGTCGTGTCGATCTACCGGCCGATTCTCGAGCCGCTCGGGCTCACTCATCCGCAGTACCTGATGATGCTGGCGCTGTGGGAGCGCTCGCCGCGACCGCTGAATGATCTGGCTGCTGACCTTGCTCTTGATCCCGCTACCGCATCGCCGCTGCTGAAGAGGCTGGAGAAAGAAGGACTGGTCGCGCGCGAGCGCAGTCGCGAAGACGAGCGCCGATTAGACATCACGCTCACCGAAGCCGGTCGCGAACTCCGTGCGCGTGCCGTCGATGTGCCGCACCAGGTGATGGCCGCGGTGAACATGGGTATTGAGCAGATTGCGACGCTTCGTGAAGGGCTTTCGCCGTTTGCCGGACGCGTAGAGAAGCAGTGACCCCATAGGGTGAACGCATGCCCAGTTCTTCACCGAGACCCGATCCGGGTGCAGTGTGAAGCGGTCGGCGATTGTGGCCGCGGTCGGCGGACTATTCCTCCTCGTCATCTTCGCAGCAGCAGTGCAAGGTGCGCCGACGATCAACCCGCCCGTCTTCCCCGCGCCGAGCGCCCCGACGTTCTCTGAACCTGCGCAACCGATGCCGACCGGCTCCGCGGCTCCACTTCCGGAGACAGGCTCGGACATCGTCGGCGCGATCATCGGAACCATCTTCCTGATTCTTGCCGCACTGGCAGTGATCGCCGTTCTCTTTCTCGTGGTGCGGGCGCTGTTGCGGGCCTGGCGAGATCGTCCGCTGCGTGCGCAACCCGGAAGCGACACGGGCCACGACCTTGTGGAAGAGCCGACTGCCGAGGACACCGCAGTCGCCGCCCCGGTGATCCGACGCGGCATCGAAGGCGCGCTCAAACTCATCGACGAGCGCGCGATTCCCGCGGATGCCATCATCGCTTCGTGGGTCGGCCTGGAAGAAAGCGCAGCCGATGCTGGCATAGCTCGTGGCATGAGTGAGACTCCGGCGGAGTTCGCCATCCGCATCATCACCCAGCGCGAAGGCATCTCAGATGCCGCTGACGCACTGCTGCGCCTGTATGAGAGCGTTCGATTCGGCAGCTATGTTGCCGATGAACAGGACCGCGACACCGCGCGCACTGCGCTGAAGACTATCGAGGAGGGATGGCAATGACGCGCTCACACATCATCACGGCGCTCGCCGTCGCTGCCGGCGTCACGCTCATCCTCGTGTTTGCCATCGGTGTGCAGCTCACCTTCGCCGTCGGCTGGGGCGTCCTCGCTGGCATCCTGACGGTATGTCTGCGCGTGGGGATCCCGGACGAACCGCGTCTCGATTCCCCGACGATCACCGCCGGGCCCGAACGCCGAGGGACCGCCATCGCGCGGATGGCATGGTCGCTCAACCCGACAACGGGAGCAGCCGGGGCGCTCATCACCCGTCGCGTTCGCGACACGCTCAAGCGCTGCCTGGGAAGACGAGACCTCGATCCGGACAATCCTGACGATCGCGCCGCTATCGCGGCGTTGATCGACCTCGACATCTGGGAGCGGCTTATCGGATCCGGCACCACACGTCACGATATCGAGCGTGCGCTGGATGCCATCGACACGCTTTCGCGGACCAAGGAGAAGCAATGACGCAGAACATGACGATCGCCGAGACCGGAGCGCAGATCCTCGCAGCAGTCCGCACTGCTGTGGTGGGAATGGATGATCCGATCGAACTCGCACTCGCGACGATTCTCGCCGGCGGACATGTGCTGTTCGAGGATGTGCCCGGACTCGGTAAGACGCTTGCCGCTCGGAGCCTGGCATCCGCCCTCGGGCTCGGCTTTCGTCGCCTGCAATGCACCCCGGACATGCTCCCCGGCGACGTCACCGGATCGTATGTCTACGCGCCGGACACCGGCGACTTCGTTTTTCGGCAGGGCCCGATCTTCACCGGGCTGTTGCTGGCCGACGAGATCAACCGCACAACGCCGAAGACACAGTCGGCGATGCTGGAGGCAATGGCCGAGCGACAGGTCACCGTCGAAGGCAACAGCTTTCCGCTGCCCGCGCCGTTCCACGTGATCGCAACCTCGAATCCGATCGAATATGAGGGCACTTACGCTCTGCCGGAAGCGCAGCTGGACCGCTTCATGGTGCGCCTTGCGGTGGGATACCCGGAGGTGTCGGGTGAGACGCAGATTCTCCTGAACCGGGTAGCCCGCAGAGCCGAAGCCACCACGGTCGACGCCGTGATCGACGCTGAGCGACTGCTCGAAGTGCAGCACGCAGTGGAAGCGATCTCGGTTCATCCGGATATCGCGCGATACTGCGTCGACATCGCAGCGGCCACTCGGCAGGCGCAGAACGTCGCGGTCGGGGCATCGCCGCGCGGTTCGCTGGCACTGCTGCTGCTCGGGCGCGCGCTCGCGGCGCTGGATGGTCGTGAGTTCGTGCGCCCTGACGACATCAAGAGGATCGCTGTCCCCGTGCTTGCGCACCGGCTCACGCTGACCCCGCAGGCCTGGGCACAGGGGACCAGCGCAGAGCAGATCGTGCAGCAGGTTGTGGGCCAGGTGCCCGTTCCTCCGACGGTCGGCGCGCCAGCGTGACACGCCCCATCACCAGACGTCGATGGGGGCCGGGCCTCGTCATCGGAGTCATCGTTGCGGCCGGCCTCGCCTGCCTCGGTCTCGTCTTCTCTCGCCCTGATGTAGCGGCGATGGGGCTGCCCCTGGCCATCGCCAGCGCGCTGGCGCTGACCCGAGCGGATGCTGGCGAGCAGACGACTGTCGCGGTGCGGGCGCTGCCCCTGACGAACGATGGGACGCTGCATACCGAAGTCGCGGTGACCGGTGACGCCGAAGTCGCTGAACTCGTCATCGTGCAGTCGGCGCGGCGCCGACGGCATCTGATTCTTCCCGTTGGCAGGGAACCCGTGGTGTCCGTCAGTGCCGCATTGCACTCGGGGCCAGTGGCCGCGGTTCGGGCATCCGCCAGAGGATTCTCTGCCGATGGCGCCATCCTCGGGCCTGCGACCGAGATCGCTGAACTCGTCCGCAACGTCGCACCTGCGCAGACAGCGTTGCCTCCGCTGCCTCTGTCGCCCCGGCTCACCGGCATGCACGGCAACCATGAAGGACGCCGGCCCGGGCAGGGCGGAGACTTCCGCGACATCCACCCGTTCGTCCCCGGTGATGAGCTGCGCCGCGTCGACTGGCGCGCCACTGCGCGCATGGCGCGGCGCCCAGGCGATCTCCTGGTGCGACGCACCAACACGCTGAGCGATGCGACCATCGTCATATCGATGGACACCGCCGATGACCTCGGCGCCGTAGTCGCAACCTGGGGGAGCGGAGACCTCGAGCGCAGCGGAGTGACCTCGCTGGATCTGGCGCGAGAGGCCGCCGCGTCGATCGCGACAGCGGCGATCGGCGCAGGAGATCGCGTCGCCTTTCACGTGCTGATGCACGGCGGCCGATCTGTGCGCAGCGGCGCGGGAGCGCGCCATCTCGCCAAAGTCGAAGCGGCGATCGCCGCAACAGGCCAAGCCGGTGAAGACGCACGATTCCACCGCACGCCGCCGGTGCCGCACGGGTCGGTGATCTTTGTTGTCTCCACGTTCTTCGAGGGTGCAGCATCCGATGTCGCACTGATGTGGCGGGCTGCCGGACACCGAGTGGTTGCCATAGATACTCTGCCGACGCTCAATCGCGAGCGACTGAGCAGAGAGCAGCAGGTGGCGCTTCGTGTCGTGCTCGCGGACCGCGATGAAGTGATGCATGACCTGGCCAACACCGGAGTCGACACCGTTGCGTGGCGCGAAGGCATCGAGGCGAGCCTGAGCATGTTGGCGAGGACGCGACGATGATCCAGCTGCGCCGTAAGCACGACACGGTCCGCACGACTGCTGCTGTTCCGGCCGTCGTTGTATGGGTGTTTTTCCTCGTGTTCGTTTCTGGCACCGCTCTGCTGCTGGTGCCCGTGGTCGGCTGGCAGATCATCGTCGTGCTGGCAACCGTGGTCGGGATCGTGTTCCCGCAGAGCTTCGGCGGATGGATCGCCATTGCCGGGATCGCGATCGGGATGCTGATGAGCGAACCGACTCTGTGGCAAACGGCGGTTGCTGTCTTCGCTGTGCACGTGATTCACGTGCTGTCGTCGCTGCTTCTCGTGCTGAGATGGAACTCGCGGGTGGTCCTGGTGGCGCTTCGGCCGACGCTGCGCCGACTGCTGCTGATCCAACTCATCGCCCAGCCGGTGACCCTCCTGGTGATGCTGGTCTTCACCGGCACGGCGGTCACGGTCACGGGTGCGACGATCATTGGTGCTGGCGCACTCGCGATACTCGTCATTGTGCTGCTATCGGCTCTGGGGCACTCGCGCAGGCGTTCCTGAATGCCCTAACAGAGCCAATGTCTGTGGCCCCTCGTAGACTTGTCCGGTGCCTATCGTCCCCGTTGTCAGCCCCGGAAAACTCAGTGTCCGCGGTGCTCGCGTACACAACCTCAAGAACGTCGATATCGACATTCCTCGCGACTCGCTCGTCGTGTTCACCGGTCTGTCCGGATCGGGGAAGTCGAGCCTCGCATTCGACACCATCTTCGCCGAGGGTCAGCGCCGCTATGTCGAGTCGCTCAGTGCCTATGCGCGACAGTTTCTCGGTCAGGTCGATCGTCCTGATGTCGACTTCATCGAGGGACTGAGCCCTGCGGTCTCGATCGATCAGAAGTCGACCAACCGCAACCCGCGTTCGACGGTCGGCACGATCACCGAGATCTACGACTACATGCGACTGCTCTGGGCCCGCATCGGCATCCCGCATTGCCCGGAGTGCGGCGAGAAGATCCAGCGTCAGACCGTTCAGCAGATCGCCGATCAGCTCATGGAGCTCGAAGAGCGCACGCGCTATCAGATCGTGGCACCGATCGTTTCGCAGAAGAAGGGCGAATTCGTCGATCTGTTCCGCGAGCTGGGCGCCAAGGGCTACTCGCGCGCGATCGTCGATGGCGAGCTCATCCAGCTCGCCGAACCGCCGAAGCTGAAGAAGAGCTACAAGCACGATATCGCCGTCGTCGTCGACCGGCTCGTGGCATCCGCTGACATTCTCGGACGCGTCACCGATTCGGTGGAGACCGCGCTGGGATTGGCCGGCGGTGTTATGCAGATCAACTTCGTCGACGCAGAAGGCGACGAGGCCTGGCAGTCGTTCTCTGAGAAGTTGGCGTGCCCCAACGGGCACGCGATCACGCTGACCGAGATCGAGCCGCGCACGTTCTCCTTCAACGCCCCGTTCGGAGCGTGTGCGACCTGCTCGGGGCTGGGCACGCGCATGTCGGTCGACGTCGACCTGATGCTGGGCGATGAAGAGCTCTCCATCCGCGAGGGTGCCATCATCCCGTGGACGACCCAGGGCAAGGGACTGTTCCAGTACTACGAGCGGCTACTCGAAGGCCTCGCACGTGATCTGAACTTCGATCTCGATACCCCGTGGAAAGACCTGCGCGTGGACGTGCAGGATGCCATCCTCCGCGGCGACAACTACAAGGTCACCGTCAAGTGGAAGAATCGCTACGGGCGCGAGATGCGCTACGCCTCCGGTTTTGAGGGCGTCGTGCCCTACATCGAACGACAGTACGCGCAGGCCGAGAGCGACAACCAGCGCGCCCGCTGGGGCGAGTACCTCCGCGAGGTGCCGTGCCAGGCGTGCAACGGCGACCGGTTGAAGCCCGAGGTGCTCGCCGTCCGCGTGCACGGGCACTCGATTGCCGAAGTCTCGCATCTCAGCCTTGCCGACGCTTCGACGTTCATGCACACGCTGTCACTCACCGACCGTGAAGCGAAGATCGCAGCACAGGTGCTGCGCGAGATCCGACTGCGTCTCGAGTTCCTGCTCCAGGTGGGGCTGGCATATCTCAACCTCAGCCGAGCCGCAGGTTCGCTGTCCGGTGGCGAGGCGCAGCGCATTCGGCTCGCGACGCAGATCGGCTCGGGGCTGACCGGGGTTCTCTACGTTCTCGATGAACCATCGATCGGTCTGCACCAGCGAGACAACAGGCGGTTGATCGAGACGCTGCAGAAGCTGCGTGATCTCGGCAACACGCTGATCGTCGTCGAACATGACGAGGAGACGATCGAAGCGGCTGACTGGGTCGTTGACATCGGCCCCGGTGCTGGTGTCAATGGCGGCAGCGTCGTGCACTCCGGTCCGTACGCGGCTCTGCTCAGCGACACCGCCTCGATGACGGGCGACTACCTCGCCGGGCGGCGCGAGATCCCCACACCGAAGAAGCGGCGCAAGATCGATAAGAAGCGCATGCTGAGCGTCGTCGGTGCGCGTGCGAACAACCTGCAGAACGTGACGGCGGACTTCCCGCTCGGCGTGCTGACTGCCGTCACCGGTGTGAGCGGTTCGGGTAAGTCCTCGCTCGTGAACGACATCCTGTACCGCGTGCTCGCATCCAAGCTCAACGGTGCGCGAACCCTCGCAGGAAAGCACACCCGCGTGACCGGGCTCGACAATCTCGACAAGGTGGTTCACGTCGATCAGGCGCCGATCGGCCGCACACCGCGGTCAAACCCGGCCACCTACACCGGTGTGTTCGATCGGATCCGCACGCTGTTCAGCGAAACCCCCGAGGCGAAGGTGCGCGGCTACCTGCCTGGCCGGTTCAGCTTCAACGTCAAGGGTGGGCGCTGCGAGGCCTGCTCCGGTGATGGCACGATCAAGATCGAGATGAACTTCCTGCCCGACGTCTACGTTGACTGCGAGGTCTGCCAGGGCAAGCGCTACAACCGCGACACGCTGGCCGTGCACTACAAGGGCAAGAACATCGCCGAGGTCTTGGAGATGCCGATCGAAGAGGCTGCCGAGTTCTTCGAGCCCATTCAGGCGATCCACCGCTACATGAAGACGCTCGTGGATGTGGGCCTCGGATACGTGCGGCTCGGTCAGTCTGCCACGACGCTGTCCGGTGGCGAGGCGCAGCGCGTCAAGCTCGCCACGGAACTGCAGCGCCGCAGCAATGGCCGCAGCATCTATGTTCTGGACGAGCCCACGACGGGTCTTCACTTCGAAGACGTTCGTAAGCTCCTCGAAGTGCTGAACGGGCTGGTCGACAAGGGCAACACGGTGATCGTCATCGAGCACAATCTCGATGTCATCAAGTCCGCGGACTGGGTCATCGACCTCGGGCCCGAGGGCGGCTCCGGCGGCGGCCAGATCATCGCTACCGGCACGCCGGAGCAGATCGCTCGCGCCGAGGAAAGCCACACCGGCATGTTCCTCGACGAGATCCTCGGTGCGGGACGCGGGGCTCGGAAGGTCGGCTGATGGCCGACATCCTGCCCTACAAACCCCGCCAAGGGGAGATCCCGACCAATCCAGGGGTGTATCGCTTTCTGGATGCTGAGGGGCGCGTGCTCTACGTCGGCAAGGCGAAGAACCTGCGCCAGCGGCTATCGAACTACTTCGCTCCGCTGCGAACACTGCATGAGCGCACCCGCCGGATGGTCACCACCGCGGCTTCGGTCGAGTGGACGGTCGTGCCCACCGACGTCGACTCGCTGCAACTCGAGTACATGTGGATCAAAGAGTTCGATCCGCCGTTCAACGTGCGCTACAAGGACGACAAGTCCTACCCGTTCATGGCGGTCACTCTCGGCGACGAAGCTCCGCGGGTACTGGTCACCCGCAACCGCAGGATTCCGCGTGCGCGGTATTTCGGGCCTTACCCGAAAGTCTGGGCCGTGCACGAGACCATCGACCTGATGGTGAAGGCGTTCCCGATCCGCACCTGCAGCGACTCCAGCTACAAGCGCGCGATGGCCACGGGGCGTCCGTGTTTTCCCGGCCAGATCGGCAAATGCGGCGGACCCTGTTCGATGCGGGTATCCATCGAAGAGCATCGCGCGATGGTCGACGACTTCGTCGCGTTCATGGCTGGCGGAGATGAACGGTTCACCAAGCAGATAACCAAGCGGATGCTGGCGGCCTCGGCCGCGATGGATTACGAGGCAGCGGCGAAATACCGCGATCAGCTGGCATCGATCGAAGCGGTGCTCGGGAAGAGCTCGCTGGTTCTTGCGGCGGACGAGGATGCCGATCTGTTCGGTATCGCGGAGGACGAGCTCGCCGCGACTGTGCAGCAGTTCGTTATTCGCGGTGGACGCGTGCGCGGGGTGCGTGCGACGACGATCGAGAAGGAGATCGACATCTCCGGCTCAGAACTCGTCGACCAGGTGCTGCAGCGTGCCTACGGCGAAGGCGTCGACGTGCCACGAAGGATCATCGTCCCCGCTTTGCCGGATGATGCCGCAGATCTCGAAGCGTGGCTGCGCGAGCGCCGGGGTCGGCGTGTCGAGGTCGTTGTCGCTCAGCGCGGCCAGCGCGCCGAGCTGATGCGCAACGCAACAGTCAATGCCCAGCAAGCGCTCATCAGACACAAAACCCGTCGCACGAGCGATTACGTGGCGCGCACGCAGGCGCTGACCGACCTGCAGGAGGCGATCGATCTCGAGGCCGCGCCACTGCGCATCGAGTGCTTCGACATCTCGCACCTCGGCGGCACCAATGTGGTCGCGTCGATGGTCGTATTCGAAGACGGGCTGCCGCGCAAAGATCAGTACCGCTCGTTCAATATCGCCGAGACGACGGATGACACCGATTCGATGTACCAGGTGCTCATGCGTCGCCTCGCGTACCTGGATCGGCCGGAAGAAGTCGATGAGACCGTTGTCGACGGCACCGAAGACGCCGAAGTCGTCATGACGAAGAAGAAGCCGCGGTTCGCATATCCGCCGCAGCTCCTGCTCGTCGACGGCGGAAAGCCGCAGGTAGAAGCGGCAGCACGCGCATTGCGTGATTCCGGGCACACCGAGATCGGACTGTGCGGCATAGCCAAACGGCTCGAGGAGATCTGGCTGCCCGGGGAAGACTTTCCCGTGATTCTGCCGCGCACCAGCGAGGCGCTCTACCTGTTGCAGCGGTTGCGAGACGAAGCTCACCGCTTCGCGATCACTCACCAGCGTAAGCGCCGCAAACGCGACATCTCCACGGTTCTCGAGGAGGTGCCTGGCCTGGGCGCTGCGCGCATCAAGGTGCTGCTGAGGTACTTCGGCTCGGTGACCGCGCTGCGCTCGGCGACCCCGTCTGAGATTCAGGAAGTGCCGGGTATCGGACCCGCGCTGGCGGAGGGCATCCACACGCATCTCGCGACTCGATAGGCTGGTCTTCACAGGAAGAGGGAGAACCGATGACCGCCGAGGAGAAGAACGAGTTCCTCATCGTCACCGGCATGTCCGGTGCAGGGCGCTCGACAGTAGCGAATGCCTTGGAGGACCTGGGCTGGTATGTCGTGGACAACCTGCCGCCGCAGATGCTGCGTCCTCTGCTTGATCTCACGGATCTCGGCGGGGGAGCGCTGCCCAAGGTGGCTGCAGTCGTCGATGTGCGCGGCCGCAACCTGTTCAACGATTTCCCGGAAGTGGCGCGGGCACTTCGCTCGCGAGGCAGTGTCCGGGTGGTCTTTCTGGATGCCTCTGATGATGTGCTGGTTCGCCGTTTCGAGGCCGTTCGCCGCCCGCACCCCTTGCAAGAGGACGGCACATTGCTGGACGGCATCCGTCTGGAGCGCAGTCGGCTGACAATGGTTCGCGAGGCAGCCGACATCGTCATAGACACCTCGTCGCTGAACATCCACCAGCTGGCGACCCAGGTCTCGGAGACGTTTTCTGACGAGGGCGCAGCGCGCCACCGTCTGACGATTCTCAGCTTCGGTTTCAAATACGGCCTGCCCACCGATGTCGATCTGGTCGCGGACATGCGCTTCCTGCCGAACCCGTACTGGCGGGAAGAGTTGCGCGGGCTGACCGGACAAGACGAAACCGTGCGCGACTACGTGCTCTCGCGTGAGGGAGCAGCGGAATTCCTTGACGCTTACGCCACGATGCTCGACCCGGTTCTTGCTGGCTACCAGCGCGAGAACAAGGGGCATTCGACGGTGGCGATCGGATGCACCGGAGGCAAGCACCGTTCCGTTGCGATGGCGGAGGAACTGGCCAAGCGGCTATCGGTGATTCCCGGTATCGCGATCAGCGTGCGTCACCGCGACCTCGGCCGGGAATAGAACGGTGCCGCGCCGGGTAAACTAGTTCTTTGCGTCGCGATCCGACGCATCAGGTTTTACAAGGAGTCCCGTGGCGCTAACCACCGATGTCAAGGCTGAACTCATCAGCATCCGCAACGCACCCCCGACAGTGCGGGTCGCTGAAGTCACTGCGATCCTCCGCTTCGCCGGTGGTCTTCACTCGATCGCCGGTCGCGTCGCAGTCGAGGCAGAGGTGGACGCCGACCTGCTGGCGCGTCGCGTCGCACGCGACCTCGCCGAGATCTACGGCGTTCGCCCCGAAATCGCTCAGGTGCAGTCGGCCAGCTCCCACGATGGTGCACGCTACGCCGTCCGTGTGATTGCGGCAGGGGAGACCCTTGCTCGCCAGACCGGCCTCTTGGATCAGCGCCGTCGCCCCGTGCGCGGGCTTCCGAACCGTCTGACCACCGGGTCTCGCGAAGAGATTGCCGGTCTGTGGCGCGGTGCGTTCCTCGCAGCCGGCACGCTGTCGGAGCCCGGACGCTCGGCGATGCTCGAAGTGACCTGCCCGACCTCCGAGGCCGCAATGGCCCTCGTCGGTGCCGCACATCGGCTCGGGGTCGCAGCGAAGGCCCGCGAAGTACGTGGCACGCCGCGAGTGGTCGTCCGCGAAGGCGAATCTATCCGTTCGCTCCTGAGCCAGATCGGCGCGCAGAAGACGGCCGCCACCTGGGAAGAGATGCGGCAGCGCCGCGAGGTGCGAGCGGGCGTCAACCGCCTGGTGAACTTCGACGACGCGAACCTGCGTCGCTCAGCGCAGGCCGCAGTGGCCGCCTGCGCGCGAGTGGAGCGCGCGCTGGAGATCCTCGCCGAAGATGTTCCCGACCACCTGCGCCTTGCCGGCGAACTGCGTCTTGCCCATCGTGACGCCAGCCTGGATGAGCTCGGTCACCACGCTGAGCCGCCGCTGACGAAGGATGCCGTCGCCGGCCGAATCCGTCGCTTGCTGGCCATGGCAGACAAGCGCGCCCAGCAGGAGGGCATCTCGAACACGGAAGCTGCCGTCCCCGCCGGGCTGGACGTCTGATCCCCACGCACCCGGGTAGAGGACAGACATTTTTCTCCACCCGCGGAAGGAACCCCACCGCTCGGGCGTTGTCGTCAGTAGGATGAAAAAGTCTGCTCCTCGCCGCATGTGGGTGGCGTGGAGGACCGACAAGCGCCGCGGTACGGCGCGGATTGGATGAAACGACATGGCGATCTACACGCTTCCCGACCTTCCCTATGACTTCGCGGCCCTGGAACCGCACATCAGCGGCAAGATCATGGAACTGCACCATGACAAGCACCACCAGGCGTATGTGACTGGTGCAAACGCTGCGCTCGATGGTCTCGCTGAGGCTCGCGACAGCGGCAACCTCGCAAACGTCAACAAGCTCGAGAAGGACCTCGCGTTCAACCTCGGTGGCCACGTCAACCACTCCATCTTCTGGACGAACCTGTCGCCGAATGGCGGCGGTCAGCCCGAGGGCGAGCTCAAGGCTGCCATCGACGAGTTCTTCGGCTCGTTCGAGAAGTTCCAGGCGCACTTCACGGCTGCAGCGATGGGCATCCAGGGTTCTGGCTGGGCTGTACTCAGCTGGGACTCGATTGGCCAGCGTCTGATCATCCAGCAGATGTTCGACCAGCACTCGAACACGGCGATGGGAACCATTCCGCTGTTCCAGCTCGACATGTGGGAGCACGCCTTCTACCTGGACTACCTCAACGTGAAGGCTGACTACGTCAAGGCCGCGTGGAACATCGCGAACTGGGAGAACGTCGCCCAGCGTCTCGAAACTGCACGTAACCAGACGAAGGGCCTGCTGGTACTGTCGTAACCAAGACGAGTGTCCCGATGGGCATTCAGCTCGTCGGGACGCCGTTGTCCACACCAATTCTCTATTGAAAATGCGCGAGAGCGCTCGAGAAACAGGGAGAGACCTTAGTGTCTGTCAAAATCGGCATCAACGGCTTCGGCCGTATCGGACGTAACTACTTCCGCGCAGCACTCGCGCAGGGAGCAGACCTCGAAATCGTCGCGGTGAATGACCTTACCGACAACAAGACGCTTGCGCACCTGCTCAAGTACGACTCTGTCAGCGGCGTTCTGGATGCCGAAGTCAGCTACGACGACGACAGCATCACGGTCAACGGCAAGAAGATCAAGGCGTTCGCAGAGCGCGACCCCGCAAACCTCCCGTGGGGCGAGCTGGGTGTCGACATCGTCATCGAGTCGACCGGCTTCTTCACCAAGGGTGCGCTCGCCCAGAAGCACATCGATGCAGGCGCCAAGAAGGTCCTGATCTCTGCTCCCGGCACCGACGTCGACGCCACGTTCGTCATGGGCGTGAACGAGGACACCTACGACGCGGCCGCGCACAACATCATCTCCAACGCGTCCTGCACCACCAACTGCCTCGCTCCGCTGGCACAGGTCTTCAACGACGAGTTCGGCATCGAGCGCGGCTTCATGATGACTGCGCACGCCTACACGGCTGACCAGAACCTGCAGGATGGCCCGCACAGCGACCTGCGTCGCGCACGTGGCGCAGCGATCAACATCACGCCGGCCTCGACCGGTGCTGCCAAGGCGATCGGCGTTGTGCTCCCCGAGCTCAACGGCAAGCTCAGCGGCTCTTCCTACCGCGTGCCGGTTCCCACCGGCTCGATCGTCGACCTGACGATCATCTCCGATCGTGCCGACCTCACGGTCGACGAGGTCAACGCCGCCTACAAGAAGGCAGCTGCTGACGGTCGCCTCAAGGGCTACCTGCAGTACAACGAGGACGAGATCGTCTCGAGCGACATCGTGCACAACGCACACTCGTCGGTCTTCGACGCGACGCTGACCAACGTCAGCGGCAACCTCGTGAAGGTCTCCAGCTGGTACGACAACGAGTGGGGCTACTCCAACCGTCTCGTCGACCTGACCGAGTACGTCGCAGAGCGTCTCTAAGAAGATCATGACCCTGCGCACCCTGGAATCACTGGGTTCGCTCGAGGGCAAGCGCGTCATCGTCCGTTGTGACCTGAACGTTCCTCTGCGGGACGGCGTCATAACGGACGATGGCCGTGTTCGTGCCTCGTTGCCGACCTTGAATGCCCTCATCAATGCGGGCGCACGTGTCATCGTGTGCTCGCACCTGGGACGCCCCGATGGCGCCCCGGACCCGCAGTACAGCCTTGCGCCTGTGGCGCAGCGGCTGGCCGAGCTGCTCGGCAAGCCGGTCGCGTTCGCTCGCGACACGGTGGGCGAGTCCGCCCGTGAGGCTGTTGCTTCGCTGGAGGACGGCGGCGTCGTCGTCATCGAGAACCTGCGCTTCAATGCGGGAGAGACGTCGAAGGACGACGGAACCCGTCAGGCTTTCGCCGCTGAACTTGCGGAACTGGGCGACGCGCTCGTCTCTGATGGATTCGGCGTCGTGCACCGCAAGCAGGCCAGCGTCTACGAACTGGCGGAGCTGCTGCCCTCGTCTGCTGGACTCCTGATCGCGACAGAGCTCGAGGTTCTTGACCGACTGACGGAGAACCCGGAGCGCCCCTACACGGTTGTGCTCGGTGGCTCGAAGGTCAGCGACAAGCTCGGTGTCATCTCGCATCTGCTTCCGCGTGTCGACCGGATTCTGGTCGGTGGCGGGATGCTGTTCACCTTCCTCGCAGCGCAGGGCCACGCTGTGGCATCCAGCCTGTTGGAGAAAGACCAGCTCGAAACTGTTCGCGGTTATCTCGTTGAAGCAGCCGAGCGCGGTGTGGAGATCGTGCTGCCGACGGATGTCGTCGTGGCCGAGAAGTTCGCTGCGGATGCTGCGTACGAAGTGACCGCAGCAGACGCCATTGAGCAGTCCGCATTCGGTGCTTCCGGCATCGGCCTCGACATCGGACCTGATACCGCTGCGGCATTCGCCGAGGCGATCCGCAGCTCGAAGACGGTGTTCTGGAACGGCCCGATGGGCGTGTTCGAGTTCGAAGCGTTCGCTGCTGGTACAAAGACAGTCGCTCAGGCTCTCACCGAGGTCGACGGCCTCAGCGTGGTCGGCGGCGGTGACTCGGCAGCGGCTGTTCGTCAGCTTGGCTTCGCCGATGACCAGTTCGGTCACATCTCGACGGGTGGAGGCGCCAGCCTCGAATTCCTCGAGGGCAAGAAACTACCCGGCCTGGAGGTGCTCGGATGGGCGTAACAGCTCGTACCCCGCTGATTGCGGGCAACTGGAAGATGAACCTGGACCACCTGCAGGCGGTCGCCTTCGTTCAGAAGCTGCACTGGGCGTTGAAGGATGCCAAGCACGAAGAGGGCTCGGTCGAGGTCGCGGTGTTCCCGCCCTTCACCGACATCCGCAGCGTGCAGACCCTGATCGATGCGGACAAGATTCCGTTCGAGCTGGGTGCGCAGGATGTCTCTGCACACGATTCGGGTGCGTACACGGGGGAGATCTCGGGTGCATTCCTGGCCAAGCTCGACGCGAAGTACGTCATCATCGGCCACTCGGAGCGTCGTGAGTATCACGCTGAGGGTGACGACGTTGTGGCTGCGAAGGTTCAGGCGGCGCTGAAGCACGGGCTCGTTCCCGTGATCTGCGTCGGTGAGACCGCAGAAGACCTCGAGAAGTTCGGTGCCAGTGCGGTGCCGGCCGGTCAGTTGGAAGCGGCGCTCAAGGGCGTTCCGGCATCCGCTGACGTTGTGGTCGCCTACGAGCCGGTCTGGGCCATCGGCTCTGGACAGGCAGCGACGCCGCAGCAGGCACAGGATGTGTGCGCTGCGCTTCGCGGCGTCTTGGCGAAGAGCCTGGACGAGGACGCTGCTGCGCGCACCCGTGTTCTCTACGGTGGCTCGGTGAAGGCAGCGAACATCGCAAGCTTCATGCGTGAACCCGATGTTGACGGTGCCTTGGTCGGTGGCGCGAGCCTCGTCGTTGACGACTTCGCCGCAATCATCCGATTCGAAAAGCACGTCGGCGTATGAGCGGCGGCGGGGTTTCGGCCCCGCCTCCGTCGTATACTTGACCCTTACGGGAATTCTGTCCCAGCGAAAGGCTCTCCCTCGTGGCAATTCTTGAGTTCGTCCTGCAGGTTGTGCTGGGCATCACCAGCGTCCTGCTGACTCTCCTCATCCTTCTCCACAAGGGCCGCGGCGGCGGCCTTTCCGACATGTTCGGTGGGGGGATGACCTCTGCTGTCGGATCTTCCGGTCTCGCAGAGCGCAACCTCAACCGCTTCACAATCATCCTCGCGCTGGTGTGGTTCGTCTCCATCGTGGCGCTGGGGCTCATCACCAAACTGGAGGTGGTGGCCTAATATGGCTACCGGAGGAAACGCCATCCGCGGAACCCGTGTCGGTTCTGGCCCGATGGGTGAACAAGACCACGGTTACCACGCCGACCGCATCGCGGTCTCGTACTGGGACGGCCTCGGCAACGAGACTGTTCGCTACTTCGCTGCGGGGCTTCCCGACGAAGAGATCCCTGAGACGATCGACCACCCCCGTTCGGGGCTGCCGGCTGGCCGCGACAAGAACAACCCGCCCGAAATCGGCAAGAACGAGCCCTACAAGACGCACCTCGCGTACGTGAAGGAGCGTCGCAGCGACGACGAGGCTGTTCAGCTGCTGGAGGACGCGCTCACTCAGCTACGCGAGCGCCGCGGACAGGCTTGAGCGCCGCCGCTTTAGTTCTTTGACGAAACCGTCGTGATCCTTATGGGTCGCGGCGGTTTTTTCGTCTGGCTGCGATGAGGCGAATAAGCAGCACGAGCAGCCCGGCGCCGACGAGAACGGCTGCGGAGATGATGAGCCCGGTGGGGATCGTGGCGCCGGTCGTAGCCAGCGGATCATCGGCGGGCGATTCGACGGACTGCGTGAGCGTGACACTCACGGTAAGGACCGCGGATGCCGTGCGCGTCGAGTTGTTGGAGGATGCGGCGAGGCCAACAGAGACGGGAGCCTGGACGCTGTCGCCCGGGGCGAGTGCTTGACCTTCGAGTCGCGGCGGGATGAGATCGGACGCGAGGGCGATGTCTTCTGGGGCGGTCGGGTCGCCGGGCGACCAGAGTCCGGTGATCGTGAACTCAGCGGCATCACTGCTCACGTTGCGCACCCAGAGTTCGATCGGCACCCGCTTGCCAGGGACGATCCGCTCGGCGACGTCAGGCAGAGCGAGGTTCGATCCCGTCGTCCAGGTGATGCCGTCGGTGCTGAGAAGGAGATATTCCGAAGTTGTAGCCGCCTGAGCTGGCGTGGTCGTGGCGAAAGGGACTGCGATGACCAGCAGTGCGGCAGTGGTGACGGCTGCTCCCGCCCGTGCCACCCGTCGTCGGGTCCGGGTGTCTTTCACGAGCATGAACAGGCCCCAGCCGATCGCGCCGACACCGAGAACCGTGACGAGGATGGACTTCACCGCTGGCGTGGCCCAGATATTGATGTACCCGAGCCAGGGGATCGCATAGACGACAACCCCGCGTAGCTGGACCTCCTGCACAGGGTTTGCATCCTGCACGTTGTTCGCGTCACCTTGAGTGATGAGCAAACGGTCACTGTCCGCGCCATAGCCGATGCCGACGACGCGGTGTGTCGCGACCTCGGGTTTACCTGATTCGATCTGAAAAGTGACGATGTCGCCGACTTTGATCTCGTCGATTGGTGTCTCCCGGACGGCAATGAGATGGCCGGGGTCAAGAGCCGGACGCATGCTGCCGGTGAGGACCGTGTAGCTCTGCGCGCCGAGCACGAAGGGGATGATCACGGTGAAGAAAGCAAGGGCGCACACGAGGGCGAGGATGATGGTGCCGAGAATGCGGGAAAGTAGGTGGCTCTTGCGTTTGGTGCCGGTGTGCACGCCCGTTACTTGCACTCGACGCCTCCGAGCAAGCCGTCGATGAGCAAGCCGCTACGTCCAATTGCTACTGCGGAACTGCTCACGGGGGAGACCCATCCGCTGCTATGGACCGCCTGCACTTCGACGAGCGCATTTCCGCTGCTGAAAAGTACTGAGACGAGCCCCCCGAGGAGGTTGTTCAGCACTCCTCCGGTGAGAGCGATGTTGCTTGTCGGGGTTGTGGTCTGTTGATTGACTGTTCCGCTAGCGTTACGCACGATCACGATGTAAGAAACTGCGCCGGACACGTCTGCCCAATCGACGTTCGCCTGCCGGAAGACGAGGAGCCCGGACGAGGTGCAAGTGAGGCCGGTCGGAGCCTCGACTGCACCGGTCGTGATTGTGGCTGACAGTGCAGTGCTCGCACTCCAGTACCCCCACGATGACGCGGGGACAGCGAACGTGAGCATCGCGATGATCGCGGTGACCGCGGCGGCACGCCATAAGCGCCTGTTTTCACGTCTCATCCGCTGACCTGTTCGGCGGTGATGGTGATGGTTGGCGTGGAGGTTAGACCCTGGGCGACAGCAGCCGCGTCGGAGCTCAGCGTGTAGCGCACGCAGATACTCATCGTCTCCGGGGAATCGGTTGCTGGCAGCGCAGCACCGGTGCCGCACGCACCCCGCCAAGCCTGGAAGGTGAAGGCGTCGTTTGGATTGGAAGAAGAGGCGTTCACCGTCCACTTCAAGTTGTCGCCTTCTGGGGCCACGACGACCGCGACGCTTCGTTCGACGGATTGACCGGGGTAGAGGCCGGTCCAGTTAGGCGTGCCGCCGACCCAGGTCGCCGAAACGGTCAAGTCACCGGAGGCTACGAGACCGCCTTGCAACTCTTGCTGTGCCTGCCAGTAAGCGGACACTCCGGTTGCCGCCGCTAGGGCCACGAGGACCCCGGCGGCGGCACCGATCACCAGGCGACGCATGCTTACCGCTGCTTCAGACGTTGCCTTACGGTTGAACCTGCGTGAGCGTCAACGTGATGTCCTCGAAAGTAAAATCGGTCAGCTGCAAGTCGGTGCCGACGGTTTGGGGATCGAACTGGAAGTCGACGTTGACGCTGACAGTCTCCCCATTCAGGTCACTGGTCAACCCGGTACCGGGGAAGGCGACGCCCGTTGAATCCTCGACGTTCACAACAACGGGTGTGACGATACCAGCGGGAAGATTAGCCACGTCAGACACGGTGAGGTCGGCAACGAGATTGTCACCGATGAGGGTGAGCGCAAAATCACCGGTGAGCTGAAGCGTGTCGCCGGGGACGATGTCGATGGTGGACAGATCGGTGACGACGACTTCTGTACCGTCCTCTCCGACAAGGGTCCACGTCTGTCCGCCGACGGGTTGGATGTCGAGGTCACCACTGGCGACGGTTCCGCCGGCTAGCGTCTGTGTCGTCGACCAGTACGCGAGCGTGGTGCCGCCGCCGAGCAGGAGAACGGCTCCGGCGGCGATGGCAATGATCGCCTTCGTGCGAGAACTGACAGATTTAGGTGTGGCTACAGCTTCGGTCATGATGGATCCCCCTCATAGTGGGCGTTTGGGTAGGACGCCCTGTTACTCGACACCATAACCCCCGTTGGGGCCCTGGTCGATATCGGTAAAAACATCAGCATACCAAATCCATATGCGAACGCATGCAAATCGGCCTCATTAACGGCATGCAGCGGCAGCGTCGATCAGTTCTTGCGGGGGAGTGCCGTAAGTGGATGTTCCGTTGGCTCGGTTGAGGTAGCCCATGCTGATGGCCCACGCTGTCGCCCAGTCCTCGACCTTGTCCTGTGACGAATCGTCATATGCGCCCTCGCATCGAACGCTGATCGCGTGACCGACCTCATGCGCGACCAGGGCTCTGCTGCGCTCGCTCGGCCAGCGTTCCGCCACCGAGTTCGACAACTCGATATTCGCGTACCCGGGGTCGCCGTACCACCAACTTGCGTAACCGCCCATGCTGTCTGCATCCCCGAATCCGTTGACGAGCGGTGCCCAGTCGAAGTCAAGAAGGAGGCCGGGTGCGAGGCTGCGAGCGAAGGTCTCGACCTCGTCTCGAGCGGAGTTCAGCGGGCCACTCTTCTCCATGAGTTCGGCATGCTCGGATGTAAGCATGGCGGCAGCTGCCTGTTCCATGTCCAAGTAAGCGGTGGATGCTTCGGCGGAGAAGTCATCGGAAGACCGAGTCAGGCGTTGAGTAGCAGCGCGAAAAGCCACGATGTCGGGGTTGCGCGCCGAGATATGGTCGGCCTCGAACTGTTCGGCTGATTCGGTTGCCGAGGTTACAGCGGCGGTGCCCGCTTCTTGCAGCACACTCGTGGCGGCCGCAGCATCCTGACCCGCCGACCTGTAATCGTCGATCAGTCGGACGGTCGTCGAAGAATCGGCATTGAGCTGCGCTGTCGCGCCGAACAATTCCCATGCCCACCCGGGCTTCGTCGCCGCAGTGGGCGCGGTTTCGCCTGCCGTCGAGGTCATCTGCTCCACCACGGGCGCAGCGTCGTCAACAGCAGTGGCGAGGTTCTGCTTGGCCTCAGCATCCATCAGCCAGACGCTGGCTGTGGCGGTGACGCTCTCTCCAGCTTTGCTGACCTCGTGAAGTTCGTCGACGGCTTCGACCAAGGATGAGCGACTGGTCTCGGCATCCGTTGCGAGCGAATCGAATGCGCGTCGCGCGTCGTCATAAAGCAGATTCGCTGTCAGCTGAACAGCCCCGAACAGAATGCCGATCACGGCAACAGTCACTGCTAGGCGGATGACAATGGTGCGTCGTGCTGAACCCGGAGGAGCTGGTGACTCGGTCACGGCGCATCCTTCCGAAGAAGTGGAGGGGCTGACGAGAATCGAACTCGCATCATCTGTTTGGAAGACAGAGGCTTTACCACTAAGCTACAGCCCCGGACCCATCGACTAGCTCTGGGACCGAACCCGGTCAAAACCGGACCTGATTAGCATAGCGGACGTTGAGAGTGTTCCTGTCCGTTAGACTCGACGAGGCCGTTCCCGTCTACGGGATCGACCGGGGCGTAGCTCAGCTTGGTAGAGCGCCCGCTTTGGGAGCGGGAAGTCGCAGGTTCAAATCCTGTCGCCCCGACAACGGCCCCCTAAAACCTCACGGCCGCGCCGTTGCGCGGAAATCCAAAAGGAGACACACAAGCATGGCGAATAGCACCGTCGAGAAGCTGACCCCGACCCGGGTGAAGCTCACCATCACGGTCACCCCGGACGACCTGAAGCCCAGCATCGCGCACGCGTATGAGCACATCGCGCAGGACGTCCAGATCCCCGGCTTCCGCAAGGGCAAGGTCCCCGCTCCTATCATTGACCAGCGCATCGGCCGTGGCGCCGTCATCGAGCACGCTGCCAACGAGTCGCTTGACAAGTTCTTCCGCGAGGCTGCCAACGAGCACAAGCTGCGCGTCGTCGGCCGTCCGTCCGCTGACATCACCCAGTGGCCGAACGAGAAGGACTTCTCTGGAGACCTGCTCGTCGATGTCGAGGTGGACGTGCGCCCCGAGATCGAGGTTCCCGCGTTCGACGAGATCACGCTGACCGTTGACGCAGTCGAAGCTGACGACGCTGCGCTGGACGCTGAGCTTGACCAGCTGCGCGCCCGTTTCGGCACGCTCATCCCCGTCGACCGTCCGGCAGCGAAGGGCGACTTTGTTGAGCTCGACCTGGTCGCCACGATCGACGACAACGAGATCGACCGCGCCGAGGGTGTCTCCTACGAGGTCGGCTCCGGCGAGCTGCTTGAGGGCATCGATGACGCCGTTGAGTCGCTCACCGCTGGCGAGGACACGACGTTCCGCTCGAAGCTCGTCGGTGGCGACAACGCCGGCGCCGAGGCAGAGGTATCCGTGACCGTCAAGGCTGTCAAGGAGCGCGAGCTTCCTGAGGCAGACGACGACTTCGCTCAGATCGCCAGTGAGTTCGACACCATCGCTGAGCTGCGCGACAGCCTCGCCGAGCGCGTGAGCGAGCAGGCCGTCTTCGCACAGGGCTCGGCCGCACGCGACAAGCTCATCGAGGCGCTGCTCGAGAAGGTTGAAATCCCCGTTCCGCCGCAGCTCATCGAAGACGAGGTGCACAACCACCTCGAAGGTGAGAACCGCCTCGAGGATGACGAGCACCGCGCTGAGGTCACCGAGGCCAGCGAGAAGCAGTTCCGCACGCAGGTCCTCCTCGACACGATCGCCGAGCAGGCTGACGTGCAGGTTTCGCAGGAAGAGCTGAGCCAGTACCTGATCCAGTCCGCTGCGCAGTACGGCATGGCTCCGCAGGAGTTCGTCGAGGCGCTGCAGTCCTCGAACCAGCTGCCCGCACTGGTCGGCGAGGTCGCCCGCAACAAGGCGCTCGCGATTGCTCTGGGCAAGGTCAACGTGGTCGACACCAACGGCAAGCCCGTGGACCTGTCGAGCCTGGTCGCCGTCGATGACGAGGACGAGGCTGTTGAGTCGGCTGACGCTTCCGCCGATGAGAAGCCTGCTGTGAAGAAGGCTCCGGCGAAGAAGGCCGCCGCCAAGAAGCCGGCTGCCAAGAAGGCTGCTGACGCTGAGGCTGCTGACGAGAAGCCGGCCGCGAAGAAGCCCGCTGCGAAGAAGCCGGCCGCCAAGAAGGCTCCGGCGAAGAAGGCTGACGCAGCCGAGTAATCGCGCTGAAATTTGACGAAAGGACGGATGCTTCGGCATCCGTCCTTTCGCGTTGAAGCGTGAAGCTTCGAGAACGAACTCGCTCTCGAGGAGCTCAGCGCACGTCGGTATCGTGCGTGGCCGTGCCGCGCACCATCTCGACCCAGCGCGTGAGGAACGCAGCCCCTGCTTCGTCGTGGATCAACTCTCCGGCGGTCAGTACGGGGTAGGGCGTCTCCGGAATGCCATCGGCCGGCCGCACATCGACATGAGCAACAACGAAGCCCTGCTCGTGTAGCCAGTCGGCCATCGCGTAGTCGGTGCGCGAGTCGCCCACCGTGCGCCACTGCTGAGGCAGCGGGCCATTCGGCAGCAGCATCTCGATCGCGCGCATTGCGCCGAGATCCTTGCCGAGCCGGACCGATTCGATATCGGTGGAGATGATCGTCGAGTCGATGCGGTACCCGACGTCGCCGACAGCATCCGCCGCGATCACGCCATTGTGTTCGATACCGAGATCGTGCCGGCCCATCTCATCGAAGGCCGCGGCGTCGAACTCAACTTGTCGCACCTTGTAGGCGGCGTTGTCGATACTCGTGTGCTGCTCGATCGAAACCATGGCGCGCTTGGTGCGGTCGAAGAACATGTGATCATCGAATCGCTCCCCGACGAGCTTTTCGATCGATTCTGCGTAGGATGCCGGAACCGCGAGTTCATGCGACACCTCGATCTCGCCAGCACCTTCGGGAGTGATGGCGAACCACACGGCACCCTTCTCGCACACGGCGAAAACCCGCGCATGCTCGGGAAGACTGGCGGCGACAAGCGGCATGACGACTTCCTCGCGCAGAAAAGCGTCGGAGCGTCCGGTATTGAAAACGATCGGGATGCCAGCGCCGGCAAGCTCCACCAGATCGGTCACAATCGACCGGATCGCGACCGTGCGGGTCACAGGGCTGGCGATCGGGCCATCGACATCGAGCAGCAGTCCGAGCAGGGGTGCGGTATCACTCATACCTCGACGCTACCGGCGTCTGAACCGGTTTGCTGACTCGGCGATCGTTCATCTGGTGCGCCACGCTGATATGCCGACGGCGAACACGGCCTGAGCGCGGCGCGTGCGCCGGTAGATTCGAATCACCGAACACGGAAACAGGAGCTGAAATGGCTGCAGAACCCCTTGTCGCGACAAGCGTCTTTGACAGACTGCTGAAGGACCGCATCATCTGGCTGGGGTCAGAGGTGCGTGACGATAACGCCAACGAGATTTGCGCGAAGATTCTTCTTCTCGCCGCAGAGGACTCGGAGAAGGACATCTATCTTTACGTCAACTCGCCCGGTGGCTCGATCACCGCGGGTATGGCGATCTACGACACGATGCAGTTCGTGCCCAACGACATCGTCACGGTCGGCATCGGCATGGCGGCGTCCATGGGGCAGCTGCTGCTCACTGCTGGGACCAAGGGCAAGCGGTACATCACGCCCAACGCCCGTGTTCTGCTGCACCAGCCGCACGGTGGCTTTGGTGGCACCTCGAGTGACATCCAGACGCAGGCCCAGTTGATCGTCTCGATGAAGAACCGTCTGGCCGAGATCACGGCCGCACAGACCGGGAAGAGCGTCGAGCAGATCAACGAAGACGGTGACCGTGACCGTTGGTTCACAGCAGCTGAGGCGCTCGAGTACGGCTTCGTCGATCACATTCGCGAGTCGGCCTCCGATGTCATTGGCGGCGGCGGCACCGCCGACTCGGCTGAATAACGGATTCGAGAGGATATCTATGTACACCCCTACTTTCCAATCCGCTGGCAACCTGCCCTCCAGCCGCTACGTGCTCCCGCAGTTCGAGGAGCGCACGGCGTACGGCTTCAAGCGTCAGGATCCGTACAACAAGCTCTTCGAAGATCGCGTGATCTTCCTGGGCGTACAGGTCGACGACGTCTCCGCTGACGACGTCATGGCGCAGCTCTTGGTGCTCGAGAGCCAGGACGCCGAGCGTGACATCACGATGTACATCAACTCACCCGGTGGATCCTTCACCGCGATGACGGCGATCTACGACACGATGCAGTACGTTGCGCCGCAGATTCAGACTGTCGTTCTCGGCCAGGCGGCCTCTGCCGCATCGGTGCTGCTGGCAGCAGGAGCACCAGGCAAGCGGCTCGCTCTGCCCAACGCCCGCGTGCTGATGCACCAGCCGGCAATGGGTGAAGCAGGGCACGGTCAGGCGTCGGACATTGAGATCCAGGCAGCCGAGATCCTGCGCATGCGCACGTGGCTCGAAGAGACCATGGCCAAGCACACAGGCAAGCCCGTTGAACAGGTCAACAAGGACATCGACCGCGACATGATTCTCTCCGCGGCTGAGGCTCTTGACTATGGTGTCGTTGACCAGGTGTTGACGACGCGTAAGCGGTCCTAATCGAGATGTGGGTCATCGGCCATCGTGCCGATGACCCACTTCTGTCCGATCCAGATCTCAAGGAGAACACTCATGACGCAGAACCTCGCGCGTTACGCCGACCACACTCTTCTGAAGCCGGAGGCAACCCGAGCTGATGTCGCCGCGACCATTGCAGAGGCAGCCGAGCTCGGCGCTTACAGTGTGTGCCTGTCGCCGTCGATGCTCCCGATCGATCTGCCCGAGGGATTGAAGCTGGCTGTCGTGATCGGTTTCCCCAGCGGTAAGCACCACTCAGAGATCAAAGCTGCAGAGGCTGCGCTTGCGGTGGCACAGGGTGCCGACGAGCTTGACATGGTCATCGACATCGGAGCCGCGATCGATGTTGACTACGCCCGAGTGGAGTCCGATATCCGCGCCGTCCGGGAAGCTGCTCCCGCGCCCATCGTGCTCAAGGTGATCATGGAATCGGCGGCGCTCAGCGATGAGGCCATCGTGGCCGTCAGCCGCGCGGCAGAAGCCGCCGGAGCGGATTTCGTGAAGACATCGACCGGTTTTCACCCGGCGGGTGGAGCATCCGTTCATGCGGTCGAGCTGATGAAGAGCACCGTCGGCGACCGTCTCGAGGTTAAGGCTTCCGGCGGAATTCGCACGCGTGAGGTTGCCGAGGCCATGATCGCCGCGGGCGCGACACGCCTGGGCGTCTCGAGCACCCGCGCAATCGTCGAAGACGTCGAGGCAGCCAGCGACTACTGACAATCGACACGGGAGTGTGCGCTCCGACCGTGCCAATGCGGCGCAGTGTCGGAGGTAGCGGTTAGGCTCGAAGGAGTTTCTCAGTCTCCCCAAGGAGGACGCGCATGGCCCGAATCGGTGAAAGCGCTGACCTGTTCAAGTGCTCATTCTGCGGAAAGAGCCAGAAACAGGTGCAGCAGCTGATCGCTGGCCCCGGTGTGTACATCTGCGACGAGTGCGTCGAGTTGTGCAACGAGATCATCGAAGAGCGCATGGCGGAATCCTCGGCCGAGGGCGTCGCGGACTTCGAGTTGCCCAAGCCGCGCGAGATCTACAGCTTCCTCGAGGAATACGTCGTCGGACAAGAGCAGGCCAAGCGCTCGCTGTCTGTCGCCGTCTACAACCACTACAAGCGCGTTCGTGCGCATGGCACCCTGCAGCTCGCCGAGCAGAAGGCCGACGAAGTCGAGATCGCGAAGAGCAACATCTTGATGATCGGCCCCACCGGCTGCGGTAAGACCTACCTTGCGCAGACTCTGGCCAAGCGGCTCAACGTACCCTTCGCCGTCGCCGATGCCACAGCGCTTACCGAAGCAGGTTACGTGGGTGAAGACGTCGAGAACATTCTCCTGAAGCTCATCCAGGCCGCCGACTACGACGTGAAGCGTGCCGAGCAGGGCATCATCTACATCGACGAGATCGACAAGATCGCTCGCAAGTCGGAGAACCCGTCGATCACTCGTGACGTCTCCGGCGAGGGCGTGCAGCAGGCGCTTCTGAAGATCATCGAGGGGACTGTCGCGGCGGTGCCACCGCAGGGCGGTCGCAAGCACCCGCATCAGGAGTTCTTGCAGATCGACACCACGAACGTGCTGTTCATCGTCGCTGGTGCTTTCGCCGGGCTGGAAGACATCGTCTCCTCGCGGGTAGGCAAGCACGGCGTCGGGTTCGGTGCACCGTTGCATGACAAGAGCAAAGACCTCGATCTGTTCAGCGAGGTGCTGCCCGAGGATCTGCACAAGTTCGGATTGATTCCCGAGTTCATCGGTCGACTGCCGGTGGTCGCATCGGTCACGCCGCTCGACCAGAAGGCGCTGATCGAGATCCTCACGGGCCCTCGCAACGCCCTGGTCAAGCAGTACCAGCGCATGTTCCAGCTCGACGGTGTGGAGCTCGAGTTCGACGACGATGCGCTGAGCTCGATCGCCGATCTTGCAGTGGAGCGCAAGACAGGTGCGCGCGGTCTGCGTGCGATCCTGGAAGATGTGCTCGGCCCGATCATGTTCGAGATTCCGTCGGCGGAAGACGTGAAGAAGGTCATTGTCACCCGCGAGGCTGTTGACGATGGCGCGGCACCCACGGTCGTGTTGGAGCGCAAGCGCAAGAGCGCCTGAGCGGACGATGACTGCGGCCCGGGTACAGCCTGCGCCGTGGACGGTGGTTGATTCCGAGATCGTCGTGGCCGATCGTTGGATCCGACTGCGTGCAGACACGTGCCTGGATGCCGCCGGTCGCACAATCGCGCCGTACTACGTAATGGAGCCAGCGGAGTGGATCTCGGTCCTCGCGCTGAACGCCGACGGTGATGCGATGCTCGTCGAGGAGTACCGACACGGCGCGGGCGTCATGGCGCTCGGCACGATCGGTGGAGCGGTCGATGCCGGAGAGTTGCCGCAGGACGCTGCGGCGAGGGAGCTTCGCGAGGAAACAGGTTGCGAAGCAAGCGAGATCATTGACCTCGGCGCCACCTGGGCGAACTTCGGCAACCATACGAACCGCGTTCACCACTTCCTCGCTCGCGACTGTACACAGGTGGCGGCACAATCGCTCGATGCCGGCGAACTCATTTCCGTACGCGTCGTGCCGTTGGCAAAGGCCGGCGAGCGGCTGCTGCAGAGTTTCCATCAGCTCACCTGGTACAAGGCGATGCAGCTGCTGAGGTGGCGATGAGCCCGCTCGTGCGAAAGTTGGGGGTGAGTTTCGCGATTGCGGTACTGACGGTCGTGGTCGTCGCGGTCGTCCTCGTGGTCATCCTCATCTCAGCTATGCGAGATCGGGATGGTGACGAGCTTGCTGCCGCGCGGGTCGAGGACGTCGCTCGTGCTCTGGCTCAGGACCTTGACGGCATCCGTGAGCCGATTGATGCAGAGACGGTGGCCGCCGAAAGATTCCATTCGCGTGCTGCGACGGTCGAACCGTTGACTTGGACGGGGGCGATCGGACTCGAGCAGACAGGCACGATCGAAGCCCGCCTCAGCGCAAGCGTCACGGAGAACTCCATCGGTGGATACTACGGACCGTTCAACTCGGCCGGGTCGGCCGTGCAGTGCTACCGCTACACGATTGCGCTAGGTGAGGATGTCCGCTTGGAAATGATCCCGTGCGACGGTCTTCCAGAACCGCGAACACCCCCGGCCTCGAACCGCCCGGTCCTCCCAGACGGCGCCGCGGAGCGGGTGGAAAAAATCCTGATAGACGCTCCCGGTTCGACAGTGGCCGACCGCTTGCGCGCCGAGTTTCCGGGGGAGGAGTTCACGATCGAGGTCGTCAAAACCGAAGCGGGAGAGGTTGTCGTTGCCGTCGGCGTGCGACCGGGGACGGGTTGCATTCTGCGGGTCAAGGATGCAACGGGGGCTCTGCTCGCCCCCTCGTACGACCAGACCTGGCTCCAACCTGGTGAGCAAGGCTGCTCGACGCAGCTGTATACCGCGCCGCCACTCTGATTCCGCAGACACAGCTCATCGCCTCGGATGTCGGCGCTCCGGTCTAAGGTGACGCCATGCGAAGCTTCCGAATCTCGATCTCTGATGGCATCATCGATGACCTGCGCGAGCGGCTTTTGCATGCGCGCCTGCTTGCGGACTCACCCCGGCGCCCGCAGTCCGGGCTGTCGGCGGCCTATCTGCGCGAGCTCGTCGAAGCCTGGGCCGTGTTTGACTGGCGCGCGCGCGAGCGATGGTTGAATGAGCACCCCCAGTTCATCGCCGAGGTCGAGGGCACCGATATTCATTTCGTTCATCTGCGCTCGGAACGCGCTGATGCTCCTGTGCTGCTGGTGATGCATGGGTGGCCGCACACCTTCGCGCTTCAGCTCGAGTTCGCTCGGCTGCTTCCTGATTTCCACGTGGTCGTCCCGAGCTTGCCCGGATTCGCATTCTCTGCTGCGTACGACGGAACCATGTCAGAGGGCGTGATGGCTCGGCTGATGCACTCGCTGATGAGCGACACACTGGGCTACGAACGGTATCTCACCTACGGAGAGGACCTCTCCGCCAACGTGAGCGATCTGATCGCGGCGACGTACCCTGAAAGCGTGCAGGGCATCTTCGCGACACATGCGCATTTCGGCACGGATGAGGAACGGGCGCACGCGGAAGACCCGGCCGCTCGCGCGTTCTTTGCACGCCTCGCTGCCAGCGGCGGTCCGGACGGTGCCTACGGGCATGTCCAGGGGACACGTCCGGACACGCTTGCCGCGGCTCTGAACGATTCTCCGGCGGGTCTCATCGCATGGATCACCGAGAAACTTGTGGAATGGAGCGATACTCCGACGGCTCGACCAGAGCTGCTCGAGCGCAGGATCTCGCGCGATCGCATCCTCACCGAGGCGATGATCTACTGGTCGACGCAGAGCATTGCAACCTCTTTCCGAAGCTACTTCGACGGCGGCGAGTATGAGCGCATCCCTCCCGTCGAGGTGCCAGCCGCAGTCGCAATCCAGCGGCACGAGTATGACTACCCCGAGAGCGTTGCGTGGGCGTATTACCGCGACCTGCGTTCCTTCGGACGGATGCCGGAGGGTGGGCATTTCGCGATCGCCGAGGTGCCGGAGGCAATGGCGACGAGGATGCGCGAGTTCGCCTCCGGGCTCGGACTGCTCTGAGTGCGTAGTATCCCTGTCCCGCAGCAACGGGTCCAGGGGTGGCATCATTCGAGCGCCACTGGTTAGCATCGACAGATGTTGTATTTGTACTGCGCTGGCGGTGATCACAGGAGCAACGATGCATGACGAGCGGTATACGGAGGCCTACCATCAACTTGCGGCAGAGGTGAATGAGGCCGATCTGATGCGCAGGCGTTACGGCTTCTACTGGGCAATGATGCTCTTTTGGATGCTGTCGGCAGTGGTGATTCTCGTAGGCGTGATTCTTCTCGGAGACACCTGGTTCCAGCTGATCCTGGCAGCGCTGCTCGGGTTGTGCATGGCGCAACTCGGCTTCCTCGGTCATGAGGCGGCTCACCAGGAGATGTTCGAGTCACGTCGCTGGAACGACTGGACAGCCCGGGTTCTCGCGGGTCTGTTCACCGGCCTCAGCTACGGCTGGTGGGTCGACAAGCATGGTCGTCATCACGCAAATCCGAACAAGGAGCGTTCGGATCCGGATGTGGGGGCGGGCGTGCTTTCCTTCACCCCAGAAGGCACTGATGGGCGTACGGGATTCCTGTCACGGATCGGCCGATTCCAGGGATTCTTTTTCATCCCGCTTCTCTTGTTCGAAGGGTTCTCCCTTCATGTTGACTCGGTCAAGACGATCCTCGTCGGCAAGAATGTGACGCATCGCTGGACGGAGATCCTCTTCGTCGGAATCCGCATCGTCGGCTTTCTCGCGTTCCTCTTCCTTGTCCTTCCGCCGCTCATGGCTGCGGCCTTCGCGGCGGTGCAGGTGGCCGTGTTCGGATTCCTCCTCGGCGGTGCGTTCACGCCCAACCACATCGGGATGCCCACGGTTCCGCATGACGCGAAAATCGACTTCTTGCGGCGCCAGGTGCGCATGTCGCGGAACGTGCGCGGTGGTCCGCTCGTGCACTTCTTCATGGGAGGCCTGGAGTATCAGGTGGAGCACCACCTGTTCCCGAAGGCGCCGCGACCGAGTCTTCCTGCCCTGCAGAAGATCGTCCGCAGACACTGTGCGGCCAACGACATCCCCTACGAAGAAGCCACACTCAGTCAGTCGTTTCGGACGATTCTCGCTTACCTGAACCAGGTGGGGCACATGAACCGTGACCCGTATACCTGTCCGCTGGTCCGCGAGTATCGCGGATGAGCAACCACGACAACGAGAGTAGAGATCATGAAGGTCACCGTGCACCCGACCACCTGTATCGCCTCGGCGCATTGCAGTAGGACTGCGCCCCGGGTGTTCGCCAACAGGGACGAAGACGGCGGGTTCGTCCGGCTTCTCGACGCGAACCCGCCAGAATCCGAATGGGCGGCGGTTCGCGAAGCGGCGGAACTGTGCCCGTCAGCGACGATCCACGTTGAAAATTCTGAGTGAGTCGCCCATCAGCGCGAGAGCGCTAGGGGATCGCGTCGATCTGTGTCACCCGTCCAGCCCGCGGCGTTTCAGCAGCGGCGCGATATCGGCGTCGCGGCCGCGGAAGTCACGGTATGCATCCAGCGGATCCTTTGAGCCGCCGACACCGAGCAGCCTTGCGCGGAAACGGTCGCCGTTCTCGCGGGTGAGCCCGCCATTCTCACGGAACCACTCCACGGTGTCGGCGTCGAGTACCTCGCTCCAGATGTAGGAGTAGTAACCCGCGCTGTACCCGCCCGAGAAGATGTGCGCGAAGTACGTCGAGGAGTAGCGGGTGGGGACGACCGGATTGTCTAGCCCGATCTCAGCAAGCGCTGCCGCCTCGAATGCCGCGACATCCGAAACCGACTCGTCAGCCGCGAGCCGATGCCAGGCCTGATCGAGCCAGGCAGCGGCGAGATATTCACTCGTGTCGTGCCCCTGGTTGAAGGTCTCTGTCGCGCGCAGCCGCTCGACGACCGCAGCATCCAGAGCCTCGCCGGTTTCGAAATGCCGCGCATAGTTGTCGAGCACTTCCGACCACAGGATCCACATCTCGTTGACCTGGCTGGGGAACTCCACGAAATCACGGAACACATTGGTGCCCGCGAAATGCGGGTAGTTGACTGTCGCGAATAGCCCATGCAGCGCATGCCCGAATTCGTGGAACAGCGTCGTCACCTCATCGAGCGTCAGCAGCGTCGGCTGCCCATCTCCCGGCTGTGACACGTTGAGGTTGTTCACGACGACGGGCGCTGTGCCGCGCAGCGCGGATTGGCTGACAATCGGGTTCATCCACGCACCGCCGCGCTTGGAGTCCCGGGTGTAGAGATCGAGAATGTAGAGCCCCAGCGCGCTGCCGCCGGCATTGTGCACCTCGAATACCCGCGCACCCGGATGGTACGCGACAAGATCGTCGCGTTCGACGAACGTCACGCCGTACAACTGCGTTGCGGCGAAGAACACGCCGTCCTGCAGGACGCGCTCCGCCTCGAACCAGGACCGCAGCGCGGCCGTATCGATGTCGTACTTTGTGGTGCGCACCTTCTCGGTATAAAACGCCCAGTCGTGCGCCTCAAGGGTGAAAGGATCGGTTTCTGTCTCGTCGATGATCGCCTGCAGGGCAGCCTGCTCAGTGCGAGCGTTGGCTGCCGCGGCAGGGGCCAGCCGGTGCAGCAGTTCCGACACGGCCTCCGGTGTGCCAGCTGTCTCATCAGCGGTGACGTAGGCGGCGTGCGAGGAATATCCGAGCAGCTGAGCTCTATCTGCGCGCACGGCGACGATCTCCGTGAGGGTGGCCTGGTTGCCGTTGGCATTGTTGCGCGTGGCGCGCGAGCGCGATGCGGCCATGATCCGTCTGCGGCTCTCGCGGTTCGTCAGCGAAGCGAGATACGGATGCCCGGTGAATAGCGGCAGCGAGATCAGGTAGCCGCCATCAGCGCCGCGTTCGCTCGCTGCCCGAGATGCCGCGGACAGCTCGCTTTCGGAAAGGCCGTCCAGCTCCTCCGCGCTCTCGAAGAGCACAGCCAGGTCGTTGGTATCGGCCAGCAGATTCTTCTCGAACATCGTCGTCAGCATCGACAGCTTCTGGTTCAGCGCGGTCAGCTGGGCCTTTGCGGCTTCATCCAGTCCAGCGCCAGCGTGCGTCATCTCACGGTAGTGCCGCTCCACGAGGTATCGGCTCTCGCCATCGAGGTCGAGCTGATCGAGCTGCTCGTACATGTTCTTCACACGCCAGTACAGCTGAGCGTCAAGCCGGATGGCGTCTTCATGAGCGGCCATCAGGGGCGCCAACTCTTCGTCGATCGCCTGGATCTCGTCGGTAGCGTCCGCGGAGCTCACCGTGTAGAAGGCGTGTGCAACGGCCTCGAGCAGGGCTCCCGCCTGCTCGAGCGGGATCATTGTGTTCTCGAATGTGGGCATCGATCGCACGCGGGTGATCGCGGCGATCTCATTGAGGTGCTCTTCGAACGCGGCCTGGAAAGCGGGGAGATAGTGCTCGGGGCGAATCGCGGCATAGTCCGGAAGTGCATAGGGGAGAGCGGACGGCGTCAGGAGCGGGTTCGCGGCATCGGTCATAAAACGAGCCTACGACGCGCGCGCATGGTGTCGTGCAAAGAAACGATTGCAAAATAAAGCTTGCAAAGAAAGCCTTGCAAGGATATCTTTGCATTATGAGCGAAGCAAAGAAGACCCCCGCTGCAGCAGAACGTCGCGTTCTGGATGCTGGTGCACTCAGGGCACTGTCGCACCCGCTGCGGGTGCGGATCTTCGACATCCTCGCGAATGAGGGACCGCAGACCGCCAGCACGCTCGCTGAAATACTGGGGGAGTCGTCCGGTGCGACCAGCTACCACCTGCGGTCGCTGGCCAGCCACGACCTGATCCGTGAGGTCGACGGTGTCAGGGCAGGCCGAGAGCGCTGGTGGGAGCGGCCGGTGGGCGGGATCGTCTACGACTCCCGCGCGGTGCAGGGCTCACCCTCGGGGGAAGCCGCACTCCAGGTCGCGGTCGCAGAGGTGCATCGCCGCCGGCATGACGAGCTCATGGAGTTCTTCACCGGGCGCATTGATAAAGAGCCGGTCGAATGGAGGGGTGCCAGCACCTCGATGACCAGCGGGATCAGCATGACCGCAGAGCAGACCATCGAACTCACGAAGAAGATCGAGGCGCTCATCGACGAGGCTGCTGAACAGTATCGGGATCAGAAGGGCGAGGGTGTGCGGCGGGTCAGTGTTCGAGCCGACGTCTTCCCACTGAAGAGTCATACGACGAACAAGGAGTCCGCATCATGAGCGCTGTCGCAGTCACCCGTACATCTCCCGTGCCGCGCGGAGCGAACGCTCTCGAGCGGGGCTCCATCAGGCTGGCCGATGCGATGACGCGTTGGGCAACCCGCAGAGTAGAGCGTCGACAGGATCGGCGAGAGGCGATGCTCGCAGCGATCAAAGCGGAACAGACTCGCAAGCCTGATCCGCGCGCCACTGACCATGCCCTGTTGCACATGGGCCTGCCACTGCGCTGAGGTCGTCAGTCCTCGAACTCACGCGCAATCACCTCGCCGGTGGCGGTCACGAAGACCTCCCACCCGGCATCCAACTCTGCAATCGGACGGCCCTCGAGCCAGGTGAGCGTCCAGTGCCCGGCGAGACCGCGGGCCTCCACTTCAGTGATCGCTGGACGCAGGACAGCGGGGACGGATGCCGGAGCATCCGATCCCGCCGCCCAACGCGTACCCAGCTGCATCAGCTCTCCTCCACAGGAACCAGCTCGATCTCGGTGACAGCGAGTTCAGCGCCCTCGACGAATTCCAACTCGGCGATGCGGCCAACGGCCCGGAGATCATCTGCGGCCGCGCGAATGGACTCGAGGGTCTCGGCGGGGGCGACGATCACGGCGCGTGATACCGGCGTCTTCTGCGAGGCCTTCGCCTCGGTCTTGGCCCGACGGATGCCGATGAGAGCGGCGCTGGCGGCGGTGAGCACGGATGCGTCGCCGCCGGCAAGGTCACCACTGGTCGGCCAGGCAGCGGTGTGGATCGAGCCCTCCTCGAACCAGGACCAGGCCTCTTCCGTCGCAAAGGACGCGACGGGGGCGAGCAGCCGCAGCAGCGTCGACAGGGCGATCCGCAGTGCGAGCGCAGCTGAGGGCTGTCCGACGTCGGTCTGATCGTAGGCGCGCTCCTTGACCAGCTCGAGGTAGTCGTCGCAGAACGTCCAGAAGAACGACTCAGTGATCTCCAGTGCGCGGGCGTGATCGAACGCGTCGAACGCCTTGGTGGCTTCGGCGACGACACCATCGAGCGTGGCGAGCATCGAAGCATCCAGAGCGTGCGTGACCTCGGCACCTTCGGGAACCGGGAACGACAGGACGAACTTCGCCGCGTTCAAGATCTTGATCGCCAGGCGGCGACCGATCTTCATCTGCGTCGGGTTCTGCGGGTCGAAGGCGGCATCCACACCGAGGCGGCTGGAGGCCGCCCAGTAGCGAACAGCATCCGATCCATGCTTCTCGAGAATGTCGGCCGGGGTGACCACATTGCCCTTGGACTTCGACATCTTCTTGCGGTCGGGGTCGACGATGAAGCCGGAGATCGACGCGTGCTGCCACGGCGAGCGCTGGTCTTCCAGCGTCGAGCGCAGCATCGTCGAGAACAGCCACGTGCGGATGATGTCCTGTCCCTGCGGGCGCACGTCGAAGGGTGCAACCAGGTTCCACAGTTCCTCATCGCGCTGCCATCCGCCCGCCAGCTGCGGCGTCAGAGACGAGGTGGCCCAGGTGTCAAGGATGTCGACCTCGGCCTCGAAGCCGAGGGCCTGGCCGCGCTGATCCTCGGCGTAACCGACCGGCACATCCACGGTCGGGTCAACCGGCAACTGCTCGGCGGAAGCCATGATGACGCGGTCGTAGTCGCGGTCACCGTTCGCGTCCAGGCCGTACCAGACCGGCAGCGGCACACCGAAGAAGCGTTGGCGAGAAACGAGCCAGTCGCCGGTGAGACCGCCGACCCAGTTCTCGTAGCGCACGCGCATGAAGTCCGGGTGCCACTGCATCTGGCGTCCGTGGTCGATGAGCTGCTCGCGCAGTTTCTCGTCGCGGGCGCCGTTGCGGATGTACCACTGACGCGTCGACACGATCTCCAGCGGGCGGTCGCCCTTCTCGAAGAACTTCACGGCGTGGTTGAAGGGCTTGGAGACCTCCAGCAGCTCGCCGGACTCCTCGAGCAGTTCGGCGATGCGCTTCTTGGCGCTGAAGACGGTCTTGCCTGCCAATTCGGCATAGGCGCTCTTGCCGGCATCCGAAACGATCGCCTCCGGAGCATCGGCGATCACGCGGCCGTCCAGACCCAGAATCGCACGGATCGGCAGGTCGAGCTCGCGCCACCAGATCATGTCGGTCACATCACCGAAGGTGCAGACCATCGCGATGCCGGACCCCTTGTCCTGCTGGGCGAGATGATGCGCGAGCACCGGAACCTCGACATCGAACAGCGGGGTGCGCACGGTCTGGCCGAAGTACGACTGGTAACGCTCATCATCCGGGTGCGCCACGAGCGCGACACATGCCGCGAGAAGCTCGGGGCGGGTGGTTTCGATGTGGATGTCGCCGGTGCCGTCGGTCTTGTGGAAGGCGAGTCGGTGGAAGGCGGCCTGCTGTTCGCGATCTTCGAGCTCCGCCTGTGCGATGGCGGAGCGGAAGTCGACGTCCCACAGCGTCGGGGCGAGCGCCTGGTATGCCTCGCCGCGCTCATGGTTGCGGATGAAGCCGAGCTGGCTCTGGCGCATCGTCTCATCTGAGATCGTGCGGTATGTCTGGGTCCAGTCGACGCTGAGGCCAAGCTGGCGGAAGACCTCTTCGAACTGTTTCTCGTCTTCGATCGTGAGGCGCTCGCACAGTTCGATGAAGTTGCGGCGGCTGATGGGCTGCTGGTCGGCGGCCTTCAGGCTCTTCGCATTGCCCTCGAACGGAGGAGTGAAATCGGAGTCGTAGGGGAGGGTCGGATCGACGCGCACTCCGTAGAAGTTCTGCACGCGGCGCTCGGTGGGCAGGCCGTTGTCGTCCCACCCGATGGGGTAGAAGACGCTCTTGCCGCGCATGCGCTCGTAGCGCGCCTTCACATCGGTGTGCGTGTACGAGAACACGTGTCCGATGTGCAGAGAACCGGATGCCGTCGGCGGAGGTGTATCGATCGAGTAAACGCCCTCGCGACCGAGCTCTGCTGCGCGGACGCGATCGAACAGATAAGTGCCCTGCGCGGACCAGGTGCCGTCCCACTTCGCTTCGAGACCTTCGAGGACGGGCTTTTCAGGGATCTGATTCTGAGTGGACGCGGCCATGAAGGTCTCCTTGCGCGATGTATGCGGCACTGTGTGAGCGTGCCTGAGTGTGGAATGTGCTGACCAGTCTAACGAAGAGTGAGCGCGGTGGAGCGGGGGCTAGTTCGACCGAGTCCAACAATTGCGAGTAGACTGGGTCGACCCCTTCACCTTTTCTGAGGACCCGCATGCCCACTCCACTCGTGCGTCGTATTCTGCCCATCACCGCGCTCGCCGCTGCTGCCGCACTCGCCCTCAGTGCCTGCACGGGCACGGTGAACGATCCGCCAGCGGCTTCGAACCGCGAGGTCGTCTGGGCCATCGAGGGAGCGAATCTCTCGGCCGGTCACATGGACCCGCAGACCAGTCAGCTCGACGTGTCTGGCATGGTGCAGCGGGTCGTCCTGGATTCTCTGGTCTCCCAGCAGGCTGATGGGTCATTCTCACCGTGGCTCGCTGCGGACTGGACGGTCTCCGAGGATGCCACCAGCTACACCTTCGAGCTCCGCGACGATGTCACCTTCCATGATGGTGAGCCCTTCAACGCCGATGCGGTCAAAGCGAACTTCGACCGCATCGTCGATCCGGAGACGGCATCCGCGCAGGCCGCCAGCATGCTTGGCGCTGACTTCTACGCGGGCACCGAAGTCATCGACGAGTTCACCGTGGAGGTGAACTTCACTCAGCCGTACTCGCCGTTCCTGCAGGCTGCGAGCACCGCGCAGCTCGGGTTCTACTCGCCAGCTGTACTGGAAAGTTCTGCCGATCAGCTAAAGGCCGGCGGACCCGACGTGACGGTGGGTACCGGTCCCTTCGAGCTCACCGCGTACACGCCCGATCAAGAGCTCGTCTACACCCGCAACCCCGACTATGCGTGGGGCCCTGATGGTGCAGAGGCTGCGAAGTTCGAGACCCTGCGCGTGGAGATTCTGCCTGAGGCCTCAGTGCGTGCCGGAGTCGTGGAGAGCGGGGAGGCAGACCTCGCCAGCAATCTGCCGCCGAACCTCGCCGCCACGCTTCCCGACACGCTGACTGTCGAGTCTCTTGAGTACCCCGGCCTGCCGTACTCGCTGTACCTCAATGAGAAGTACGGGGTGTTCGCAGATCAGAAGGTGCGGCAGGCGTTTGCGCGTGGCATTGACATCGACGCAGCAGTGGAGGAGATCTTCTTCGGCCAGTTCCCGCGGGCCTGGAGCATCCTCGGCTCGACCACGCCAGGCTATGACGCCTCCCTCGAGGGCAGTTGGCCGTTCGACCAGGATGCGGCGAATCAGCTGCTCGACGACGCCGGGTGGACCGAGCGCGATGCCGACGACATCCGGATGAAAGACGGCGAGCGCTTGTCAGTGCGCTGGATCGCGTGGACGCCGGTTCCCGATGACAAGGCGGCTCTCGGCAATGCGATTCAGTCCGACCTCGCCGACATCGGCTTCGAGGTCGTGCGCGAGGTCCTCGAGCCGGGCGCGTACAACGAGCAGTACGGGCCGAAGACTTTCGACCTGACGGACTGGGGCTTCTCCGGAGTCGACGGCGACCTGCTGCGCAGCCACCTGCACACCGATGGCTTCCAGAACGCGTCACAGGTGTCGAACGCGGACGTGGATGCTCTGCTAGAGCAGGGCATCGCGACCACCGACACGGAAGAGCGCACCGCGATATACCAGCAGCTGCAGCAGTGGAACGCCAAGTACACCGCGATTGTTCCGCTGTACAGTCCGTCGCTGATCACCGCAGTGAACGACAGCGTCGACGGCCTGGCCTACGATCTGTACGGACGGCCGCTGTTCTACGCGGCGACGGTCAGCTGATCTCGGCGGAGGGGGAACGGTGAGAGCCACCCTGACGCGGATTGCGGAGCTCGCGGCATCCGTCATCGTCGTCTTGTGGGGCGCGGCGACCGTCGCATTCCTCGCATTCCGAGTCATCCCCGGCGATCCGGTTTCGGTGATGCTCGGGCCGCAGGCCCAGGTCAGTGACGCAGTCAAGGACGGTATTCGCACTCAGCTCGGTTTGGATCGCCCGCCGGGGGAGCAGTACCTGAGCTATCTCGGGCAGCTCGTGCGCGGCGACCTCGGAGAGTCTTACCAGTTGCGGATGCCGGTGACCGAGGTGATCGGCCGCCAGCTCGGCTCCACCGTGCAGTTGACCGCACTGGCCCTGGTCATCGCTGTGATTCTCGCGCTCTGCGGGACGCTGCTGTTTCACGGGCAGATCTCGCGGACCGTGATCGCAGGGATCGAGCTGATTGTGCTGTCATCGCCGGTGTTCTGGATCGGCCTCATTCTGCTCAGCGTGTTCGCCTTCGGTCTCGGCTGGTTCCCGGTCGCCGGAACCCGCAATCCGGCGACCATCGTGCTACCGGCGGTGACGCTCGCTCTTCCGGTCTCAGCTCTCCTTGGCCAAGTGCTCCGCGATGGCATCGAGGCGGCTGAACGCCAGCCGTTCGCGACCACGGTGCGCGCACGCGGCGCCGGGTACACCCGGCTGACAATGCACCACACCCTCCGGCACGGGGCAGCGGGCGCTCTGACACTCACGGCCTATCTGATCGGATCGCTGCTCGGCGGCGCTGTGCTGGTCGAGACGGTGTTCGCGAGACCAGGGCTCGGCCGGGTGACCCTCGCGGCGATCTCCGATCGTGATCTTCCGGTGATCACCGGGATCATCCTGTTCAGTGCCGTCGTGTTCGTCGTTGTGAATCTCCTCGTCGAACTGCTGCAGCCCGTGCTGGATCCGCGTCAGCGACGGCAGGTGAGCGTATGACGGCGTCGCGACGCATCCTGCTCGGCGCGGCCCTGCTCGTTCTTGCCGTGGTGGCGGTGATGGCGCTGATGCCCCAATTGATCGCACGCACGACCCGCTGCGCACCGACGTACGGGCCGCCCTCGAAGCGCCGAGCGCCGCCCACCTGTTTGGAACCGACCAGAGCGGACGCGATGTCTTTTCCCGCGTTGTCTACGCAGCGGGGCGCTCCGTCGGGATCGGCTTGCTTGCCACAGCCCTCGCCCTGGTCGTCGGGTTGATCATCGGTGCGCTCAGTGGGATCGCTCCGCGGGCAGTGGATGCTGTTCTCATGCGGGTCGCGGACGTTTGGATGGCGTTTCCGGAATTTCTCGTAGCCCTCGTGGTCGTCGCCGTCCTCGGACCCGGACCGGTCAACATCGCGATCGCCGTGACGATCGCCGCGATCCCGGTGTACCTGCGACTGGCGCGGGTGCAGACGCGCATCCTCGTGCGTGCCGAGCACGTGGAAGCGGCGCGCATCCTCGGTGTGCCGCCCGTGCCGGCTTTCACCAGGCACGTGATCCCCGGCGTGCTGGGTGCACTCAGCGTGCTGGCCACGATCGGGGTCGGCTCCAGCATCCTGGCCGCCGCAGGCCTCAGCTTTCTCGGTCTCGGTCCGATCGAGCCGGTCCCGGAATGGGGCCTGATGCTCTCCGGCGGGCGCAACGTCCTCGCGCAAGCCTGGTGGATCGCCCTCTTCCCCGGACTCGCGATCACGCTGACGGTCATATCGGCGACCGTCGTCGGCCGCACGCTGCGGGCGCGGGCCGAAGGGAGGCGCATATGAGGGCCCTCGATGTGCAGGAACTGTCGATCTCCATCGGCGGGGCGCTACTCGTCGACGGTGTCTCGTTCACCGTCGCTCCCGGCGAATGCCTCGCCATCGTCGGCGAATCGGGGGCCGGGAAGTCGCTGACCGCGGCCGCGCTGCTGGGCTTGGCTCCCGATACCGCTCGCGTCTCCGCTCACACGCTCACTGTCGATGGCGTGGATGCTCGGCGGCACAGCGATCGCGAGTGGCGCGCGCTGCGCGGCAACCGCATCGGGCTGGTCTCCCAGGACGCCCTGGTCTCATTGGACCCGCTGCGCCGAATCGGGGCCGAGGTGGCCGAGCCCCTGGCCATACATACCGACCTGACCCGCTCCCAGCGTCGTGATCGGTCAGTCGAACTGCTTGAATCTGTTGCCATGCCGTTCCCTCAGGTGCGTGCACGGGAGTATCCTCACCAGCTCAGCGGCGGTCTGCGTCAGCGGGCGCTCATCGCCTCAGCGCTCGCCGCAGGCCCCGCCGTCCTGATCGCCGATGAACCGACGACGGCGCTGGACACGACTGTGCAGGCGCGCTTGCTGACGCTGATGCGCCAGATCGTAGATGCTGGCACCGCCGTCGTCTTTATCAGTCATGACTTCGCCGCGGTTCGGCGCGTCGCTGATCGCGTACTTGTGATGCGAGCAGGGCGTGTGATCGAGCAGGGACTCGTCACTGAGGTGCTCGATGCGCCTCGCGAGGACTACACCCGCATGCTGATCGCAGCCAGCCGGCATGAGCCGCGGTCGGAGGATCGTTTCGGACTCGGTACCGCGGTGCTGGGCGCCGTCGAACTGTCGAAGAGCTTCGCTGGCAGGACGGCCGTGGCGAATGCATCTTTCACTCTGCTCGAGGGTCAGACGCTGGGGATCGTGGGGGAGTCGGGATCAGGAAAGACCACACTCGCCCGCATGCTCGTCGGAGTCGAGACCCCGGATGCCGGCAGCATTCGTTGGCGCGGCAGGAGCCGGGTGCAGCTTGTGCATCAGAATCCGCTCGGCGCATTCGACCCGCGCTGGAGCATCGGCCGCTCGTTGCGTGAAGCACTGGCTGCGGGCGGCGTTGCGCGTAACGCACGGAAGGCGCGCGTCGCACAGCTGATGGCCGAGGTGGATCTCTCGGCGGATCTCGCGCGTCGCCGACCGGCGCAGCTGTCTGGAGGACAACGCCAGCGAGCGGCTATCGCCCGTGCGCTCGCCGCAGAGCCCGACGTGCTGATCCTTGACGAACCGGTCTCGGCGCTGGATCCGTCAGTACGCGAGAAGGTGCTGCAGATGTTGAAACGGCTTCAGAGCGAACGAGGGCTCTCAATGGTGCTGATCTCGCACGATCTTGATGTCGTCGTGGCCGTTGCCGATGACGTTCTCGTCATGCTCGACGGGGCGATCGTCGAACAGGGGCCGGTGGCGGACGTGTTCGCCGCACCGCAGCATCCGTTCACCAGGGAGCTGCTGGCGGCCGGACGTTGAGCGCGTCTCTATCAGGGAACTCTCAGGTTTGCTAGCGTAAGAGCACGCAGTGACAAAGCCGTCGCTGCTGGAGAGGAAAACGTCTCATGACTCCCCTATTGTTGATGCTCATCGGCATCGCGATGTTTGTCTTCGGTTACTTCGTCTACTCCAAATATCTGTCGAAGCGCGTGTTCAAGCTCGACGCGTCATTCAAGACGCCATCGCATGAGTTGAATGATGGCGTCGACTACGTTCCGACCAACAAATACATTCTGTGGGGGCACCACTTCACCTCGGTCGCGGGAGCCGCGCCCATTGTCGGGCCCGCGATCGCTGTCATCTGGGGCTGGTTGCCCGCATTCCTCTGGGTCACCATCGGCACGGTGCTCTTCGCAGGAATGCACGACTTGGGCGCGCTGTGGGCCTCTACGCGGAACAAGGGGCGTTCAATCGGCGCGCTCTCTGCCCGGTACATCGGCAAACGCGGAGCCAACCTGTTCCTCGTCGTCATCTTCCTGCTGCTCCTGATGGTCATCGCAGCGTTCGCCGTGGTCATCAAAAACCTGCTGATCAGCACGCCGTCGGCGGTCATTCCGACATGGGGCGCGATCATCGTGGCGCTGCTGGTTGGCGTCGCCGTGTACCGTCTGCGCTGGCCGCTGATTCCCATCACCGTCGTCGGTGTCGTCGCGCTGTATGCACTCATCGTGCTCGGTGACCAGGTGCCGGTGGTTCTGCCGGAAAGCACGCTGGGGATGAGCCCGGCCACGTTCTGGATTGTGGCGCTGTTCGTCTACGGCGCGATCGCCTCGCTGCTGCCCGTGTGGGTGCTGCTGCAGCCGCGCGACTACATCAACGGCGTGCAGCTTTTCGTGGGACTGATCCTCCTGTATGGCGCGGTGCTGATCGCAACTCTCTTCACCGCAGATAAGCCCGAGATCGTCGCCCCGATGATCAACATGGCGGTACCGGAAGGTACGCCGAGCATGATTCCACTGTTGTTCGTGACGATCGCGTGCGGAGCCATTTCTGGCTTCCACGGCATGGTGTCGTCGGGTACCAGTTCGAAGCAACTCGACAAGGAGACTGACGCTCGCTTCGTCGGATACTTCGGAGCTGTCGGCGAAGGGCTGCTCGCGCTGGGCACGATTCTCGCAGTGATCGGCGGCTTCCGCACGGTGGCTGAGTGGAATGAGGTTTACAGCTCCTTCGGCGCTGGCGGTGTTGAGGCGTTCGTTCAGGGTGGCGGGCAACTTATGGAGACCGGTATCGGGCTTCCGGCGTCGCTGAGCGCGACAGTGCTGGCGACGATGGCGGTGTTGTTTGCCGCGACGACTATGGATACAGGTATGCGTCTGCTCCGCTTTGTCGTGCAGGAGATGGGCGAATCTATGAAGATTCGCATCACGAAGTTCCCGGCGACCGTCGTTGTTGTGGTGCTCGGGCTCGGGTTGACCTTCTCGCAGGGGCTCGGAGGAGACGGAGGGCTGCGGATCTGGCCGCTGTTCGGTACGACAAACCAGCTCATGGCCTCGCTTACTCTGTCGATCATCGCGGTGATGCTCATCCGGAAGCGGCGTAATCCGCTGGTGGCGCTCATCCCGCTGGTCCTGGTGTTCGTGATGTCGTTCTGGGCGGCGATCGAGCAGCTCGCGGCGTTCGCTAACCCCGGCGAGCCGGACTGGCTGCTGTTCGTGCTCGACGTCATTATCATCGTCGCCAGCATCTGGGTCGCTGTTGAGGCGGTCATCGCGATGCGTAAAGCCGCGAAAGAGCCGCCCGAGCATGAGGATGAGGATGCACAGCTGCAGGCGGTTCGCGAGGAGGTCTGATCTGTGACATACAGAGAGGCGGCCCGGCGCCTGTCCCGGCGCTGGGCCGCCTTCCAATCGGGGCTGGCGGAGTACTACGCCGGCCCCTATCGGCAGGCTCTCGCTCGGGAGCGACGCGATGAGGACGATCTGTTCACGATGGTCGTTCTTGGTGAGGCTCTGGGTGTACCCGATCCTGCTGCGTACTACAGCGTCGAGCTGATGCCCATGCTCGCGGATGACTTTCATGCGTGGCATCGGCGTATGGGGATGCCGCGCTCGCCGTTGGATCAGGTCGCATGCTGTTAGATCTGATCCGCGACAGACGTGTGGTGTTCCTCGGCGGAAAAGGTGGCGTCGGGAAGACTTCGCTGGCCTCGGCCGTGGCCCTCGCCCGGGCGCGAGAGGGTGCGAGAGTGCTCGTGGTCTCCACGGACCCGGCGCACAATCTTGGACATCTCTGGGAGTGTCAGGTCGGGGATCAGCCGGTGCGTCTGGCCCGCTTCGACGTGAACAGCGACGTACCGGCGGGCGCGGTCGACGGGATGGAGATCGACCCGCACGCCACGGTCGAGCGACACCTCGCAGCGGTTGAGCAGACCATGCTGCGCATGCTGCCCGAGCGTCAGCACGCACAGGCGCGAGAACACCTCGATCGTGCTCGGCATGCTCCGGGGAGTCATGAGTCCGCCGTGCTGGAGCGGATCGCCGAGGCTGCGGAGCTGGCGCGCAACGAATACGACCTCGTGGTCTTCGATACCGCCCCATCGGGTCATACTCTCCGGCTGCTTGCACTGCCCGGTCAGCTGTCCGGATGGACCGAGTCTCTCCTGCGCAACCGAGATCGATCAGAACGCTTCTCTGCGGCGATGCGTGGATTGGCCGGGCGGGCGGAACCGGCCGCGGATTCAGACGCGCAGTTGCGCCGTACGCTGCAGGCGCGTCGTGCGCGCTTTGACGCGCTGCAAGAGGCGATCAGTAATCCGTCAACTGCCGGGTTCATCGTTGTGTTCACTGCTGAAGCGTTGCCAGTGGCCGAGACGATCGAAGTCGTCGATGCCCTACGCGAATTGCAGGTGCCAGTGGCGGCGCTGGTTGCGAATCGACGTTCGCCCGCAGACGCCGGTGAACTGCTGCGCGCGCGTCGCTCTCTGGAAGATCGGCACCTCGGGACGGTGCGGAAAACGCTCCCCGACATGCCACTCGTCGAGATACCGCTCCTGCCAGGAGAGCTCACCGGGATCGGCGCATTGGGATCCCTGGCGGACCTGCTCGTCGGCGTTGACTGATCAGGCCAGGGGGCTCAGTCCAGGATCCGAATGCCCAGCCCCGCGGCGATCGCCGGGGCGAGTTGCTGGATCTGAAAGGTCGTGAGCGTCGTGCCGCGCAGACTCGTGGCATCCACGAAGACATCAGCGTCGAGTCCGCGCAGATCGACGTCCTTGGCGCGCAGGCCGCGTGGGTCGACCTCTTCGCTGCGGCATCCACTGAACGCCATGCGTGAGATCTCGGCCTGGGGGAGATCGAGGGTGCGGATGGTCGCGTCCGTGATGAGGACGTCTGTCGCCTTCGCACCGCCGAGCGTCAGATAATCGATGCGCACGTCGCGGATCTCGAGTTCGTTGATGCGCGTGCCGCTGAGGTCGAGGGTCCCGATGCGTCCGCCGCTGATGCGCAGACGACGGATGCCAGCATTGCGCAGCGTGATGGAAGCGGCGCGCAGATCTGTGGCGGCGACGTCGAGAATCGTGGCTCCGGTGAGATCGATGCTGTTCGCGTCGGCCGTGATGGTGCACTGCTCGAGCGAACAATGGGCGAGATCGACGTCACCGGACAGTTCCAGCGCCGACTGCAGAATGTCGGCGCCGCGAGAGGGGCGTGCTGGCTCGAGGTGCGGCGGGAGATCGGGCGGTGAGAGTCGCGGAGCTGCAGGAGAATCGGTTACTCGGGCCATAGGTCGAGGCTATCGGGTACTGCATGCTAAATTGCTAGCATGCAAGCAAGTGGGTCTGGCGAGAAGAAGGCGCAGTTCAACGTCTATCTCCCTCCGGAGTTGATCCGCGAGATCAAGCACCGAGCAATCGATGAGGGCACGAGTCTGTCTGGGCTCGTCGAGGCAGCGCTGCGGGGATACCTGGAGGAACTGTCATGACCGTCGTACAGCAGATCCTGTACACCGCGCAGCCCGAGCGCTGGTGGGCGCTGGCCGAGGCCCTCGGGTTCGTTGCCCCCTTCCCACCGGCACCGGAGTGGGCCGAGTTTCACGCCGACGGCGTCCTCGCCGTGCACGGGGCGACGGACGAGCACCGACCGGGTGTGACCGAGATCCACCTCATCGTCGAAGACACGGATGCTGCGGCATCCGCCCTTGCTGCATTCGACGTCGAGGCGATGACGATGGAAGGCGTGGGGGAGATGCTCGTGGTGCGTGCGGCATCCGGTGTCTCGATCTCCGTGTCTGAGGGAGCGGTGCAGCGCGGTGCCGGCGAGATCGCCGTGCAGCCGATCTGGTTCCAGGAAGACCTCACCCAGCCGCGTGCGATTCTCGAGGCGCTCGGTTTCCGGGCCGGGATCGCCGCTGATCGCGGCGGCTGGACCGAGATGCTCTGTGATGGGGGCTCGATCGGACTGCACGCCGGAGAGCCACGGATCGGACTCTCGTTCGAGGCACGCGGAGACCTCGATGCTCGTGCTGCGCGATTGCGGGATGCCGGGTTTGCAGCATCCGTCGTGGATGAGGCCTTTGCGCGCACGATCCGCATTGCCGATCCTGATGGCGGCGATGAGATCTGGATCAACGGCGTTCAGGACGACATGCACGGATACCACCGCTGATGGGCTTCGAGCGGGACCTCGGCGACGGGATCACCTTGGCCTTGCGGACACCCGATCTGGCTCGGGCGGTGCGTCCGGTTGCGCTGGCCAATCTCGAGCGGCTGCGTCAGTGGGAGCCCTGGGCACACAATCTCGACCCTGACGGGGTGGACGACGACTGGAACAGCGAGCAGCTGCGGCGGTTCATTGCCGGTACTGCCATCCCCACGGTGGTGCTGCAGCACGGGCGGCCGATCGGATCGGTGTCTGCGCAGCTGGATCGGTACTACCGGACGGGGGAGCTCGGCTACTGGATCGCGGCTGAGGCCGAGGGCAAAGGGATTGTCCTGCGGGCCTGTCAAGCTCTGATCTCAGACATGTTCGCCGATGGCATCGAACGCGCGGAGATTCGTACTGCCGCGCACAATGTCCGCAGCATCCGCCTGGCTGAACGCCTGGGCTTCACCCACGAGGGAACTCTGCGCAGCGCGCTGCCCGTGGGCCCTGTCCGCCACGACGTCGCCGTGTTCGGCCTGGTGCCGGGGTAAGACTCAGCACGAACTTCGCAGGACCGCACTAATTTCGCACGATCCGCCGCGGTTCCTGCGAACTATGGGTTGTTCTGCGAGGGATCGCCACTCGTTCTGCACAGATCGAGAGTTCCCAGGCCTCTACGCAGAACACGTGATCGAGCGCCACGGCTGTCCCGATGCTGTGCCACAGTCTCGTTCATGCATCCACGCGCACGTCGAGATATCTCCCTCGAAGTCGCACGCCTCGGCGGTGTCGCACGAGTGTCCGCGCTGATCGATCTCGGGTTTCGTCGTGCCGATTTCGACGCTGCTCTTGCCGCCGGTGCGATTCAGCGCATCAGGCAGGGGTGGGTGGCCCTGCCGGATGCGTCGCCGCTGCTGGTCTCGGCTGCGCAGCGCGGGGTCGTGCTCTCCTGTGTGACGCAGGCCCGCCGGCTCGGAGTCTGGGTGCATGACCAGAACCCAGGCGTGCACGTAGCGGCGACCCCGGGGAGCGCAGGCGGGAAGCCGACGCACATCCGCGTGCACTGGTCCAAGCCGTTGATTCCCCGCCCACCGGGGGTGCTGGAGGATTCGATCGAGAACGTGCTTGCCATCATCGCGGAGTGTGAGCCGTACGAACAGGCTCTGGCGACCTGGGAATCGGCGCTCAAGCTCGGCCTGATTGCCCGTGAGTCGATGGGGAATCTCCCGCTTCGTCCGTCCGCTCGTCGACTGCTGAGCGAAGTGCAGCCGTTCGCGGACGCCGGAACCGAGAGCTATCTGCGTCCGCGCCTGCGCTGGCTGAAGCTCCCCATTCGGACGCAGATCTGGATTGCAGGACATCGTGTCGATGCCTTGATCGGCGACCGGCTCGTGCTGCAGATCGATGGCGGACACCATGTCGGCGAGCAGCGCTCCGAAGATATTCGGCATGACGCGGAGCTCAAGCTCATGGGTTACCACGTGATCCGCATCAGCTACGACCAACTGATGGATGAGTGGCACATGGTGCAAGATCTCATCATGCGCGCTGTTGCGCAGGGGCTGCATCTCGCTTCCCGACGTTCCTGAGCCGCGCAGCCCGAGCGCACATCCCGCAGGACCGCCTCAATCTCGCAGAGATTCGCCTCAAACCTGCGAGATTCGTGATGTTCTGCGAAGTTCCTGCGCAGCGCCCTCCGCGCGTACAATGGACGCACACGCTTTGATCCGGCCATCACCGGGGAGCTCTCGGAAGAACGCAGGTGACTGCAACTAGAACCGAGCGGGGCAGGCCCGTCATCGCCGCAGTGAGAGTGGTTCATCGATCCCTGAGTTTGTCGAAGGGTCGAAGAGCACGTGGGGTGGTACCGCGGTCTTTGTACAAGATCGTCCTCGCAAGCAGCATCCGCCCACGACACTGCGAGACATGATGACCTACCCACGCCCTTCGGCCAGCGCAGGCACCTCAGCCTTCGGCCCCGCCGCCGTTCCGTCCAGCCCGCGGTTCCCGCAGATCGAGCAGGAGATCCTCGACTTCTGGAAGCAGGACGACACCTTCCGGGCATCCATCGCCCAGCGTGACGGCGCCGACGAGTGGGTCTTCTACGACGGCCCTCCCTTCGCTAACGGGCTGCCGCACTACGGTCATCTGCTGACCGGATACGCCAAGGACCTCTTCCCGCGCTTCCAGACCATGCGCGGTAAGAAGGTTGACCGTGTCTTCGGTTGGGACACCCACGGTCTTCCCGCCGAGCTTGAGGCGATGAAGCAACTCGGACTCACCGAGAAGGCCGAGATCGAAGACATGGGTATCGACGTCTTCAACGAGAAGGCGAAGAGCTCCGTTCTTGCCTACACCGAGGAGTGGAAGGCGTACGTCACGCGTCAGGCGCGCTGGGTCGACTTCGACCGCGGGTACAAGACGCTCGACCTCGGTTACATGGAGAGCGTGCTGTGGGCATTCAAGACCCTGTACGACAAGGGCCTCGCCTACGAGGGCTACCGTGTGCTGCCCTACTGCTGGCGCGATGAGACACCGCTGAGTGCCCACGAGCTGCGCATGGACGACGACGTCTACCAGATGCGTCAGGACCCCTCTGTGACGGTCTCCTTCCCTCTGATGGGATCGGATGCTGTGGCCCAGGGCCTCGCCGGCGTTCGCGCCCTCGCGTGGACGACGACCCCGTGGACGCTTCCGACCAACGTCGCGCTCGCCGTGGGTCCGGAGATCTCCTACGTGGTCGTGCCGCATGCCGAAGGCACTGAACGCTACCTGCTCGCCGTCGACCTGTTGGGCGGCTATGCGAAGGAGCTCGGTTACGAGGATGCGGCATCCGCATCCGCAGCCGTCGAGCGCGCCATCACCGGCGCCGAGCTCGGTGGCCTGCGCTACGAGCCGCTGTTCGACTACTACACGGACGTTGAGACGTACGGCACCGAGAACGCGTGGCAGATCCTCGTCGATGACTACGTCACAACCACCGATGGCACCGGTATCGTCCACCAGGCCCCGGCCTACGGTGAGGATGACAAGCGGCTCAGCGATCAGGCGGGCATCCCGACCATCCTGTCCCTCGATGACAGTGGCAAGTTCCTGCCGAACGTCACCGACGTCGCCGGGGAACTGTGGATGGATGCCAACCGTCCGTTGATCCGTCTCATCAAGGACAGCGGACGTCTGATCCGTGAGGCGAGCTACGAGCACAGCTACCCGCACTGCTGGCGCTGCCGCAACCCCCTGATCTACAAGGCGGTGTCGAGCTGGTTCATCCGCGTCACCGACATCAAGGACGACCTGCTCGCGAACAACGAGCAGATCACCTGGGTGCCGGAAAACGTCAAGGAGGGCCAGTTCGGTAAGTGGCTCGAGGGTGCGCGCGACTGGTCGATCAGCCGCAGCCGCTACTGGGGCTCGCCCATCCCGATCTGGAAGAGCGACGACCCGGAGTACCCGCGCGTCGACGCGTACGGTTCGCTTGAAGAGCTCGAGCGCGATTTCGGAGCGCTGCCGCGCAACCCCGAGGGCGAGATCGACCTGCACCGTCCGTACATCGATCACCTGACGCGCCCGAATCCGGACGATCCCACCGGCGCGAGCACGATGCGCCGTATCGAGGACGTCTTCGATGTGTGGTTCGATTCGGGATCCATGCCGTACGCGCAGGTGCACTACCCGTTCGAGAACCAGGAGTGGTTCGACTCGCATTCGCCGGCGGACTTCATCGTCGAATACATCGGGCAGACTCGTGGCTGGTTCTACGTGATGCATGTGCTCTCGACGGCGCTGTTCGACCGGCCTGCGTTCACCGGGGTCAGCTGCCATGGCATCGTCCTGGGCAGTGACGGCTACAAGATGTCGAAGTCGTTGCGCAACTACCCGGACGTCTCCGAGGTGCTCGACCGTGACGGCTCCGACGCGATGCGCTGGTTCCTGATGTCGAGCTCCGTTCTTCGCGGCGGCAACCTCGCGGTCACGGAGGAGGGCATCCGTGCGGGCGTCCGGGAGTTCCTGCTTCCGCTGTGGAACTCGTGGTACTTCTTCGTCACCTACGCGAACGCGTCCGGCGATGGCTACGAGGCCACCTGGCGCACCGACTCCACCGACGTTCTTGACCGCTACATCCTCGCCCGCCTGGGCGATCTTGTGCGGGACGTGGCATCCGATCTCGAGGGGCTGGACTCGACGACGGCATCCGCTCGCCTGCGTGATTTCGCCGAGGTGCTCACGAACTGGTACATCCGCCGATCGCGCGACCGGTTCTGGGTGGGTGTGACCGACGAGCCGAAGAGCCGTGAGGCTTTCGACACGCTGTACACGGTACTCGAGACGCTCTGCCGGGTGGCAGCGCCGCTCGTTCCGCTGGTCGGCGAGAAGGTCTGGCAGGGGCTCACCGGTGGGCGCAGTGTGCACCTGACGGATTGGCCGGATGCTGATGCGTTCCCCGCAGCCGACGACATCAATGGCGCGATGGATGCTGTGCGCGAATTCTCCAACGTCGGCAATGCGCTACGTAAGAAAGAGAAGCTGCGTGTGCGCCTGCCGCTTGCCCGGTTCAGTGTTGTTTCACCACTTGCCGATTCGCTCGGTCAGTTCGAGGACATCCTGCGCGATGAGCTCAACGTCAAATCCGTTGAGCTGGTGAAGCTCACAGACACCGCAGCCGCCGAGTACGGCATCAGCCATCGCCTCAGCGTCAATGCCCGTGCGGCCGGCCCGCGTCTGGGTAAGCAGGTGCAGCACGTCATCAGGGGTGCACGTGCTGGGCTCTGGGAAGAACGCGATGGCGTGGTCGTCGTCGACGGCATCGCGCTGGAACCATCCGAGTACGAGATGGCTTTGGAAACCTCCGGCCGGCCCGAGGGTGAAGCTCTCGCGATCCTCCCGAGCGGCGGCTTCGTGCTGCTTGACACGCAGACGACCCCGGAGCTGGAATCCGAGGGTATGGCGCGTGACGCCATCCGGGTCGTTCAGGAAGCGCGAAAGAACGCCGGTCTCGATGTCAGTGACCGTATCGTGCTCGCACTCAACGTCTCGGCGGCGAACGCGGAGGCGTTGCAGGCACACGCTGAGCTGATCGCGGGGGAGACCCTCGCTATCGGATTTGCCGTGCAGGCGACCGACGACATTGATGAGCTGGTGCAGAACGTTACGAACCCCGGCGACGGAGTCTTCTGCAGTGGCGCCACGACGCTCGGATCAGAGAAGGCAGCCATCATCGTGACGATCGATACGAACATCGAGGGAGCGAAGAATGTCTGACCGCAACCGCGCCGATGCTGTGTATGACGCGCTGCTGGCTCGCGCCGGCGAGCGGTGGGTGCAACCGCGCAAGGAGCGCACCGCCCGCATCCTCGAGCTGCTCGATGATCCGCAGAAGACGTACCGCGTCGTGCACATAACCGGCACCAACGGCAAGACGTCGACCGCGCGCATGATCGAGAGTCTCCTGCGCGCGCACGGCCTGCGCACCGGCCTGTTCACCAGCCCGCATCTGGAACGCTTCACCGAACGCATCATGATCGACGGCGAGCCCATTGCGGATGCCGCGATCGCTGACGCCTGGGACGAGATCGAACCCTTCGTCGGGATTGTGGATGCTGAGCTCGAAACAGCTGGCGACGAGCCGCTGACCTTCTTCGAACTGCTCACTGTTCTCGCTTTCGTCGCGGCATCGGATGCTCCGGTCGATGTGCTCGTTCTCGAAGTGGGCATGGGCGGCGCATGGGACTCGACCAACACCGCCGATGGCGATGTCGCGGTGTTCACGCCCATTGCCATCGACCACGTCGACCGCTTGGGCAGTACGATCACCCAGATCGCCGAAGTCAAGGCCGGAATCATCAAGCAGGGCGCAGCCGTCGTGTCAGCGCAGCAACCGGATGACGTGGCCGCTGTGCTGCGCCGTGTCGCAACAGAGCAGGACGCAACGATCGCGTTCGAGGGCGACGAGTTCGGTCTCGCGGAGCAGAAGCTCGCCGTCGGCGGACAGCTGATCACGATCCGCGGTCTGGCCGGCCTGTATGTCGAGGAATACCTACCCATATATGGTGCGCACCAGGGGCACAATGCAGCTCTCGCTGTCGCGGCGGTCGAGTCGCTGATCGGCGGCGCATCACAGCGCATCGCCGATGACATCATCACAGATGGTCTGCAGGGGGCGACGTCTCCTGGACGCCTGCAGCTGCTCGGCATCGCGCCGACGGTGATCGTGGACGCAGCGCACAACCCGCACGGTGCGAAGGCACTCGCTCAGTCGTTGGACGACAGCTTCGACTTCGATGAATGGGGCCTGGTCATCGGTGTGCTCGCCGACAAGGATGCAGCCGGGATCATCGCTGAGCTCGCCCCGGCCGCAGCGCACATCTTCGCGACGTCTCCGACATCGGAGCGCGCGAGCGACGCCGACCTGATCGGCGATCTCGTCGAGGCGACCGGGCATCGTGTCACGGTGCTCCCCGCGCTCGCAGATGCTGCCGACGCCGCTCGAGAATGGGCAGCATCGTCCGAGCGCCGCGCAGTGGTGATCGCCGGATCCATTGTGCTCGCCGGTGAGGCCATGCTGCTCGCGGACGAGGAAGACTGGAAGTCAGGGTGGCACGCATGACTGATCCAGCAACCGATCCTCGTCCCGAGCGTGCTCCGCGCACACTGGTACAGAAGCTCGCGCCCATGGTGCTCGGCTTTGAAGCGATCGTGGTCATTCTCGCCGGCCTTACGATTTTCGGCCTGAATGCTCTGCCGGACGGTATCCCGCAATGGTGGGCGATCGTCGGTGGCGCCGTCGTTGCGCTGGCGATGGTCGTCGTCGCCGGCATGATCACCAAACCCTGGGCCATCGGGGCCGGATGGGTGCTGCAGGTCATCGTGGCGCTAGCGGGAATCTTCGTTCCTGCCATCGTGATCGCGGCGCTGGTTTTTGGTGGCATGTGGGCATATGCGACGATCATGGGGGCCCGGTTGGATGCACAACGTCCAGCCGTCGCGAATCCGAACAGTTCTGAAACCGAAACTCACACAGAGAGTGATTGACATGGCCACCGAAGAAACCCTTGTCCTCGTCAAGCCGGACGGCGTCGCCCGCGGACTGACCGGATCTATCCTTGCCCGCATTGAGGCGAAGGGCTACGCACTCGTGGACATCCGTCTCGTCGAGCCCGACCGCGACCGTCTCGCGGCCCACTATGCAGAACACGAAGGCAAGCCCTTCTACGAGCCGCTGCTGGAGTTCATGATGTCGGGACCTTCCGTGGCGATCCGCCTCGCAGGCAACCGTGTCATCGAAGGCTTCCGCTCGCTCGCCGGCACGACTGACCCGACGGGGGCTGCGCCAGGAACCATCCGTGGCGACTTCGGTCGCGACTGGGGCCTGGCCGTGCAGCAGAACCTCGTGCACGGCTCGGACAGCCCAGAATCCGCAGCCCGTGAGCTGGGAATCTGGTTCGCCTGATCTGAGCTGAAAAGCACGAAGCCCGCGACCTGAGGTCGCGGGCTTCGCGCTTTTTCTGGGTCGCTGTCGCGTCAGAAGATCATGCCGACGACTTCGCCCAGCAGATCTAGACCACGCATCTGGATCATTGTGATGATGACGGCGTAGGCCAGGATCGTCGCCAACGGCACCCAGGCCATCAGGCGGTCAGCGCGCGCCATCACTCGCTCGGAACGGGTGAAGGTGCCGTTACGGAACAGGTGCACCATTGTTGCCAAGAACGTCGGAATCGTGACGGACCAGGTCAGCATGCAGAACGGGCACAGGTAGCCGAGGTTGGTCGCGTAGAGGCTCTGCGAGATCAACCAGCAGATGAAGACGAACGCGAAGGTGATGCCGGCGCCGAAGGCCGCCCAGAACCACCGCGGGAACTTCGCACCGGCGAGAACAGCCACCCCGACCACCAGCGGAGCCATCCAGCCAGTCAACCCGATGATCGGATTGGCGAAACCGAAGACCTCGCCCTGCCACGAGTCGAGGTTCTTGCCGCACTGGATCATCGTGCTGATGTTGCAGCTGAGATCGGCATCCGGGTTCGCCAATTGGATGAACTTGTCGATCGTGAGCTGGAAAGCAGCCCACCAGCCGATGATGCTGGCAATGATCAGCCATACGGCGTAGAAGATGGGGCGCGTGCGCTGCTCGCTCATATCCGGATTATCTCAGCGAACGCTATGGATGCGACGTGAAGTGCGCCGCGAATAACATCCGTGGACCCCGGATGCCGCGAACTGGCCAACATGATGCGATAATGAGCTGAGATGCATGCGCTCGGCGTGCCGTACGAAGCATCGACGCAGACTTCGGGGTCCAATGCCCCTCGCGACCAGAGCTACGAGCCGGTCGCAAACCTAGTGAGTTCGCGGAACCTGCGGGTGCCGCATGAGAATTCGCGGAGCACCGGGTGTTCCGCGCAGGGAGTAAGCCAGAGATGGCCGATGAGAACAATGACAACAACACACCTACCATCGACGAGAACGCGGAGAGTCCGATAACGCCGGAAACCTCCGTGATCGAGGAGGTCGAAGCCGAACAGCCGCTGACCGCTGTCGCGCTGGGGCTGATCCCCGAGGTGTTCGTCTCGCAGGTTTCCACGCAGCTGCACTTCTACGCGCCGGAGATCGTTCCGTTGCCTGCGCTCGCGGGTCCTGATCACGGAAGCCACCGCGACCGTGATCGCGATCGTGACCATGACCGCGATCACGAGGAGTCGGGTTCCGGACGCCGTGGGCGCCGCCGCCGTGGCGGCAGCACGGACACGGACGAACAGCGCGACGAGCCGCGTCAGCGCCAGCGTGTTGTCGAGTACATCACCGAGCCGAAGGCGATCAAGGGCTCCACGCGACTTGAGGCCAAGAGGCAGCGTCGGCGGGATGGACGCGACGCCGGACGGCGCCGCCCGGTCGTGACCGAGGCGGAGTTCCTCGCTCGGCGCGAATCGGTTGACCGCAAGATGGTCGTGCGTTCGAAGAACGGACGGACCCAGATCGGTGTGCTTGAGGATGCTGTGCTCGTGGAGCACTACGTCGCGCGCAACCAGGACGCGTCCCTCATCGGCAACGTCTACCTCGGCCGCGTACAGAATGTGCTGCCGAGCATGGAAGCCGCCTTCGTCGACATCGGCCGCGGACGCAACGCGGTGCTGTATTCCGGAGAGGTCGACTGGGACGGCGTCGAGACCGGAAATCAGCCGCGACGCATCGAGCTCGCACTCAAGCCCGGCGACCGAGTTCTCGTGCAGGTCACGAAGGACCCGGTGGGCCACAAGGGTGCTCGCCTGACCAGCCAGATCTCATTGCCCGGCCGCTACCTGGTGTACGTGCCCGGTGGGTCGATGAACGGCATCAGCCGCAAACTTCCCGACAACGAGCGGGCACGCCTGAAGCGGATCCTCAAGGAGGTGCTGCCCGAGTCCAGTGGCGTCATCGTCCGGACCGCGGCTGAAGGTGCCACTGAAGACCAGTTGACGCGCGATGTGCAGCGCCTGACTGCTCAGTGGGAGCACATCCGCAAGCAGGTCGACAGCCAGCAGGCTCCGGCACTGCTGCACGCTGAGCCCGACCTGCTGGTCAAGATCGTGCGTGACGTCTTCAACGAGGACTTCACGAAGATGCTGATTCAGGGCGAAGAGTCCCAGAACACGATTCGGGGGTACCTCGAAAGCGTTGCCCCTGATCTGCTGGAGCGGGTCGAGCCCTACGAGGACGAGACGGATCCGTTCGACGCTTTCCGGATCACCGAGCAGATCGAGAAGGCGCTTGACCGCAAGGTCTGGCTGCCGTCGGGTGGATCGCTGGTCATCGACCGCACCGAGGCGATGACAGTCGTCGACGTGAACACCGGCAAGTTCGTCGGATCTGGCGGAAACCTCGAAGAGACGGTCACGAAGAACAACCTCGAAGCGGCTGAAGAGATCGTCCGTCAGCTGCGGTTGCGCGACATTGGCGGCATCATCGTCGTCGACTTCATCGACATGGTTCTCGAATCTAACCGCGACCTCGTGTTGCGCAGGCTCATCGAATGCTTGAGCCGTGACCGTACGAAGCACCAGGTTGCCGAGGTCACCTCGCTGGGGCTGGTGCAGATGACGCGCAAGAAGCTCGGTCTGGGACTGCTGGAGACATTTAGCGAAGCCTGCGAGGTCTGTGCAGGCCGCGGCGTCGTCGTTCATCACGATCCGGTCGTGAAGCACCGTTCGAGCTCGAACAACTCCGGTCAGTCGAACAACCGTCGCCAGCGCGGTGGAAACAGCAACCAGCAGAACCAGAACTCGCAGGCTCCGAGTCCTGTCGCGCACAGCATCCCGGAAGGGGCAAAGACCGCGCTCGCACAGATCGCTGCGTCGACGCTTGCGCCGGTAGCTGATGCACCCGTCATCGTGCCGGTCGTCGAACGCGAAGAGCCGGTGGCGTCGGAGCGTCCGAAGAAACCGCGCAAGAAGCGTTCGTCCGATCGCGGCAAGGCGCCCAAGACTGAAGCTGAACAACTCCTGGATTCGGTCCTGGATGCACTTCCCGAGCCGAAGGCTCCGGGGCAGGGGCGCAACCGTCGCCGGGTGACGACCGCTGCGCTGACCGGAACGCCGATCTCGGTGAACTCGTCAGCGACTTCGGTCGCGAGCGGGGATTCGGAGTCCTGAGGCGATCAATCTCCTGGTGAGCTCTTTGCCGCCGACCGGTACGGCACCGGCGGCAATGAGTCGGGGGACGGCGTCCTCAGGCACGTCATAGTGGTCGAGGTCGAAAGATCTCGCCGGCAGGTGATTCTGGCGCGCAAATGCGTGGAGTTCGTCTAAACTGAAGTCACTGACCAGATGAGACCAACGACGTCCGTGCGCGGGCCAGATGGGATCATCGATCAGTAGGGTCACGCCGTGATCCTACTGTTGCGCGACACGGTAGAGGCTCGCTTTGCGAGTGAGCCTCTGATCCGGTAAAGTTGTCCCTTGGTGCGCGAGCTGAGTCGTCCCCACGTGTAAGTGCGGTACAGCCGAGCTCGCACCGTCGGACTTGCGATGAACGCAGGCACAGTCTTCCCGTGAGATTTACGGAGCGTTCAGCTCCCCAACGAAACAGGTATCAAGTGGTTTACGCAGTAGTGCGCGCCGGTGGACGGCAGGAGAAGGTCGAGGTCGGCACGATCGTTCAGCTCGATCGTGTTCAGGCAGCCCAGGGCGAGAAGATCGAGCTTCCCGCTGTGCTCCTCGTCGACGGCGCTACGGTGACCACCGACGCTGACACGCTCGCGAAGGTCAAGGTCACGGCTGAGGTCGTCGGCAACCTCCGCGGCCCGAAGATCGTCATCCAGAAGTACAAGAACAAGACCGGTTACAAGAAGCGTCAGGGCCACCGCCAGGAGCTCACGCGCGTCAAGATCACCGGCATCAAGTAAGCACAGAAGAGGCTCAGGACATGGCACACAAAAAGGGCGCAAGCTCCACCCGTAACGGTCGTGACTCCAACGCCCAGCGTCTTGGCGTAAAGCGTTTCGGCGGCCAGCAGGTCAGCGCAGGCGAGATCATCGTCCGTCAGCGCGGCACGCACTTCCACCCCGGCGCAGGCGTCGGCCGTGGCGGCGACGACACGCTGTTCGCTCTGGAAGCGGGCGCGGTCGAGTTCGGCGCGAAGGGCGGCCGCAAGGTCGTCAACATCGTCGCTGCTGCTCAGTAGTCGCAACACAGTAGACATCCAGACGGGGCGGGCTTCGGCCCGCCCCGTCTGCGTATCCGCACTCGGCCGGTCGCTGAGCCTGTCACAAGCAGGGACTGAAAGGGACACATGGTCACGTTCGTCGACACGGTGAAGCTGCAACTGCGCGCCGGTAAGGGCGGCAACGGTTGTGTCTCCGTTCACCGTGAGAAGTTCAAGCCCTTGGGCGGCCCTGACGGCGGCAACGGCGGCGATGGCGGCAACATCACCCTGGTCGCCGACCCGCAGGTCGGAACACTGCTGTCGTACCACCACTCACAGCACCGTTCTTCCGGCAACGGCGGATTCGGCATGGGCGATCACCGCGCCGGCTACGCCGGTGAAGAACTGGTGTTGCCCGTTCCGGTAGGCACGGTCGTGAAGAAGGTGGACGGCGAGGTCCTGGTCGACATGGTCGCACCGGGCCAGCGCGTTGTCGTAGCCGAAGGCGGACGTGGAGGCCTCGGAAACGCTGCGCTGGCCACGACCAAGCGCAAGGCCCCTGGCTTCGCGCTGCTGGGCACGCCGGGCTTCGAGGGCGAGATCATCCTCGAGCTCAAGACCGTTGCCGATGTGGCGCTGGTGGGATACCCCTCGGCCGGTAAATCGAGCTTGATCGCGGCTGTGTCTGCTGCGCGGCCGAAGATCGCCGACTACCCGTTCACGACGTTGCATCCTAACCTCGGGGTCGTGCAAGCCGGGGAATCCCGCTACACGATCGCGGATGTCCCCGGGCTCATCGAGGGAGCAAGTGAGGGGCGCGGGCTGGGCCTGGAGTTCCTCCGTCACGTCGAGCGCTGTTCGGCGCTGTTGCACGTGCTCGACTGCGCGACGCTCGATCCCGGACGCGACCCGATCTCTGATCTTGACGTCATTCTCGCCGAACTCGCAGCGTACGAGGTTCCAGAGGGGCAGATTCCCCTGCTTGATCGCCCGCAGCTGATCGCACTCAACAAGATCGACGTTCCTGAAGCTCGGGATCTCGCTGATCTCGTCCGCCCTGAGTTGGAAGCGCGCGGGTTCCGCGTGTTCGACATCTCGACGGTCTCGCATGAGGGGCTTCGCCCGTTGACATTCGCTCTCGGCGACATCGTCGAGCAGCACCGAGCGCAAAACGCTGTCGAGATGCCGGCTGAACCGATCGTCATTCGCCCGCGTGGTTCGGAGAAGGCATTCACTATCCGGATGGAGGGTGGCTCCTACGGGAACTACTACCGGATTATCGGCGATAAGCCGGTGCGCTGGGTGCAGCAGACGGACTTCCAGAACGAAGAGGCCGTCGGCTATCTCGCCGACCGGCTCGAGCGTCTCGGCGTCGAGGAGGAGCTCTTCCGCCTCGGTGCGACACCGGGCGCCACCGTCGTCATCGGCGAAGGCGAGGGGCTCGTATTCGATTGGGAGCCGTCCGTGCGTTCGGCTGCCGAGCTGGTGGCGGCACCGCGCGGAACCGATCCTCGACTGGCCCCGAACTCGCGTCGCACCACGCAAGAGCGCCGCGAGCAGTACTACGAGCGCATGGATGCGCGAGCGGTGGAACGGGCCGAGCAGGAGCACAAGCGTCGTGTCACGGCCGAGGAGGACTACGACGGAGAAGGCGCATGACCGCACGTACGCGTGCGGAGCTTGCGCACGCCGAGCGCATCGTCGTCAAGGTCGGTTCCTCGTCCATCAGCGGTGAGTCGTCGTGGCGTATCCCGATGATCGTGCACGCGCTGGCTTCGGCGCATGCCCGTGGCTGCGAGATCGTCCTGGTCTCATCCGGTGCCATCGCGACGGGGATTCCCTATCTGGATCTGGATCTGGAAGCCCGACCGACTGATCTGGCGACCCAGCAGGCGGCGGCAGCAGTCGGGCAGAATGTGCTCGTGTACCGCTATCTCGAAGCGTTGCGTCCCTTCAAGATCGTCGCCGGTCAGGTTTTGCTGACCACCGGTGATCTGGAGCAGGTCACCTCGCGCAGCAACGCGCGCCGAGCCATGGATCGGATGCTGAGCCTGCGCGTGATCCCGATCGTCAATGAGAACGACACGGTGGCGACGCAGGAGATCCGCTTCGGCGATAACGACCGGTTGGCCGCCCTGGTTGCGCAGTTGATCGAGGCGGATGCCCTGGTGCTGTTGAGCGACGTCGAAGCGCTGTACACGAAACCGCCGTCGGAGCCGGGTGCTGAACCGATCGACGTCATAGCCGCCGATGCCGACCTCGCCGGGATGGAATTCGGTGCGACCGTGGTCAACAGTGTCGGTACCGGAGGTGCGGCCACGAAGGCGTCCGCAGCGCGGCTGGCGGCAGCATCCGGAATCGGAGTTCTGGTGACCAGTGCGAATCTTGTCGACAGTGCGCTGAAGGGCGCCGATATCGGTACCTGGTTCGAGCCTGCTGAGCAGGCCGTGTCGCCCATCGGCTGAAGCGTCATACGCGGCGCCCGCCGGACGCAGTCTCGATAAGCTGGCGGCATGACCGTCGAGACCCCGCAGCACCGGCTTTCGCGTGCGAAAGAAGCTTCACGTGCGACCGCACGCCTGACCAGCGATGAGAAGGCCAAAGCGCTGGAAGCGATCGCCCACGCCCTCGAGGCGAAGGCGGCCGACATCATCGAGGCGAACACCCGTGATGTCGAACGTGGACGCGCAGATGGCATCGGTGAGTCCCTCATCGATCGCCTGCGGCTCGACGAGCGGCGGGTCGCGGCTCTCGCTTCGTCGGTCCGAGAAGTCGCAGCCCTCGCCGATCCGGTCGGACAGGTGCTCGGCGGACACCGCATGCCCAATGGTGTCGCTCTTGAACAGGTCCGCGTGCCCTTCGGGGTGGTGGGAGCCATTTACGAGGCCCGCCCCAACGTCACTGTAGACATCGCTGCGCTGGCGCTGCGCTCCGGCAATGCGAGCGTGCTGCGCGGTGGCAGTGCAGCACGCGAATCGAACACGGTGCTCGTTCAGGTCATGCGCGATGCACTGACGAACGCCGGCATCACAGCGGAGGCGATTCAGACCGTGGACGACTTCGGTCGGGACGGCGCCAAGGCTTTGATGCAGGGGAGAGGCTTCGTGGATGTTCTCATTCCGCGCGGCAGTGCAAGACTCATCGAAACCGTCGTCACCGAATCGACGGTGCCGGTCATCGAGACGGGCGCCGGTAACGTGCACATCGTCCTCGATGAGAGCGCGCCGGACGAGTGGGCGCGGGACATCGTCGTGAATGCGAAGGTGCAGCGTCCGAGCGTGTGCAACGCGGTGGAGACCGTGCTCGTACTGCGTGCGGCAGCACCGCGGCTGATTCCGCTGATCGGCGCTGCGCTGAAGAGTGAAGGCGTTGCTATCCACGGTGACGATGTGGTGGCGGGCCTGGTCACCGAAGTGATTCCGGCAACGGAAGAGGACTGGGCCACCGAGTATCTCGGCCTCGAGATCGCGATCAAGGTCGTTGACACTCTCGATGAGGCGCTAGCACATATTCGTGAGTACAGCACCGGCCACACCGAGTCGATCGTGACGACGGATTCTCGCAGTGCCGAGCGATTCCTCGCCGAGGTGGACTCCGCGGTGGTGATGGTGAATGCATCGACGCGTTTCACAGACGGCGCCGAGTTCGGCTTCGGAGCCGAGGTCGGGATCTCGACGCAGAAACTGCACGCGCGCGGGCCGATGGGACTGTCAGAGCTCACCAGCACCAAGTGGCTGGCGCGTGGGTCAGGTCAGACCCGCGGCTGAGCGATAGGATGGGGGAGCGTCTACTCGCAACCGGTCACGAAACGGAGTCAGGATGAACCTCATCGCACAGCTTGCGATGGCCACCGCCGAAACTGAGCACCACGGGAACGTGGCTGCCGAGACATTTATCTTCGGTGTCATCGCCGCGATCCTGTTCGGGCTGCTCGCGTTGGTTACGTTCTCGTACCGCCATGTTGCCAACCGTCACTCGGCTAAGGCAGAGGCCTGGGCCAAGCAGCACGGTGTTGACGGACACGGCACCGACGGACACGGCCACTAGGGCGTATGAAGACGACGACCACGCGTGCCCCCCGTATCGGAGTGATGGGCGGGACGTTCGACCCGATCCATCATGGGCACCTGGTCGCGGCGAGCGAAGTTGCGCACTCGTTCGACCTTGACGAGGTTGTCTTCGTCCCGACGGGGCATCCCTGGCAGAAGGCGAATGTCAGCCCCAGTGAGCACCGCTATCTGATGACGGTGATCGCGACCGCATCGAACCCTCAGTTCACGGTGAGTCGCGTCGACATCGACCGTGGCGGTCCGACCTACACGAAAGACACGCTGCGTGACCTCAAGAATGAGCGTCCGGATGCTGAGCTGTTCTTCATCACCGGAGCAGATGCCGTAGCGCAAATTCTCAGTTGGAGGGACCATGATGAGTTGTGGGAGTTGGCTCATTTCGTCGCGGTCTCCCGTCCTGGGCACGAGCTGAGTACGGATGGCCTGCCGAGCGAGAATGTCAGTCAACTCGAGGTTCCGGCATTGTCGATCTCGTCGACTGCATGCCGTGACCGTGTGGGTGACGACCAGCCCGTTTGGTACCTCGTTCCGGACGGCGTCGTCCAGTACATAGCGAAGCATCATCTGTATCGGAGCAAGGCATGACAACATCGGATCAGCCGGGAAGCCAGCCGCTGACCCGCAAGCAATTGCGAGAGATGCGTCTGACCGGCACCACGCCGATCATCAGCGAAGAAGACGCTGCGGCGGCAAAGGTCGCGCCCGTTCCGTCGCCCGCCCCGCCCGTCGCATCCGCTCCGGAACCCGAGATCGATCCGGAAACCGGCGAGGCGCCGTTGACTCGTCGCCGTGTTCGACAGCAGGAGCTCATTCGTACCGCATCTGTTCCGGTTATCGAGCCGGAGCTCGTCGACGATGACGCTGTTTCGACCGAAGAAGCTGTCGATGAAGAATCTGTCGACGAAGAAGCCGCGACCGAAATGCCTTTTGCCGCAAAGTCGGCGATCGAATGGGATGTTGTCGAACCCGTTGTTGTCGAACCCGTTGCTGTCGAACCCGTAGCCGTCGAAGAGTCCGACGAGACGGATGAACTGGCCGTTGACGAGCAGCCCGCAGAAGCAGACCTGCCGACCGCTGAAGACGAGCCCGTCGACGAGAACGTCGTCGACGAGAACGTCGTCGATGAGAACGTCATCGATGAAGCCCCTGTCGTCAATCCCGAGTTCGGCAAGGAGCTGTTCACCGAGCAGTCCGCTGTTCCCGCCTTCACACCGTCGTTCGACGAACTGATCACTTCGGACTCGGGTGGATCGCAGAACCTCGCACCGAACACCCTGATCTTCACTCCGTCCGCAGGGGAGGGCTCGCTGTCCGGGCCCGTTGCTTCCACCGGCGAGATTCTGGTCACCGGCAGCTACGAACTGCCGCGGGGCATCGGCTCGCAGGGGCACGCCCACGGCACCGCCGACGGCAAGGAAGCAGACGCTGTTCTCATCGATGGGGAACTGCCTCCGGCATCCTCACCCACGCCGATCGCAGCCAGTGCCGCGGTCAGCACGATCAAACCCGCCGGCGAGGTCATCCGCCCACCGGCGCCCGAAAAGGGCAACAAGCTCATGCTGACTCTGGCGATTACCGCCGGTGGTCTGGCGCTCGTCCTGGCGGCGGCTCTGGTCATCGCCTTCACCTCGAATGTGTTCTAATGCAATCACCTGAAACAGCCGAAGAGATGCTGCAACTCGCCGTAGACGCCGCTTCCTCCAAAGGAGGAGAGGATCTCGTCGCGCTGAACGTCTCAGAGCCTCTGCCGCTCGTCGATATTTTCCTGCTCGTTACCGGAAACAGCGAGCGCAATGTCGCCGCGATCGCCGATGAGGTCGAAGACAAGCTCATCGAGGCGGGACACAAGCGCGTCCGCCGCGAGGGCCGCGCAGAATCGCGATGGATTCTCCTGGACTTCGGCGACCTGATCGTGCACGTCTTCCACTCGGAAGAGCGCGTGTTCTACGGGTTGGAGCGCCTGTGGAAGGACTGCCCCGTCGTGCCGTTCGAGCTGACCGAGACCGCCTCCGAGCGTCCGTAGCATGGCTGTGCATCTGATCACCGGCGCCGGTTCCGGAATCGGTGCAGCACTGACACGTCGTCTTCACGAGCGTGGCGACGAGCTCGTTCTTCTCGCACGGGATGCCGGTCGAGCACGCGCGATCGCTGCTGAGTTCCCCGGCGCGACGACCCTCGTCGGCGACTTGAGTCAACCGGGACGTCTTTCCTGGGCGTTCTCGAAGCAGCCGCTGCCGGAGCGCATCGATTCGCTCATCCATATCGCCGGAGTCGTGGACCTTGGCCGCGTTGCCGACCTTCCGCCGACACTGTGGGAGCAGCAGCTGGCCGTGAATCTGATCGCTCCCGCCGAGCTGACGCGACTGATGCTACCGGTGCTGCGCGTGTCGCGCGGGCAGGTGATTTTCGTGAACTCGGGTGCTGGTCTGCGGGCGAACGCCGAGTGGGCGGCGTATGCGGCATCCAAGCACGGCCTCAAAGCTCTCGCCGACGCGTTGCGCGCCGAGGAAGCAGAGCACGGTGTGCGGGTGAGTTCGATCTTCCCCGGACGCACGGCGACGCCGATGCAGGAGCGAGTGCATCAGCAGGAGGGCACCGAGTACGTGCCCGAGCGCTTCATTGACCCCGAGTCGGTCGCGACGACGATTCTCACCGCTCTCGACCTGCCACGCGACGCACAGATCACGGATCTCTCGGTTCGACCCGGCGTCTGATTCCTTGTAGCTTCTCACTCCGATGGGCGCAAGGGCCTCGGAGTGTATGCGCCTGCGACCTATCGTAGGAGGCTGTTATGGCCGGTGCGCGCCTGGCTGGCGAGCGTGGAACGCGCCACACGGTCGTCGAGTCCGAGCCCACCGGCGGCATCGGCGACGGCGGAGGTCAGTCGTCTGCGCCAGTGATCGTCGGTGACAAGTCCGAGACGGATGCGACGGGATGCCGTTGGAGAACCCGTCCGGCTGATCAGCAGGGTCTGGCTACTCCACCGAGCGGCGCACCGTCAGCAGGAAGACGCTGTCCTGCTCTGCTCTGACGCTGTGCCGCTCGGGCGGAATCGGGATGACGTCTCCGGCAGTGAGTTGCCAGTGCCTGTCCTGCCCGTTGAGCTGCACGCTTCCGGCGAGCACCTGCAGCGTCGCCTCCGGCGGGCTCTCATGCTCGGGAAGCTCAGCCCCCGCGAGGAGGGCCATGACAGTCTGACGCAGGATAGCGTCGCGACCGCCATAGACCGTCTCCGCGGCGCGCTGGGCGTTCGCTGAACGTGCCTTGGACAGCAGTTGCTCCTGAAGCGCCGTGAGATTCGTGATCATGTGATCATCATCGCACTTGGGAATCCCGTGAGGGGCGTCAGATGATCTGACGCCCTTCACGCTTGGCCTCGCGCGCATCCTTGGTGAATGCGCGAATGATCACGGCGAGTACGCCGATGACCGCAACCGGCCAGACCAGCACATATGCCGTCAGCAGAATGATCTCCATCATGCGTCCTTTCCTGTGAATGCCGTGGTGCCAGTGACATCCGCGTCTTTCACGACGGTTTCGGCCTGCGCGATGATCTCGGATTCTGCAGTGTCGAAGTCACCGGTGCGCTGTCTGATGAGGTTGAAGTCGAAGCGTTTGGTCTTATTCATCATCGTCAGAGCGACGCATACGACAGTGCTGACCGCATAGGCGACCAGCGATCCCGACAGCACGGGGTATGTGTGCAAGAATCCGATCGCGAACGGGGCGGATGCCACGGTTGCGACAGTTCCGACGATGAGAGCGACCCTCAGACCGAAGAACCCGAACGACATGAGCGCCAGCACGACGCCGATGCCGATCACCGATACCACGTCACTGACCACGCCGAGCCCGCCGGACAGATCGACCCACTCGAAGCGCACCGGCAGGAACGCGGCGAGGGCTGCGACGACAGCGACGCTGAATGCGACGTTGGTGACGCGGTTCCAGTAGAAGCTCGCGATCACGGGGAACACGAGCGCACCCCACATCGCACCGACGAAGACGAGCAGATCGAGGATGTTGAACTGCATCGACGCGAAGCCCAGTGCTGCCGCAGTCGCTCCGACCATGGTGAGTCGGCCGACGAGCAGCATCGTCTTCGGGTTGGCGTTCTTCTTGCCGGCGATGTTCTGACCGTAGATGTCCGCCATCATGATCGATGAAAGTGCCGTCATATCGGCATCTGCGGTCGAGGACAGCGAACCGATGATCATGACGAAGAACAGGCAGATCAAGACAGGTGGCAGATAAGTTGCCGCCATCTGTGGAATCAGGTTGTTGACGTCGCCGCCCATCGGCTCGATGCCGGCGTACAGCGCGATCACTCCGAGCATGCCGATGCCGATGATGCTCGCGCCGTACCCGAAGGTGGCGGTGATGAACGTTTTCTTGATCAGATCCTCGCGCACGGCGAACAGGCGCTGGGCGATGGTCTGGTTGCCGATCGCGTAGGCGAGCACGGCAGCGATGTACGGCGCACCCTGGTTGAAGAACGCGTCAGAGGAGAAGAAGTCTCCCTGTTGCGGAGTGAGGTTCTTCGCTCCCGCGACGAACAGATCAGGCCCGCCTGCGGAGAAAAAGATGATCGGGACGATGATCGCTACGGCACCCAGGATGGCTACGACCTGCGCGAAGTCGGTCAGCACCGAGGCTCGGAAACCGGACCACAGCGTGTAAGCCAGCACGCCGATCGCGATGGCGACGATGCCCTGCGTGAAGGAGAACGGCGACAGCATCGAGATGAGGGCACCACCAGCGATCAGATTCGAGGTGAGGCTGATAACGCTGCCGAGCACGTTGGACCCGGCGAGCATGAGTTGGCTGGAGCGGCCGTGTCGGGCGAACATCACTTCGGCGATGGTGTGCGCCTTCGGCGCGACCTTGCGGATACGACGGCCGAAGGGGTAGATGAGCAGAATCATCAGGGCGCCCCAGAGCCCGTAGTGAATAGGGCCGGAGATGCCGTATGTGTAGCCGGATGTGGCTGAGGCATACATTGACGATGCCCAGATCCATGTGGCGGTCATCGATGCGGCAGAGATGCCGAATCCGAGCTTGCCGCCAGCAGTCATGTAGCCGTCGGCGTTCTCCTTCTTCTTGGAGATGCGAATCGACATGTACAGGCTGCCGCCGAAGAACAGCAGCATGAGCAGGACAACGATCGGTCCTGACAGTGTTTGGAGGTCTCCCACCGGTGGTTCTCACTTTCTCGTCTTGGTGCGGCAGGCGCCGCTGTTCGAAAAGAGAAAGTGCGTGCTAAGTGGGGGAGTAGTGAGAGGGGGTGGTGATGGGCAGATGAATCGATGATGCTGTCAGCATGACGGGGAACGAACCTGGGTCACTGAGGTGCATGGCAGCACACAGACGAGAGACCCGGGGTGCGACTCCTTTCGGTTCGGGGTGCTTTGAGGCGCGCCGAATTACGGTGCATCCTCGAGGGGGAAGTAGATCGGTTGCAGTTGTCGCGCAGTCGGGCGCGTCCCGCGTGAGAGCGCGCAAGCGCTCCCTGCTCGTGAGGCCACGAGCATCCTTTCCACCATAGCAAGGTCTGGACGCGCCGGATTCCGGGGCGTTTCCAGCGCGGTGGACAGCTGTCAGCTGAAGAGAATGATCGCGTAGACGGCGAAGAGGGCGAGGTGCGTTGCCCCGTGCATTGCCGTCACGCTCTTCGCGGCGAAGGTCGTGACGGACAGCAGCAGCGTCGCGCCGAGCATCAACAGGTTCGCCGGTGATTCCGCGAGGATCACGGTCTGGCCGGTGAGCATGCCGATCACGAGCACAGCCGGAATAGTGAGTCCGACGGTCGAGACGAGTGCGCCGTGGCAGAGGTTGTTCACACGCTGGGCCTCGCCGCCCAGTGCGGCACGGACGGCGGTGATGGATTCAGGGAGGAACACGATGGCGGCGATGAGTACGCCAGCGAGTGCGGCCGGTGCGCCGAGGCGGCCGAGGCCGTCGTCTAGGAGCGCAGCCATATCGTGCGACAGCAGCACGATCGGGACGACGGTGATCACGAGCAACGTGAGACGGACGAGCACTTCGGTGCGGTGTGTGCGGATCACCTGCCGGATGCCGAGTCTCCCAGTCGCGGTCTGGGTCGCGTGCTGCGGGGCAGACGATACTCGCTCATCGACCTCGACGAAGTCCCCTGCCTGCGATCCCATCTGGCGGAACAGGAAAAAGCTGTAGAGCACGAGTGTGATGACGATGATCGGGAATTGCTGCGTCGGCGTGTACGAGCCGTTCTCTCCGATGAGCGCGGGCAGGGCGAACGCGAGCGCGACGAGCACGACGAGCATCGCGAGATACGCCGAAGTACCGGTTCGGTTGTGATTCATACCGCGGTGACGGATGCCGCCGACGAGCAGGGCGAGGCCGACGACGAGGTTGAGGATGATCATTGACACCGCCATGACGGAGTCACGGGCGATCGTGGCATGCTCGCCGGGGCCGAGCATGACCGCTGAGATGAGGATCACCTCGATGAGCACGATCGAGAGGGTGAGCACGAGCGAGCCGTAGGGGTCACCGAGACGATGGGCGAGTGCTTCCGCCTGCTTCACGACGCCGAACGCGCAAACCAGGATCACGGCGATGATCACGACGAGCGCGATGATCAGCAGTGCCGCCGGGACTGGTGCTGCGAGCAGTGGACGGACGAGCAGTAGCGCGCCGAATGCGCTCCAGCCGAGTACGACGCGGACGATGTCGGATGCTCCGACCAGGTGTTTCAGATCTGTGGGGGACACCACGGGCTCCTTGATGGGGCCGTCCCCTGATGATGCACCTGCCGAAGGTCGTCCCTCGGTGTCACTGACTACCGTCAGGGTAGCAAATGCCTATGAGACGGCCGTTGGCAGCCCCTAAAGTGAGTCGCATCTAGCAGCGTGTCAGCGAGCGCCCGGGGCTAGAACGCCCGAAATGAACAATTGCACGAGAGTGTCTGCCTCATACCGATCGTCGCTCGCTGCACCGATGCAGAGGTTCCCGACTCCTCTGAGTACGTTGTAGGCATCCACCGAGGGCACTGCGTGTGCAGACTCGCGCGCTGCCTCGAGGAGCGCGGCGCACACGGGGACGAGCCGGTCAACGAAATAGGTGTGCAGAGCGTCGGATCCGGCGCTGTCTCCTTGCATTGCGCCGGCGAGTCCGTGCTTAGTTACGAGGAAATCCACGAACAAGGCCAGCCAAGCCCGCAGAGCCGCCTCTGGCGTCGCGCTCTCCGCGAGCAGTCGTGGTCCCGCATTTGCGCATGCCTCGACCTGGTGGCGGTAGACCGCAACCACCAGCTCCGGACGCGTCGGAAAGTGGCGATAGATCGTCCCCACGCCGACGCCAGCCTTTGCCGCGATCTCCCGTACCGGGGCATCAACTCCGGACGTCACGAACACTGCTGCCGCTGCGCTGAGCAGTGTTTCGGCGCTGCTTCTAGGACGACCAACCTGCTTGGAACGAGCAATGGTCATGTGACATCCCATCGAAACTGGCGGCGTGCATTTGCGTTTCGGAACACTGTTCCGTATTGTTGCGGAACAATGCTCCGATAACTACTATCGCACAGCGCACCCCTGAGGAAGGAACCTGTCATGGCTTCATTCATCGTCGACACACTGGACGGCATCGTTGGGGGAGGCGCTCCGGTCGTCTCCGTCGCTCCCGTCGAGTTGTCCGCCTCGGGGCGACCTGTCCCATTGGAAGTTCGAGTGTCTGCCCCGGCAACCGGCACGAACCTCCCCATCGTCGTGTTCTCTCACGGGAACGGGTGGAACCTCGACGGGTACGCGCCGCTGACGGCATTCTGGGCCTCCCGCGGATTCGTCGTGATTCAGCCGACGCATCTGGACTCGCGCCGCAACGGGTTCGGTCTCGATCACCCGGTCTTCCCGTCGATCTGGTCTGAGCGGATCGCGGATCTCACGCGCGTCTTGGACCAGCTCGACACCATTGAGGCCGCCGTCCCGAGCCTTGCGGGGCGCGTCGACCACGGTCGCGTTGCCGCCACCGGTCATTCCTGGGGTGGGCAAACCGCTCAGTCGCTCCTTGGCGCACGGATCCTCAGTGATGCAGGCGAAGTCGGTGAAGATATGTCTGACAGCCGCGTTACCGCGGGCATCCTGTTCTCAGCAACCGGTGTTGGTGGTGACGACCTGCACCCGTTTGCGCAGGCGAACTTCCCGTTCATGCGACCCTCGTTCCAGGAGTTGGCCACGCCAACCCTCGTCGTTGCGGGCGACCATGACCAGTCAATGATGTCGAGTCGCGGGCCCGATTGGTTTGCCGATGCCTTCACGTACAGTCCCGGAGCTACCGACCTGCTCTCCTTCTACGGCGCCGAGCATGCGCTGGGCGGGATCGTTGGATATGAAGTCGCCGAGACCACCGACGAGAACCCGGAGCGGGTCGCGGTGATCCAGCGGATGAGCACGGCCTACCTTCGGACCGCTCTGCATGTCGACGAAAACAGCTGGCCCGCAGCCCGAGCTGCCCTCAGCGAGAGCGCCGATCCGATCGGCCGCGTCGATAGTAAGCAGCGCACGGCGCCGCACGATGAAACGCGAAAAGTTACTTTCTAAAAGTGTAAATCATATATAGACTTTCAATTATGGAAAACGATTCTTCGGGAGATTCTCCGAAACCCCCGGCACAGCCGACATCAGCGCAAGCACGTGAGGCGCTAAACACCCTCGACGCTGATGGCAAGAGCTTGTCTCAACGGGTTGTCACTCCCTGGTGGTACCACACGGCGCTTGGGCTGATCGTGGCACTGCTCGTGGGATCGCAAGCATTCTCGGGCCCAGCGTCAATTATGGTGGTGGCCCTCAGCATTGTGGCCATTCCAGTTCTCACCATGACCTACAGCAGTCGCTATGGAGTGACGGTCACCCAGCCGGCAGGACCGCTTAGTAGGCGTCTGCTCCTGGTGACGCTAGGGGTAGCCCTTCTGGCGTTCCTAGCAGGGGTTGCGATTAAGGTCGTCGGCGCCAGCCCGTGGTGGGTTGCTATTCCCGCGGTTGTTGCATTCACTGTCACTCTCGTCTTGGGCCGTCGATACGACGACGCCCTCCGGAACGAGATTGCCGGCACGAGAGACCAGACGCGATGAGCGCCAAGATCATTCCTATGTTCAACGAGGTGATTCACTCTCCGACGCGCCTCCGTATCTGCGGACTGCTGCGGCGCGTGGCGGAATTGGAATTTGGGGTGATTCGTGACGCCCTTGAGATCACTGACGTCAATCTGTCGAGAAGCCTCAAGATACTCAGTGAAGCGGGCCTCGTCGCCGTCAGAAAAGAAAGCTCGCCCCTCCGCGCGGATGCCCGAAAACTTACGTGGATAGCGATCACGCCAGACGGAAGTCGCGCTCTGGAAGGCCACCTTGCCGCTCTCGCCAGCATCGCGGATGGCGACGTGTGAGAGGACTCCAGGTCGAGCGAAGTAGAAGTAGTAGCAGCGGAAGATAGCGTGGGGCGAATGCGCTCGCCCCGATGGCGTCTCATCACATGACGGACGTACGAACGCCGCGTCTTGCAGCAGTCACGGCGGAGGCCATTTGTCCTTGCCTAGCTGTTCTTCCCACGGTGGTTGTGTGCAGCGTGGCGTGAGGAAATGAGGTGAGGACCTCCGGTATCGATATGGGTAACCACACCTGATCGAGTCCACGGAGGTCCTCATGTCTTACGTTAC
>NZ_JBPTMA010000007.1:0-86307 GCF_051546305.1 Microbacterium wangyouchuni
GAACGGGCACCCCCGCACACACGAGATCGACGAACTGCGTACGAGTATTCGGCGGGAACAACTTGACCATGAAACGCTCCTTCAAGAAGAACGTTGCTGCCACCATATGACTTCGCCGCAGAAAATCGAGCCACAATTACCCACTCGAACGCGGTTTTCAGTACCCGACGGCGAAGTTCTCGCGGTGGTGCTTCGGGTTTTCGATCTCGTCGACGAATGCCACCCCGAGGTCGCGGCCAGAGATGAAGGACTCCCCCGCCTCATCGGTCACGAGCACCGGGCCGCCGTCGCGGTAACTCCCGGTGCGCTCCCCCGGATTCCAGACGCCGAAGCCGCCGGCGGGGTGCACGAAGAACCAGTCCTTGCCGCTGGCATCCGCTTGAAGATCCTCGAGCACGCCAATCGCCTCGAAGGCCTCCGCCTGGAATTCTTCGGGGAAGCCCGAGTCGATGACGCGTGCACCACCGGGCGCCACCAGGCTTCCGCCCGCTCCGCCGACCACACCGAGCCGTACGCTGTCCGGCAGCGCCGCGAACAGCTCAGCGGTTGCCTGACGAACTTTACCGACCATGTCCCCGCGCGGCGAAAGCGCTTGGACGACCACATCGACCTCACCGATCTGCGTCATGAGCGTCGGAACATCAAGGATCGTGCCCTCGAGATATGTCGCGCCCTCCACGCGCTCAGCCGGGGCCGAACGCGCCACCGAGACGACCGAATGACCGCGCGACACCGCCTCAGCGACGATGTTCGATCCGGCGTAGCCGGTTCCTCCGATGACAGCGATGCGGGCCATGTGTTCTCCTTCTGAGCGGATGCTTCATGGACAGCATCCGCCGTCGAAGGTTTATTCCGCGGCCTGCTGCGCTCGCGCAGTGGCGACCTGGTACAGCGCCACCGATGCGGCGATACCGGCGTTCAGCGACTCGGTGGCAGCCGAGATCGGGATGGAGATGATCTGATCGCAGTTCTCGGTGACGAGCCGCGACAGTCCCTTGCCCTCTGAGCCGACGACGATGACCACCGGGCGATCAGCAAGCTGGAGCGCCGGCAACGAGACGTCGCCGCCACCGTCCAGTCCGATGACGAAAACGCCCTGTTTCTTGAATTCCTTCAGCTGCGTGGTGAGATTCGTCGCCATGGCGACGGGGAGGCGTGCTGCAGCCCCTGCACTCGTCTTCCATGCCGCCGAGTTCACTCCGGCGGAGCGGCGCTGCGGCAGGATGATGCCATGGCCGCCGAAGGCAGCCGTGGAGCGGATGATCGCTCCGAGGTTGCGCGGGTCGGTGATGCCATCCAGCGCGACGAACAGCGGGAGCTCCCCCCGGTCGATGACCTTCTCGAGCAGATCCTGCGGGTGCGCGTATTCGTACGGCGGCACCTTGATGGCGACACCCTGGTGCACGCCGTCGAAGCCGGCCATCCGGTCAAGCTCCTGACGGGTGACCTCCATCACGGGGATACCGCGGTTCGTGGCGATCGACAGCATCTCCTTGACACGGTCATCCATCTCGACGCGCTGGGCGATGTAGAACGCCGTCGCCGGGATCTTCGCCCGCAGAGCCTCGAGGACGGAGTTACGACCGGTCACATTCTCGGTGTCATCGCCGGACTTCGCCTTGGATGAGCGGTTCGGGTTACTTCCCGATGCCGGGCGTCCGCCCCGTGCAGCACCCGCTGCGGGACGAGCCTTGCCGCCGGCCGCTGCAAAACGCTCATTGGCCGCCTTGCGCTTGCCGGCGACGTGCCAGGCGCGGTCCTCGGCCTTCGGCGTCGGTCCACGTCCCTCAAGCGACTTGCGCCCGAGTCCGCCGGTGCCCTTGGGAGCACCCTTCTTCTTGCTGTTGCCCGCTCCGGGGCGAGGTGGCTTAGCCATCAATACTCCAATGAGTTCCGGCCGGAGTGTCCTCCAGCGTGATTCCTGCGGCCGCGATCGCGTCTCGAATGCGATCCGCCGCCGCCCAGTCTTTGTCGGCTCGTGCCTGAGCCCGTTGTGTGATCATCGCCTGCACGAGGGCGTCGAGAGCGGATGCCTCGGCTCCTCCTGCGGCGGCTTCAATTGCGCCGTCGAATCCGAGCACCTCGAGCATTGCGGCGAGCGCTGCAGCTGCCTGAACGGCTGCAGCGGTGTCACCGGCGTCCAGCGCCGAATTTCCGGCCCGTACCGCCTCATGCACGGCGGCAAGCGCCTGCGGCACGCCGAGATCATCGTCCATCGCCATGGCGAAAGCCTCCGGAAGCGTCCCTGGAACCAACACGGCAGGATCGGCATCCGCTGCCCGAAGCACACGCTGACGGAACATCTGGATGCGTCCGAGGGCAGCTTCTGCCTCGGCGTACGACGAAGCCGTCAGATCAAGGCTCGACCGGTAATGCGCGGCGGCGAGGGCGTACCGGATCACGAGCGGGTCATGCTCAGCGAGCACGTCAGCCGCGAGGGTGAAGTTCCCCAGCGACTTCGACATCTTCTGACCGCCGACGGTGACCAGCCCATTGTGCAGCCAGTAGCTCGCGAATTCTTCGCCGGCGGCAGTCGACTGCGCCAGTTCGTTCTCGTGATGCGGGAAGCGCAGGTCGAGACCGCCGCCGTGGATGTCGAAGGCGGATCCGAGGTAGCGCTTCGCCATGGCCGAGCACTCGATGTGCCAGCCCGGGCGGCCGGCTCCCCAGGGCGACTGCCAGGTCGCATCAGTAGGCTCGCCGGGCTTCGAGCCCTTCCACAGGGCAAAGTCCTGCGGGTTGCGCTTGCCGCGCGGGTCCGCGTCTTCGGCGGCTTCCATGGCATCGATCGTTTGATGCGTCAGTGCACCGTAGGCACTCCATGAGCGCACATCGAAGTAGACGTCACCGGAGCCATCCGGCGCCGGGTAAGCGTGGCCCCGCTCAATGAGCGTCGTGATGAGTTCCTGCATCTGCGGAATGGATGCTGTTGCCCGAGGCTCGTACGTCGGCGCAAGAATGCCGATACCGGCATAGGCCGCCGTGAACTCCTGCTCCATCCGGTACGCCAGCGCCCACCACGGTTCAGCATCCGTTGCATTGACGAGCACTTTGTCGTCGATGTCGGTGACGTTGCGAACGAAGGTGACCCGGCCGTACTTGCGCACGAGCCAGCGACGAAGAATGTCAAAACTCAGTGCTGCGCGGACATGCCCGATGTGTGGCCCCGACTGCACCGTGGGTCCGCAGACGTACATCGTGATGTTCTCGGGGTCGAGAGGCACGAAGTCGCGCAGCTGCTGAGCGCGGGTGTCGTAAAGGCGGAAAGTCACTGCTCTAGCGTACCGGGGCGCCGCTGAGCAATTACCTATCGGATCGGATGCACCGAGGCGATTGCTGTTGCCGCAATGCCTTCGCCGCGACCGGTGAACCCGAGTCCGTCGGTCGTCGTCGCCGAAACGGAAACCGGCACGCCCCCCAGCGCGGCAGACAGCACGGCCTCGGCTTCTGCCCGCCGAGCGCTGAACCGCGGCCGATTCGCCTGGAACTGCACGGAAACGTTGCCGATCGCATATCCCTCTTCAGCAAGGATCTCGCGGGTGCGCGCGAGGAACACGTCACCGTGTGCTCCGGCGTACTCCGGATGCGCGGTGCCGAAGTGCTGTCCGATGTCGCCGAGCCCGGCAGCTCCGAGCAGGGCGTCAACGATCGCGTGAGCGACGGCGTCACCGTCGGAGTGCCCGGACAGCGCCTGCTCCCCCGGCCACTGAAGGCCGGCTAGCCACAGATCGCCTTCGCCGCCGAAGGCATGCACGTCGGTGCCGATGCCCACGCGGGGAATCGTCGGCACCGCGCTGAAGGAATCGGGTGTGCCGCCAAGCAGGTGCCGCGCGCGGTCCAGATCGTCCGGCGTGGTGATCTTGAATGCCAGCGGCGACCCGGGGACGTGCCGCACCGGGTGCCCGGCAGCAGCGAACAGCGCCGCATCGTCGGTGTACTCGGCACCGGATGCGAGCGCAGCAGCGTATGCGCCGGCCAGCAGCTCGCGCGGAAAACCCTGCGGGGTCTGCGCCGCGGCGAGCTCAGAGCGGTCCACCGCAGCCACGATGCTCTCAGCATCCACTCGTTTGATGGTGTCGATCACGGCAAGTACCGGGATGACACCCGAGGTGTCTGTGACCGCTTGCGCGACAGCGTCGATCTGCGATGACGGGGTCAGCGCCCGTGCCGCATCGTGCACGAGCACGGTGGTGATGTCGCCCCACAGCGCGCGGAGACCAGCAGCGACCGATTGCTGGCGGGTCTCGCCGCCGACAACGACCCGGCCGAGGTCTCGCCGGTCGCCGGCGGCCTCGATCAGTACGGTCTCGGCATCACCGGCGCGCTCGGCGGGCGCGACGACGATCACCTGCGCGGGGCCCGCGGCAAACACGCCGTCGAGCGCGTGGCGCAGAACGGATCGCTCATCGATGCCGACGAACGCTTTGGGCGCGCCGGCACCCAGCCGCGAACCAGAACCAGCTGCGACCACGATGATCGCGGTCGTTGGCACAGGAAGGAGAGTCACCATCCCAGGCTACCGCCGCCCGAGAGCCGCCCGAGAAAGGAACTGCGGCATGAGAAACGTCGAAGAACGATGTTTCTCATGCCGCAGGATGTTTCTCGCGACGCTGCTACTTAGGAGGCAAGAACCTCGTCAAGAATGACGCCGGCCTTGTCTTCGTCGCACTTCTCAGCGAGCGCAAGCTCGGAGATAAGAATCTGACGCGCCTTCGCAAGCATGCGCTTCTCACCAGCGGACAGGCCGCGGTCCTGATCGCGGCGCCACAGGTCGCGGACGACCTCGCTGACCTTGATCACATCGCCAGAGGCGAGCTTCTCAAGGTTCGCCTTGTATCGGCGAGACCAGTTGGTCGGCTCTTCCGTGAACGGCGCACGAAGTACCTCGAACACCTGGTCGAGCCCCTCCTGGCCGATGACATCGCGAACGCCGACCAAATCGACGTTCTCGGCGGGCACCTCGATGATCAAGTCACCCTGGGTGACGTTGAGCTTCAAATACTTCTTCGTCTCGCCCTTAATGACGCGATCCTTGACCTCGATGATCGTCGCAGCCCCATGGTGCGGATAGACGACAGTTTCGCCAACCTCAAAAAGCATAAAATCGTGTCCTTTCGGCAACCTCCAGAATACCACAGGCGACATGCGCTAAGGTTTGCCCCCGCACGGTTCCCGAGCTACCTCTCCGATACCCATACAATGGATACGGATATCCCAAAGTCTTCAGGAGGACTCGTGAAAACGCGCCTTGTAGTGTCAGCCGCCCTCAGCGCCCTTGTTCTTCTCGGCGCGACGGGATGCACCTTCATCACGCCGCAGGCGACATCTATCGATCCGTACAACGTGTCTGACGGTGTCGGCGTTCCTGACTCCGATGGTCCGCTGCAGATTCGCAACGCGATGGTCATCGCCACCGACGACGGATCCACCGGAAACCTCATCGCAGCGATCGTCAACGACACCGAAGACAACGCGACCCTCACGGTCGAGATCGAAGGCCTCGAGCCGCTGTCGGTCCGCGTCGAAGCCGGCGACACTGTGAGCCTGGGCGCGAACGCCGACCCGCTGCGCATCGACGGCCTCGACACGAAGCCCGGCGCCACGGTCGAGATGTACTTCCAGTCCGGTGACGCCACCGGCGCTACCGCTGAGGTTCCCGTCCTCGACGGCACCACGCCCTACTACGCAGACTTGGTTCCGCAGGAGGACTGATCCGCTCCTGCTGAACGCAGAAGAGGCCGACACCCGATGGGTGCCGGCCTCTTCTGCGTTCAGCTCAGCCTTCGAAGCGGTAGCCCAGTCCGCGAACGGTCACGAGCATGACCGGCTCACTCGGACTCTCTTCGATGCGCGAGCGGATGCGCTTGATGTGCACGTCAAGCGTCTTCGTGTCGCCGAAGTAGTCGCTGCCCCACACCCGATCGATCAGCTGACCGCGCGTGAGCACACGTCCGGAGTTGCGCATGAGGAGCTCGAGCAGCTCGAACTCCTTCAGCGGCATATTGATCTCCTCGCCTGCGACGGTGACCGTGTGCCGGTCGATGTCCAAAGCGACACGGCCGCCCTCGAGAACCCGTTCGTCGACGTCGCTGTCCGCCTGCACCGCCCGGCGCAGCACTGCACGCATGCGCGCAAGTAGCTCCCGCGAGGAGTACGGCTTGGTGATGTAGTCATCGGCTCCGAGCTCCAGCCCGACGACGATATCCACTTCGGAATCCTTCGCGGTGAGCATGATGATCGGCACCGCAGATGTGGACCGGATCTGACGGCACACTTCGGTGCCGGGCATCCCGGGAAGCATGAGGTCGAGCAGGACTACGTCGGCGCCTCGCTCACCGAACGCGGCAAGTGCTCCGGGTCCGTCTTCGGCGATGTCCACCTCGTATCCCTCTCGGCGCAACAGGTAGGCGAGCGGGTCGGCGAGATCGGGTTCGTCCTCGACGATCAGGATGCGGGTCATGCAGTCTCTCCGTTTCGGACGCGCACGGGTACGGCCTGCTTGGCCGCCTTGCGCACGCGCTTCTTCTTGGTATTGCGGTCGTCGGTGTCCCCCAGCGCCGGGGCTTCGACGCGCGGCAGCGCCATGGTGAACGTAGAACCGCGACCGGGGCGGGACCACAGCCGCACTTCACCGCCGTGTCGCTGGGTGGCGTGCTTCACGATCGACAGGCCGAGCCCCGTTCCGCCGGTCCGGCGCGAGCGGGCTTCATCCGCGCGGTAGAACCGCTCGAAGATGCGCTCCCGGTCGGACTCGGTGATTCCGATTCCCTGGTCCGAGACGGCGATCTCGACCACGTCGCCCTCGATGCGCACACCGATGCCCACGCGTGATTCCTTGGGCGAGTACACGATGGCGTTCGCTATGAGATTACTCACCGCCTCGATGAGGATCTGCGCGTCACCGCGGACGTACGCGCCGCGGTCACCGCCGCGCAGAAGTTCTACCCCGGCCGAATCTGCCTGGACGATGTGCGCCTCGATCGAGGAGGTGATGACCTCATCGAGGGCAACCGGGCTGAAGTCGGTGATCCCATCAGCTGCCTGCAATCGCGACAGGCTCATGATGCGCCCGGTGAGCTGGCCGAGACGGGCCGCTTCGGCTGAGATACGCGAGGCGAAAATGCGCACCTGCGCGGGATCATCGGCTGCCGATTCGATGGCCTCGGCGAGCAGACTCACCGCACCCACCGGAGTCTTCAGCTCATGACTGGTGTTGGCAACGAAGTCGCGGCGCACCTGATCCAGTCGCTCCTGCTCGGTGACGTCCCGGATGATGAGGAGGGTCAAGCGTGACCCGAGAGCGCTCGCCCGTGCAGACACCAGGCGCGGATCCAGGCTGACACCAGGCCGCGTGATGCGCATCGTCTCGGTATCGGTTGCACCGGTGGTGCGCACCGTGCGCACCAACTGTCGCAGCTCCAGGTTGTCGAGGGTCGCTCCGACGTCGATGCCGAACCGTGCGGCGGCCTGAGAGCTGCCGAGGACGAGTCCGGAAGCGTCGATGATGCAGGCGGCATCATCCATACTCTCCAGCACCTCGGCTGCACCATGGGGAACATCCCCTGAGGCTTCCTGAGCCACTCTGGCGCGGACGCGATACGCCCACACGATCAGCACCGACAGGCCCACACCGATGGCGAGGCCCACAGCGAGTGCGAGCAGCGCAATCTGCGGGGTGGTCATACTTACAGCGTAGGCGTCATTCACCTCCGCTTCGGCGGGTTTCCGCGGCAGATCAACGAACGGAGAACTAGTATTCACCTATCGGGCACCATTCGTTAACCTTCAACGAAGACAATCACTGAGGGCCGTTGCACGTCTTTCCACGGCCGCCGGACCCGCCCGAGTTCCGAATGAAAGGTTGCGCCGCACATGCGCGAAGTCTTCCACCAGTCCCTTGAGGATCTGCAGTCCCGTCTCGTGGAGATCGCCGACCTCGTCACGGTCTCCATCGATAAGGCCACCCGCGCCTTTGCCACCAGCGATGTCTCGCTCGCAGAAGAGGTGATCGCCGACGACCCGATGATCGATGAGCTCGCAGTCAAGCTCGATGAGTTGGCGATCGAGATCCTCGCCCGCCAGCAGCCGGTCGCCCGCGACCTGCGCATCGTCGTGTTCGCGCTGCGCGTCAGCGCCTCCCTGGAGCGCATGGGCGATATGTCTGAGCACATCGCCCAGCTCGCCCGCCTGCGCTTCCCTGAGCGTGCCATCCCCAAGGGGCTCAAGAGCACCTTCACGAAGATGGGCGAGAAGGACGTCGAGGTCGCGCGCACCCTGTCAGAGCTGCTGCGTACGCAGGATCTGCGTCTGGCCGACGACATCCGCAATGCCGATGATGAGGTCGATGAGCTCCACGCTCGAGTGTTCGAAAAGGTGCTCAGCGACAATTGGAAGGGTGAGGCCGGCGCAACAGTCGACGCCACCCTCGCCAGCCGTTACCACGAGCGCTTCGCCGACCACGCCGTCGCCATCGCGAAGAAGGTCGTTTACCTTGCCACCGGCGACTGGGCCGTCGACGAGGAAGACATCGCCCTCGCCGCGGCCGAGATCGCATCCGAGGACACCGGAAGCAGTGGCCTCGCCTGATCTTCCCCGCACGATAGCCGAAACCCCGGGTTCCTCACGAAGGAATCCGGGGTTTCGGCGTAGAATGGTGGGTTACTTCTTACCCTGCGAAGCCACAGCAGCGGCACCGGCAGCGGCGGCTTCGGGGTCGAGGTAACGGCCAGGACCGGTGGGGACGTTGTTCTCGTCGAGTTCGTAGACCAGCGGGATGCCGGTGGGGATGTTCAGCTCGGCGATGTCCTCGTCACTGATGCCATCGAGGTGCTTGACAAGCCCGCGCAGCGAGTTGCCGTGCGCCACGACGAGCACAGTCTTGCCCGCCTCGAGGTCAGGAACGATCGAGCTCTCCCAGTAGGGCAGCATCCGGTCGATGACGATCTTGAGCGACTCGGTGCGGGGCACCTCGCCGTCGATGTCGGCGTAGCGCGGGTCGTTCACCTGACTGAACTCGCTGGCGTCGTCGAGCAGGGGCGGCGGCACATCGAAGGAGCGACGCCACAGCTGGAACTGCTCCGGGCCGAACTCCTCCAGCGTCTGTGCCTTGTCCTTGCCCTGCAGCGCACCGTAGTGACGCTCGTTGAGGCGCCAGGAGCGGGTCAGCGGGATCCACAGCCGGTCAGCGGCGTCCAGCGCGATGTTCGCCGTCTGGATGGCGCGGCTGAGCAGCGAGGTGTGCAGCACATCGGGCAGCAGGCCGGATTCGGCGAGGAGCTCACCGCCGCGGCGCGCCTCGTTCTTTCCCTTTTCGGTGAGGCGGACGTCCACCCAGCCGGTGAAGAGGTTCAGTTCGTTCCACTCGCTCTGGCCGTGGCGGAGCAGGATGAGGGTGCGCGTCGCAGTCATGCCTCCAGTCTATCGAGCCCCCTCGCTGCCGATGCCAGAATGGTCGTATGGCGTCATCTCCTCTCGGACACCCCACCAGGGGAACGACGGGGACCAACCGACTCCGCCGCAACGACCGCTGGATCGCGGCATCCGACGCTTTCCGACGGGCCAGCGACCCGCTCGTCATCGACCTGGGCTACGGCGCCAGCGGCGTGACCGCGTTCGAACTGGCCACCCGACTGGCGAAGGTGCGATCCGACGCCGAGGTCATCGGTTTCGAACTCGATCCCGAGCGGGTGGCCACCGCGCGCCGCCAGCTCGAGGACGTCCGCGCCGGACGGACCTCGTTCGCCCCCGATCTGCGTGTCTCGTTCGCGCGCGGCGGCTTCGAGGTGCCGCTTGCCGCCGGACGCCGCCCCGCGGCGATCAGGGCGATGAACGTGCTGCGCCAGTACGACGAGTCGGACGTCGCACAAGCGTGGCGTTCGATGACCGCACGTCTGGCCCCCGACGGGATGCTGTTCGAGGGCACCTGCGATGAGATCGGCCGGATCTCCAGCTGGGCCGATGTCTCACCCACGGGCACCCCGGTACGATTCACGATCTCACTGCGGCTGGCTGAGCTGGAGCATCCCGGAATCGTCGCGGAGCGGCTCCCGAAAGCGCTGATTCATCGCAACATCCCCGGTGAGCGCATCCATGACCTGCTGGTCGATCTGGATCGCGAGTGGGAACGGGCGGCCGCGCTGTCGACGTTCGGTTCGACCCAGCGTTTCCTGGCCGTGGTGAAGGCTCTGAAGGATCAGGGCTGGCCGGTACTGGGCGACCGTACCCGTTGGCGCCTGGGCGAGCTCACCGTGCCGTGGAGTGCCGTGGCACCCGCCGCTCATTGAGCCGGCCGAGATGCCCGGCCACCCGCGAGAACTTACCGCCTGTCAGCCCCAGCGCTCGGTGAGCCAGGCAACACCGGCGAGTGCCTCGCTGCGCTGGAATGCACGCAGCGTCGGCATGCTCGGCGGCGCAGGCAGACGGGCCTGATCGAACCAGCGGCCGACGATGCCGGCGAGCATCGCATCAACCTGGGCGTCGGTGGTCTCGGCGAAGAGCGGATGCGTGCGCAGCAGTTCCTCGGCATCGATCGGCTCACCGCGCAGACGCGCGTCGAGCAGATAGGGGACGCCGTCCACCCAGCGGGCGCCCACAGCAGCCCACGGCCAGTCAATGAGCCACGCCCGTCCACTCGGATCGATGATCACGTTGTCGGCGCGCACGTCGAGATGCAGCAGATGCTCGCCATCGACCGCCTCGCACACTCCGGATGCCGCGTCAGCCAGCCTGTCGAACGATGCGACGACCCAGTCCGGCAGATCAGCACCCGTGCTGTCTGCCGCCAGAGCCTTCCAGCTGTCGCGCTCCGAGACGAACTCGTCCGCGGCTCGAGGGAGGGCTTCCAGTGCAGTGCCGGTGACGACCGGCAGCGTGGCAAAGGCGTCAAGGATGGCGACGAGGTCGCGCCCGTCAGCGGGCTCACCCGGATGACGTCCGTCGATGTCTTCGATGATGAGGCCGATCGTGTCATCATCACGCCAGGATCCCAGCAGGCGTGGTGCGTCGACGGTTGCCGGAAGAGCCGCCATCACGACGAGCTCGCGCGCGTGCAGTTCGAATGCGCCGGGGTTGTGGTCGCGCTGGATCGCCTTGACGAACGCTCGGCGTCCGTTCGCCGCGACCAGACGATCAGCGCTCCCCGGAGAGAATCCGCCCGCCTGGCTGGTCGCCGAGCTGATCGGTGCGCCGAGGATGCGCTCGCTCTCGGCTCGCAGGCCTGCGGGGAGGTCTTCCCATCTCGTCCGGGTCTTAACATCATCGAGCATCCGACAACGCTATCGCGGCGGGGACTATGCCTTACGCGGGTCCTGGCCCTCAGCGCGGCGGGACAGTCGCGTCAATCGCGGCACATCAGCGGTCGCTCCGGCGTCTGCGGGAACGATGACCTGCTGCGCGGCAGCGATGTCGGTGCCATCGGAGTGCACGACGAGATCTCCGGCCGGCGCACGACGCGACAGGATCGCCAGCGCGATCGGGCCGTCCTCGTAATGGCGGGCGGCCGAGGTGATCTGGCCGACCTCCTTGCCGTCTGCGAGAACGGATGCCCCGGGCTCGGGCAGCACGTCATCGCTGCCATCCAACTGCAGCGCTGCGAGGCGACGCGGCGGATGCCCGAGGTTGTGCACCTTCGCGACCGTCTCCTGCCCGCGGTAGCAGCCCTTGTTCATGTGCACGGCGCTGCGGATCCAATCCGATTCGTGCGGGAGTGAGCGCTCATCGACCTCGCTCACCCAGCGCGGGCGCCATGCGGCGATGCGCAGGGCCTCGGCGGCCAAGATCCCTGCGACGCCGATGTCTGCTGCGCGCTGCGCGACGGATGCCGCAGCATCCCCATCAACGATCGCGACGTGCCAGTTGTACTCGGCGGCCGGGTGCGACGTCACGTTCGCATACTGGTGACCGCCAGCCTGCACCGCCGTCCACGGGTCGCTCCACAGCAGCGATAGGCCGTTCGGCGCCAGGGCGATCTCACGCAATGCGCTCTCGCCGCCGCCGCCGCCGAAGAAGCCCAGCAGACCGAGTTCCGGACGCAGCGTCACGGTCACGCGCGAGCGGAACACCATGCGTCCCAGCCAGGCCGCCAGCGGCTCAGCATCCGCAGCATCCGCGATCAGCCACACGGACGTGCCATCCTCGAGAACGCCGGCGGCGTGCTCGACTCGGCCCTGCGGGTCGAGCACCAGCAGCTCCGTGCTGTCACCGGGTGCAAGGCGCGCAACCGACTGTGAGGTGATGGAATCCAACCAGCTGAGCCGGTCCTCACCCGCGACCTCGATCACGGTGCGATCGCCGAGCGGTGCGACGGCCGAACCGCTGACCAGCCGGCGCTGCTCGCGCATCGGGTCGCCGAAGTGCATGATGACGCCGCCGGATTCGACCGCACCAGCAAGCCCGGCAAACGCCGTGGTCAACGCAGCGGCGCTCATACCCGCGCCAGACGTGCCGAAGCGTGCGAACTCATCTCAGCGCCGAGCGCCGCGATGTCCCAGGCCCAGAGCAGATGCCCCTCGACCAGGCCGTACATACGGCTGGCGGCGTTATAGGCCTTGCCACCGGCACCACGGATGACCGCATCGGTGCCAATGTCGATGCGCGGGCCGTTGGCCTCGCCGAGATAGAGCTCGAGAGTGCCATCGGAGTGCGCGATCGACACTTCCAACGGGAATCCGCCGGATTCCAGACGCAGCTCCTCGACGTCGTGAACCGTGCGCGCGGCTCCGGCGGCGCTCGGTGGCAGCAGTGCGGGACCGGCATCCGCCGCGGTCGCCGGACGCGCCAGACGCCAGAATCCGCTCTCAGCGACGAGTGGGACCGCGGCTTCAGCGCCGTCGGTGTTCATCGAAGCGGTGGCCGCATAGTTCAGGTACCCGACTCCGTCATGGCTGAAACTCACCCGATGGGTGAACTCGCCCTGGAATCGGTGGTCGCCCGCGGTGTACTCGATGACTCCGGTGCCCTCCCAGACCCCGATGAGCCAGCTCAGCGGGGCGAGGTCTGCCGGAAGATCAGCGGGAAGCTCGAGCACGGAATCCTCGGTCAGCGCTGGCCGCGGAAGAGGTTGCGTAGCACGACGCCTGCGACGAAGACGATCGCGAGACTCGCAAGGCCCAGCAGACCGATGAAGAAGAGTTCAAGAGCGACGAGATCCATAGCCCCACTCTACCCCCGCTGCCACGGATGAAGACGAAGCTGTGTTACGCAGGCACGAGGGCGGCGAGCGCGAAGCCTGCCGACACCACACCCAGAAGCAGCAGCGCGCCGGTCACACTCACCGCGAGCCGGAAGATGAAGCCCTTCGCCTGGCCGTACCAGAGCTGCACGGCGAATGACAGCAGAATCGAGCCGCCGAAGGCGACGAGCAACCATTGCACCTGCCAGATCTCCGGCACGAAGATGCCGATGGCGATGGCAGCGGCAAGCGCGATAGCCCAGACGATGAGCACACCGCTGAGCGGGCTGCGTGGCGCGAGAGCGGGTTCCGACATGAGTCCATTGTTACGCATTCGACGCGCATTGCTCTTCTCTGCGTGCGAAGGCGCAAGCGCGGTCGGTATTATTGGCGCACGGTATTGACTGCCGTACTGGGCGTCGCACACGTCGTCCGAGAGGAAAGTGCGTGGCCCTGATCCTGATTCTGTCGTCGGCTCCTCCTGCGGAGCACGCTCTGCCCGCCCTGGAGCTGCTCGGCCATCAGGTGCGCCAGATCCCGGCAGAACCCGCGCAGCTGGTGACCGCTCCGGACAGTGACGTCGTGATCGTGGATGCCCGCAATGACCTGGTGGGAGCGAAATCGCTGTGCAAGCTCCTGCGCACAACGGGCCAGGATGCGCCGCTGCTGCTCGTGGTCACCGAGGGTGGGCTGAGCGCCGTCTCCGGGGACTGGGGCATTGATGACGTCCTGCTCACCGGTGCCGGTCCCGCCGAGATCGATGCGCGCATCAGGCTCGCTCTGGCCCGCAGCACGGTGACGGCTGAATCAAGTCGGGTGCAGGCATCCGGTATCACGATCGACGAGCAGTCGTACGCGGCGAAGCTCCGCGGCAAACCGCTGGATCTGACATACAAGGAGTTTCAGCTGCTGCATTTCCTGGCCACCCACCCCGCACGGGTCTTCACTCGTGAGCAGCTACTCAGCGAGGTATGGGGATACGACTACTTCGGCGGTACCCGCACGGTCGACGTGCACGTCCGGCGCCTGCGCGCCAAACTCGGCGACCAGGAGCAGATCATCGGCACTGTGCGCAACGTCGGCTACCGCTTCAATGTGTACGACGAAGACCAACTGACCGCCACGTCACGGTAAGACACCGGATTCGTTCACACCTAAGCCACGTCTCGATGCCAAGATATACAGCATGATCGATCCAGCTCTCGCAGACGCCGGCCTGGGTGACGCCGAGGACGATGACTTCGACGCCATCGAATCTCCGGACTCCCAGTTACCCGACCACCGCTTCCATGACCGGGAGATCAGCTGGCTCGCGTTCAACCAGCGCGTGCTCGAACTGGCGGAGGATACGAGCCTTCCCGAGCTGGAACGATCGAACTTCCTGGCGATCTTCGCGAGCAACCTCGACGAGTTCTTCATGGTGCGCGTCGCCGGGCTCAAACGCCGTATCGTCACGGGCCTCGCGGTGCCCTCCAATGTCGGCCGCTCCCCCTCTGACGTTCTCTCAGACATTTCCCGCGATGCCCATGCGCTGCAGCTACGCCATGCCGCCGCGTGGATCGATCTGGTGCGCCCGGCGCTCGCGGATGCCGGAATCGAGATCACCGAGTGGGACGAACTCGTCGACTCGGAGCGCGAAGCTCTGACCGAGTACTTCCAGCTGCAGGTCTTTCCCGTTCTCATGCCGCTCGCCGTGGATCCGGCGCACCCCTTCCCGTACATTTCGGGACTGTCGTTGAACCTCGCCATTCGCATTCGCAATGCCCGCACCGGCCGGCAGGAATTCGCGCGTCTGAAGGTACCGCCGATGCTGCCGCGGTTCGTCGAGGTTCCGGGCACGGGCGAGATCAAGCGGTTCCTGCGTCTGGAAGAGCTGATCGCCAATCACCTGGGCGATCTGTTCCCCGGCATGGAAGTACTCGATCATCACGCGTTCCGACTCACCCGGAACGAGGATGTCGAGATCGAGGAGGATGAGAGCGAGAACCTCATCCAGGCGCTCGAAGCTGAGCTGCTGCGTCGCCGCTTCGGGCCGCCGATCCGTCTCGAGATCAACGATGACATGGATGATCTCACCCTGGATCTGCTCATCAAAGAGCTCGACATCACCGAGCAGGAGGTCTACCGACTTCCCGGCCCGCTTGACCTCCGCGGACTGTTCTCACTGTCCAGGGTCGACCGCCCTGATCTGCGGTACCCGCCACATCTGCCGACGACGGCGGTGGCGTTCCAGCCGGCTGGTTCCGCCACCCGCGCCGATATCTTCGCCGCGATCGGCAAGGCGGATGTGCTCGTGCATCACCCCTACGAGTCCTTCGCCACCAGTGTGCAGGCGTTCCTCGAGCAAGCAGCTCGCGACCCGCATGTCCTCGCCATCAAGCAGACTCTGTACCGCACCTCCGGTGACAGCCCTGTTGTGCAGGCGCTCATCGATGCGGCTGAGGCGGGAAAGTCTGTGCTCGCCCTCGTCGAGGTGAAGGCTCGCTTCGATGAGGCCAACAACATCGTCTGGGCCCGCAAGCTCGAAAAGGCCGGCGTCCACGTCGTCTACGGCCTGGTGGGGCTGAAGACGCACTGCAAGCTCGCCCTCGTCATCCGTGAGGAAGAGGGCAAACTGCGCCACTACTCGCACGTCGGCACCGGAAACTACAATCCGAAGACCAGCCGCGTCTATGAGGACTTCGGCCTGTTCACCGCTGACGCACAGGTCGGCAAGGATCTCACCAGACTGTTCAATGAGCTCAGCGGCTACGCGATCGAGAAGAAGTTCAAGCGCCTGCTCGTCGCCCCGCTGCACCTGCGCAAGGGACTGCTGCGCCAAATCAACAACGAGCGCACGAATGCCCTCGAGGGTCGCCCGGCGCACATCCGCATCAAGGTGAACTCGCTCGTCGACGAAGAGATCATCGACGCGCTCTACCGCGCCAGCCAGGCCGGGGTGAAAGTCGACATCTGGGTGCGCGGCATCTGCAGCATCAAGGTCGACCTGCCCGGAACCAGTGACAACATCACCGTGCGCAGCATCCTGGGCAGATATCTCGAGCACTCGCGAATCTTCGCGTTCGAGAACGGTGGCGACCCGCAGGTGCACATCGGCAGCGCCGACATGATGCACCGCAACCTCGATCGACGAGTTGAGGCGCTGGTGCGCGTGACCGATCCCGCCCATATCAAGGAACTGCTCACCTTCTTCGATCTGGCAATGGATGACGGCACCAGTTCGTGGCATCTCGGAGCCGAGGGCACGTGGGAGCGGCACGCCGTCGACGCCGAGGGCAACCCGCTGGTCGACCTGCAGGACAAGACCATGAACCAGGTTCGACGCCGTCGGCGTCCGCGTTCGGTTCGATGACGTTGCGATCGGCTGAGGGAGCGACCGAGATCGTGCAAGACGACAAGGCTGTGTACGCGGCAGGCGCCGTGGTCTGGCGGCTCGTGGACGGCAAACTCCGCGTGCTGCTCATCCACCGCACGAAGTATCGGGATGTGACCCTTCCCAAGGGGAAGGTCGATCCCGGCGAGATGCTCGCCCAGACGGCGGTGCGCGAGGTCTTCGAGGAGACCGGCATCCGCGTCGCCCTCGGCGTCCCCGTCGGGGTGAGCAGGTACTTCATGCGTCCCAAGCGGCAGAAAGTCGTGCACTACTGGGCTGCTGAGGCCACCGAGGAGGCCATCCGCAACTCGGCCTTCGTCCCGAACCACGAGATCTCGGGTCTGGAATGGGTCAGTGTGAAGAAGGCCCGAAAGTGCCTGAGCTACCCCGTGGATCTGGAAATCCTGGATGGGTTCGAAAAACTCGTCGATGACGGCATCCTGCGCACCTTTCCGATCATCGCGCTGCGTCACGCGAAAGCTGTCGGACGCTCCGATTGGGAGATGTCGGATGCTTCGCGGGTGCTGACCGAGCGCGGCAAGAAGCAGGCCGCCGCCATCGTCGCACCGCTCCTCGCTTTCGGGGTCCGCAAGATCATCACCAGTGACGCCGTCCGGTGCGTGCAGACGATCACGCCGCTGGCGAAGGCACTCGATCGCAAGCCCGTGCAGACCGAGCTCATCAGCCAGGATGCCTGGGAAGAGGGGCGTTCGGACGCACGGCTGGTGATCGGCAAACGCGTACGCGCCGGCAAACCCGCGGTGCTGTGCAGTCACGGCCCGGTACTCCCCGACATCTTCAGCGAACTCGCCCTGGCCACCGGCACCATGCCGGGGTCGTATCTGGGCAGCGCTTCCGCGCTCGAAGTGGCGGCTTTCTCGGTCGCACATCTGTCGGCGACCAACCCCGGCTCGGGGATCATCTCGATCGAGACGCACGTCCCGAAAGTCTGACGCTTCGCCAGTCGTTCACCTTCTGTTTACCTCCGCGGGAGAGTCTCGTTAACTGTCGCACTTAGCGTCACTGTGTGCCCTGCACCGGGCCCAACCATCCACGATCGAAGGATCCACAGTGAAGATCTCCCGAATCGCACGAATCGGCGCCGTCGGCGCCGTGGCCGCTCTCGCTCTCGCCGGCTGCGCCGCGAACGAAGCACCTGCAGGCGAATCATCCGATGCACCCGCCGAGACCGGCGCAACCGCACTCTCCGGCACCATCGACGCCACCGGCGCCTCCTCGCAGGCAGCAGCCCAGGAGGCCTGGGTCGCCGCGTTCCAGACCGCCAACGTTGAGGTCACCGTCAACTACGAGCCCACTGGCTCGGGCACCGGCCGCGAGAACTTCCTCGAGGGTGGCAGCAGCTTCATCGGCTCCGACCGTGCGTTCAACGCCGAGGAGATCGCCGCCGGCGGCTTCGGCGCCTGCACCACGGACGACATCGTCGAAATCCCCGTCTACATCTCGCCGGTCGCCGTCGCGTTCAACCTCGAGGGCGTCGACACGCTGAACCTGGACGCCGCCACCATCGCGAGCATCTTCGGCGGCACCATCACCAACTGGAACGACTCCGCGATCGCGACGCTCAACCCCGACGCCACGCTCCCCGACCTGGCCATCTCGCCGGTTCACCGCTCCGACCCTTCGGGCACGCAGGAGACCTTCACCAACTACCTCGCGGCGACCGCTCCCGACATCTGGACCTACGAGGTTTCCGACGAGTGGCCGATCGAGGGTGGCGAGGCCGCACAGGGCACCTCCGGCGTCGTTCAGGCCATCACGGCCGGCAACGGTGCGATCGGCTTTGCTGACGCTTCCCAGGTCGGCGACCTCGGCCAGGTACACGTCGGCGTCAACGGCGAGTACATCGCGTACTCGGCGGAGGCCGCATCGCAGCTCGTCGAGGGCGCAGAGCTCGAAGAGGGCCGCGGGGCCGGCGACCTTGCGTTCGCTGTTGACCCTGCTGCTGCAGCAGACGGCGCTTACCCGATCGCCCTGGTCAGCTACCTGATCGGCTGCGAGCAGTACGAGGACGCGAACGTCGCTGAGCTCGTCAAGTCGTACTTCACCTACATCGCCAGCCCCGAGGGCCAGGATGCCGCCGCAGACAACGCCGGCAACGCCCCCATCTCGGACGGCCTGCGCGACAAGGTCCTTGCTGCGATCGACCTCATCCAGGTCGGCTGATAACGCCCTGATGGCATACAGCTGACGTCGATGCCCTCGCACCCAGACTAGGGTGCGGGGGCATCGACGAGCACGCTACGATTCACTCCGACTCCTCCGCCCGAAACAGGGAGACCATGAGCACGACCGAGCAGGTAAAGACCGCGCGCACCGATCCGCCGGCCACGATCAAAGCCAAGCAGCGCCTCGGCGACCGGGTATTCTCCGGAACCGCGCTGGGCGCCGGGGTCATCATCCTCATCGTCCTGGCCGCTGTTGCGACGTTCCTCATCATCCAGAGCATCCCCGCGTTTCAGGCCGACACCAGCGATAACCACATCCTCAAGGGTGAGTCGTTCTGGACATACGTCTGGCCGCTGGTCTTCGGCACGCTCTGGGCCGCGTTCATGGCGCTGGTCATCGCAGCTCCGATCTCCATCGGCATCGCGCTGTTCATCTCCCACTACGCACCCCGCAAGCTCGCCTCGCTGCTGGGCTACATCATCGATCTGCTCGCCGCGGTCCCCTCGGTCGTCTTCGGCCTGTGGGGCGGCCTCGTGCTCGCCCCGATGCTCCAGCCGATCTATGCGTGGCTGAGCGAGAACGCGAGCTGGATCCCGTTCTTCCAAGGCCAGGTCTCCTCGACCGGAAAGACCATCCTGACGGCAGCTCTCGTGCTCGCCGTGATGTGCATCCCGATCATGACCGCGATCTGCCGTGAAGTCTTCCTGCAGACGCCCACCCTCCACGAAGAGGCGGCGCTCGCGCTCGGCGCAACGCGCTGGGAGATGGTGCGGATGGCTGTGCTGCCATTCGCTCGCGGCGGCATGGTCTCGGCCGCGATGCTCGCTCTCGGCCGCGCACTCGGCGAGACGATGGCCGTGACGATGGTGCTCTCACCGTCCGCCGTCATCAGCTTCCTGGTGATCACCGCCACCAACCCGACGCCGATCCCCGCGAACATCGCCCTCGCCTTTCCGGAAGCGCACGGCACCGGCGTCAACACACTGGTCGCAACCGGCCTTATCCTCTTCGTCGTGACCTTCGCGGTCAATGCGCTGGCACGCTGGATCGTCGCCCGCCGCGCCGAGTTCTCGGGAGCGAACTGATATGACCACCACCGTCGAGCCCGACGTCTCACCCGCCAGCGCCACCAACGTCTCGCTCACATCGGGCAGGCTCCCGAAGTGGGCACCCTGGGCACTGCTGCTGCTGTCGTGGGTCATCTCGTTCGCTGTGTTCGGCGTTACGAGCATCGGCGAGGATCTCGCCGACTTCAACATCGTGGGCGCATCGATCATCGGCATCCTGATCTACATGGTGCTGATCACGGTGCTGTCGATGATCGTGGAAAGCCGCCGCAAGGCGGTCGACCGGCTGATGACGGCACTCGTGGCAACAGCATTCCTGATCGCCCTGATGCCCCTGGTCTCACTACTGTGGACCGTGGTCTCCAACGGCCTCAACCGCTTCGACGCCGAGTTCTTCTCCTTCTCGATGCGCAATGTCGTCGGTGACGGCGGCGGCATCGTGCACGCTATCTGGGGCACGCTGCTGATCACGCTCACCGCCGCCGTGATCTCGGTGCCCATCGGGCTGATGACGTCGATCTACCTGGTCGAGTACGGCCGCGGAAAGCTCGCGAAGGGCATCACGTTCTTCGTCGATGTGATGACCGGAATCCCCTCGATCGTCGCCGGTCTGTTTATCTACGCGGTCTTCTCATTGATCTTCCGGCCCGGCATCTCGATGGGCATCATGGGTGCACTGTCGCTGGCAGTTCTCATGACCCCGGTGGTCGTTCGAGGTAGCGAAGAACTGCTGAAGATCGTTCCGAACGAGCTGCGCGAGGCCGCCTACGCGCTCGGTGTGCCGAAGTGGCTGACGATCCTCAAGGTGGTGCTGCCCACCTCGATCGCGGGCATCATGACCTCGATCACCCTCGCCATCGCTCGCGTGATCGGTGAGACCGCACCGCTGCTGCTGACCGCCGGATTCACGATGAGCATGAATACGAACATCTTCAACGGGCAGATGATGACTCTGCCTGTGTTCGCCTACAACCAGTACATGAACCAGGGCACGAACCCGGATGCTGCTCTCGACCGAGCATGGGCTTCTGCTCTCACCCTGATCCTGATCGTCATGGTCCTGAACCTGCTCGCACGCCTGATCGCGAAGTGGTTCGCCCCGAAGACATCCGGCCGCTGAGCCGCACCCGATCCGTTCGTAAGGAAACCACACGTGTCCAAGAGCATCGAAGTCAATGACCTCAACGTCTACTACGGCGACTTCCTCGCCGTGGAGGGCGTCTCTCTCGAGATCCAGCCGCGCAGTGTCACAGCGTTCATCGGGCCGTCCGGTTGCGGCAAGTCCACGTTCCTGCGCACCCTGAACCGCATGCACGAAGTCATCCCGGGCGCTCGCGTGCAGGGTGAAGTGCTGCTCGATGGCAAGGACCTGTATGGTCCTGGCGTCGACCCGGTGCTCGTACGCCGCCAGGTGGGCATGGTGTTCCAGCGCCCGAACCCGTTCCCGACGATGTCGATCAAGGAGAACGTGCTGGCCGGCGTGAAGCTGAACAACACCCGGATGTCGAAGAGCGATCAGGACGCACTGGTCGAAAGTGCGCTGACCGGCGCGAACCTCTGGAATGAGGTCAAGGACCGGCTCGACCGCCCGGGTTCCGGCCTGTCCGGCGGCCAGCAGCAGCGTCTGTGCATCGCCCGTGCGATCGCGGTTGAGCCCGAGGTCATCCTCATGGACGAGCCGTGCTCGGCTCTGGACCCGATCTCGACCTATGCGATCGAGGAACTGATCGGCGAGCTGAAGAACCAGTACACCGTCGTCATCGTCACGCACAACATGCAGCAGGCGTCCCGCGTCTCGGACAAGACCGCGTTCTTCAACATCGCCGGTACCGGCAAGCCCGGCAAGCTCATCGAGTACGGCGACACCACCTCGATCTTCACCACCCCGACCGTGCAGGCCACTGAGGACTACGTCTCCGGCCGGTTCGGGTAGTCGCTCGGTTCCCGGTCGGTTCGTCGGTCGGTTCGTCGGTCGGTTCCCGCCCCTGTCCCGAATCCCAGAGGCCTCGGGTTCGCCTCGGCGTGCCGCGCCCCGTCGGGCCCGCGACACGCCGTACAAGCACGCAACCGTCTGCGATTCGGCACCGCCGACACGTTCTGCACATCTTTCGGAACGGCCGAGTTCTCCACGGATCGTGGGTTCTGAGGGTTCGGCTGTGACCTGACGAGCGGATGCTCGGACGATGTCCTTCGTCCTTGCATCCGCTGTCCTCGCTGTCTACGGCCCGATCGTCCGCACACACGAACTGCGTGCTCACGGCGTGACGAAACGGGAGATCTCTCGGGCTCGTGCCGCCGGCGAGATCATTCGCATCCGGCAAGGACTGTATGCGGCTCATGACACCTCGGAGGAGCTTCTGCATGCCGCATGGCACGGCGGTACACCGTCCTGCCTGGTCGCCGGACGGATGCACGGTTTGTGGATCCTCGACGAGCGAGAGCCGTGCGCTGCCGTCTCGTCGCCGCGCCACGTGTGGATCGGTCACGCGGGGCAACGTCATCCATGCTTTGGCGATAGGTGTGATGAATCACTCATCTGGCACTGGGACGACGGCGATGCCGTGCCTGGGGATCTTCCTCCTGTTGCGAATGTGCTTCTGCAGATCGCGGTGTGCGCAGACGACGAGACTTTCTTCGCCGCGCTGGAGTCTGCTCTGCGCAAGTCGCTGATCCCGCCGAGCGGTATGACCTGGCTGAGTGCGCGCCTTCCGAGTGAGCTGCGTTGGATGCTCGGCTTCGCGCGCGCAGATGCCGACAGCGGTCTCGAGTCTCTGATCAGGCTCCGCCTGCATCTTCTCGGGATATCGGTGCGCACGCAGGTGTCCATCGAAGGCGTCGGCGAAGTGGATTTCGTCATCGGCGATCGACTGATCGTGGAGGCAGACGGAAAGGAGAACCACGACGATGATCCATCGGCCACGGCCGCGCGAACCTCGCGTCGTCATAAAGACCTTGTGCGCGACGCGAAGGCTGCTGCGCTCGGCTATGAGACCCTGCGGTTCGACTACGCCTTGATCGTGCATGACTGGCCGACGGTGGCTGCGGCGATCATCGCGAAGGTGCAGGCGGGCGCTCATCTCCGAGGATGATCGGCATCCGGTGCGCCGAATCCCAGACGCGCCGTTGCACACGCAGCGTGTCAGGCGCCGGTCCCCCGCCGACACGCCGAGGCCGACCGGAGGCGTCTGGGATTCGGCACCCGCGGATCGGCCGTGCGGCGAGACCGTCGGCCCGGGTCGGGCTATGCCGAGAGCATCCGGTCTCGAACCTGACGCCGCAGCACCTTGCCGATGAGTGACCGAGGCAGATCATCGACAGCGGCGATTCGCCGGGGCACCTTGTAGGACGCGAGTCGGGTGCGGCAGAAGTCCCGCAGCGCCCCTGCATCGAGGACCGCTCCCTCACGAAGCACGACGGCCGCCACGACGTCTTCACTGCCGTTCGATCGCGGGACTCCAACGACGGCTGCGGAGACGACGTCTGGATGCGCCTCAAGAGCCTGCTCGACTTCGGTGGGCGATACGTTGAAGCCGCCGGTGATGATGAGCTCCTTGAGCCGATCGACGATCGTCACGAAACCGTCTGCAGAGACCTCAGCGATGTCGCCCGTTCGCAGCCATCCGTCAGCGAGCAGCACGGCTGCCGTGTCGCCAGGGCGCCGCCAATAACCTTGGAACACCTGCGGCCCGCGGATGAGGAGTTCGCCTCGTTCTCCGAACGCCAGATCAACAGCGGGATCACTCGGATCGACGACACGAATCTCCGTGCTGGGGAAGGGCACGCCCACGGTGCCGGGCCGTCGAGTGGGACCCATCGGGTTGCCGAGCGCCACCGGTGAGGCCTCCGTCATGCCATACCCCTCGACGAGAAGACCTCCGGTGGCTTCCTCCCAGCGCCGGACCGTCTCGACGGGCAGGCTCATGGCGCCGGAGATCGCGAATCGCACCGTCGAGAGGTCGATGGAGCCGCGGGATGCAGCACGGGCGAGCTGGTCGTAGATCGGTGGCACCGCAGGCAGGAAGGTCGGCGGACTCGTGCGCGCAGCATCCGTCACCAGGTCGAGATCAAAGGTGGGGAACAGCACGAGCTTCGCGCCGATGCTCATAGCGAAGGTGAGACACAACGTCATCCCGTACGCGTGGAACAGCGGCAGTACGCCATAGAACGTCTCCTCACCGTCGACGAGTCCTGGCACCCAGGCGCGGCCCTGCATGGCATTCGCGCGCAGATTCGAGTGCGTGAGGATCGCGCCCTTCGGGTCACCGGTCGTGCCACTCGTGTACTGGAGCAGGGCGACGTCCTCAAGCCGGGGACCGGCAGTGCGCCGCGAGATCCGACGATTGTCGAGCAGTTTCTTCCAGGTGAGCGTCCCCCTCGCCTGGGGCGTTCCGGTCAGCTTGTTCCGCGATTCGCGAGCTTTCCTCAACGGCAGACGCAGAGCCAGCCGCTTTGCGAACGGGAGTGCAGTGGTGATGTCGACGCTGATGATGCGCTCGAGCTTGAGATCGGCGGGAAAGTCGGCGAGCGTGTCGACGCTCTTGTCCCAGACGATCGCGACGCGGGCGCCGTGGTCCTCGAACTGGTGACGCAGTTCACGGGCGGTGTAGAGCGGGTTGTGTTCGATGACGATTGCGCCCAGCCGGAGCGCCGCATAGAAGGCGACGACGTGCTGCGGACAGTTCGGCAGAACCAACGCGACGCGGTCCCCCGGCTTCACGCCCAGGCGCCGCAGGCCTTCTGCAGCTCGTTGGATCTGCTCCCCCAGATCCCGGTAGCTCGTGACGGCACCGAAGAACTCGAGCGCAGGCCGCCGCCCGAACGCCTTGACGCTCGCATCGATCATCTCCGGAAGCGTCTGTGCGGGCACGCCTATCTCAGCGGGAACGCCATCCGCGTATGCCGCAAGCCATGGTCGTGATTCGTAAGTACTGGCAGACATATCTCCATCCTGCCTCGAACGCGGGCCGCTGTCAGTCTCGAGCAGACAGCAAATATCGGTTCATCTCAGCGGTGAATTCGGTGTCGACGGACAGCGCGGTGCCGTCGATGGCCGTGATCGGTACGGCCAGCCTCACACTCGACACCAGCCACGCGGCATCCGCCTGTGCGAGATCGGATGCCGGAATCCGGTCGTACCCCGTTTCGAAGCCGCGTCGGACGAAGAATTCGTAAACGCTCAGCTGTGTGGTGCCGTGCAGGATGCCACCCGCCGGCGCCGGCGTCACGAAGCGGTCGCCGAAGCGCAGGATCAGCGATGCGGTGGGAGCTTCGAGCACGAAACCGTCCGTCGACACGAACACCGCATCATCCGCCCCGCGTCTGCGCGCTTCGCGCAACGCTGCCATATTGACCGCGTATGACAGCGTCTTTGCCCCCAGCAACAGCCAGGGTGCGCGCTCTGCCACATCGAGGTCGTAGCCACGCTCCAGCGTCACCACGCGCACTCCCGCTTCGCGCACGGCCGCGAAATCGGTTGCCGGTGCAGCCGTCACCCACGCCGTCGGTGTGGGCCCATGCTCGACCCCGCGACTGAGGATCAGTTTGATCACGGCCTCGCCCGGCGGGCACTGGGCAGCAGCCACCGCCACTGCTTGGCGCCACTGCTCTGCATGGGGCACGGGGAGGTCGCAGATCCGCGCGGAGTTGGCCAGTCGCTCCAGATGCGGCAGCACCTCTTGCGCGTGCCCGTCGATGACTCCGATCGACTCGAAAACGCCGTCACCGCGCTGCGTACTCAGCTCTCCGACACTCAGGGCCGGGGCTGCGGCATCGACGATCGTGAATGTGTCCGCGTAGTCGGCACGCTCCTCGGAGGCGTCCACAGGATCGATGATCAGGGCGAAGCGCTGTGCCATGACCCGACTCTACGGCAGAGGCCCCAGCGGGAATACCTTCGGTTCCGGGGCGTTACAATTGAATGGCCGGGCCGCATAACCCCGGGCTCCAAATTCTGCCGCTACGAGCGGCCTTCCGCCGAGAGGCGTTTTTGCGGCCCGGTCTTCTCATTCCCAGCGTCAGTTCGGCTCCGCACCGGTTCAGGCTCCGCACCGGTTCAGGCTCCGCACCGGTTCAGATCCCAGGGCCCGACCCTGTCAGTTCAGTGAACCGACACGCCACAGGCCTGCCGCGGCGCTCAGATCGTTCGCGAAGGTGTGCAGCCGCCGCGCCCTGGCAGTCAACTGTGTGGCCCGCTCGGCTTCCGTCGCCTCGTAGTCGTCGGCGACGTGCGTCGCCCCGGAGACCTGCACACGGCAGAACGCCGCGGCCCGTTCGAGCGCGACCGCGAAGTCCCCCTGGAACACGCCCCGCAGAATCGTGTCGATCAGCGTGACAAGCTCCTCCGGGCTCGCGGGTGCCGGAGCGCCGGCAATAACAGCATCCACCGATCGCAACTCAACGCGACCGCGCTCATACAGCAGCGCGGCGGTCTGCGAATCGTTGTGAATCGAGAGTTGCAGCAGATACAGCCGCCAGAGTGCGCCGGGCAGCGACACGGCCGGTGCGTCCGCCCAGAGTTCCGCGATGTCGTCAATACCGAACTCGCTGGTGAACTCGATCAGGCGCCGGGCGCTTTCTCCGCTCTCGTCGTCGCGGGCGCGCTGCACGAGTGCGGATGCCGTGGCATGAGCGACTCGTCGAGCCTCGACCGACCCCGACGATCCGACAAGATTGTCGAACGCCGTGGAGGGTCGCCGGATAGGACGGTGAAACTGCTCAGGCATCCCTCCAGGCTACTCGCGCTCAGGCGGTGGGGATCACGATGATGGGATCCGTTGTCGGAAGCCCCGTGGGAGAACCCCCCGCTGGCTCCACGGTGACGGCGATCACATCACCGGCACGCATCGGCCCATCGAGCAGTGCTGTCGCGTTTCCGCCATCCGTCTCGAACAGTCCGGCAGGCACCGGCTGCTCGCCGCGCACGAACCACAACTGGTACGTCTGTTCATCATCGAGTGCGTCCAAGCCCTCAGCGACGAGAACCGCGTTTCCTTCTGACTCGGCCCAGTGCGCGGTCGCCTGCAGCCCGGAGTCCAGCTCGACGCTGGCCTGTTGGGCATCCGGCGCCGCTTCGATCTGCTCCAATGCGATGACGGATGCTGGGCGCATCAGTTGCGGAATCAGAACGGCCGCGCCGACTCCGAGACCGACGATCAGCACCACCGAGGCGGCGAGCGCGAACAGCCCACGGCTCCAGCGTCGAGGCGCGCGCGCATGCGCGGGTTCGGCATCGGTTGCCGGGGCGGGGCCAGATGCCAGGGTCGGGCCGGGCACCGGCCCCTGCGTCTGCCCCTTCGCGATTTGGGCGAGCAGGGCCTCGCGAATACTGGCAGGCGGTTCGACAGCGGACACAGCATCCGCCATCAGATTTGCCGTCTCGGCATCGTCCGCGGCGATCGCAGCCCACTCCGGATGAGACTCGAGCGCATCGATGAAACGCCGCTGGTCGGCATCGGACAGCGCATCAAGGGCGTGGCCTGCAGCGAGCTCGGCGAATTCCCTCTCGTTCATGCGGTCACCCCCATCACACTTCGCAGACGTGAGAGTCCGTCTCTCATCCTCGTCTTGATCGTTCCCAGCGGCGCCTGCGTCAGGACCGCGATCTCGCTTTGACTGTAACCGCCGAAATACGACAGCACGAGCGCTTCACGCTGGGGTTCCGGCAGCGTTCCCAGCGCTGCCACCACGCGGTCACCATCGATGCTCAGTTCGACCTGCTCGGCAACACTGTCGTGAGCCACAACCACGTCGCGGATCCCGACCCGGATGTCTCGGTCGGTGCTCGATTGCGACGAACGGACGCGATCCACAGCGCGACGGTGAGCGATCGTGAGGACCCAGGTTCGTCCCTGTCCTTTGTTCGGAGCGAACCGCCCCGCGGATTGCCAGATCTCCAGGAAGACCTCCTGAAGCACTTCTTCGCTCTGTGAGCGATTGACGAGCACGCGCAGGATGAGCCCGAAAACTCGCGACGAAAGCAGATCATAGAGTTCGGCAAACGCCCGCTGGTCCCCGTCGGCTACGCGGAGGAGGAGTTCGGCAACGGGGTCTCCCGCTGTGCCGTCCTCCGGCATCTCCACGCCGTCGATAACCATTTCGATAAGCATGCCGCATCTCCTCCTCTCCTACGAACCACGCGCCGATCAGGGCCGCATCTCGTCAGGACTTAACCGAAGGTGAACGAATAGGCTTGGACGCCGATCGGGATCTCGACGGTCAGCTCTCCCATCTCCCCCGCGTCGACCTTCAGCAGCTCATACGACTTCGGTGTGCCGTCGACAGTGATCGTGCGCGACTTCCCGTCCTGCGCGGTCACGACCACGTCTCCCTCGCCCGCCAGTACGATCCTGATCTCGGATGCTCGATACATCAGGCGCATGCTTGCTCCCTCAGCGGTCGGTGTCGCGTACTGCGTCGCGATCTCCCATTTACCGTTGAGCGCGAAGGAATCATCGGGCTGTTCGTCCGGGAAGGCGAAGGTGGAGGTTCCCGCACGGTACGCGTCGCCACCGCCGTAGTTGACGTCCTTGGACGAGCCGAGGAAGGTCTCGGGTGTTGTTGATCCGAGCTCGGGGGTCTCGTCCGCGATCTCGGTCGGCACCGGCAGTTGGACGTCGGGATCGGCGTTTTCGAGCAGCTCGCGGATCATGCTCTCGGTGGCGGCGTAGTTGCCCTCGCCGAACGAAATGTGCCGGACGACGCCTTCGGCGTCGATGAGGTAGTGCGCGGGCCAGTAGCGGTTGCGATAGTTCGTCCAGGTGGACAGGTTGTTGTCGAGCGCCACGGGATAGTCGATGCCGTGCTCCTCGATACCGGCAGCCACATTGGCCGCATCCTTCTCGAACGCGTACTCGGGGGAATGGATGCCGATGACCTGCAAACCGGCGTCTTCATATGCTTTGTTCCAGGCAACGACGTGTGGGAGGGAGCGCTGGCAGTTAATGCACGAGTACGCCCAGAAATCGATCAGCACGACCTGCCCGCGCAGATCATCCAGGTCGATCCCTTCACCGCCGGGGGTGTTCAGCCACTCCTCGATGCCGCGAATCGATGGTGCCGTCCCGCAGGACTCGAGCTCTTCGGCTCCGTTGGTGCAGTTGTCGAGTTCGCGGTTTTCGTCGGTGACGAGGCCGCCGAGGTCGAGCGCATCGGCCTGCTTGTCCGCCAGGTCTTTTTGGATCCCGGCCGTGTAGTCCGGAACCAGCCGCTGCAGCATCTGCGGCACGTTGAAGACGAGCCCGACAGCGAGCGCGATCATCGCGATACCGGCGGCGATGCGCAGTCCGCGCTCTCTCGTGCGGAAGGCGCGGATGCGCTCGACCACGCCACGCCCGGCGAGCGCGAAAACGAGGAGCGGAATGGCCACACCGATGGAGAAGGAGAGTGTGAGCGCCACGGTGCCGATGCCGATCTGACCGGTGGCGCCTGCCACGATGATCGCCGCGAGCACCGGACCAGCGCAGGGAACGAAGACCGCGCCGAGCGCAAGCCCGACGCCAAAGCCGCTCCCCTGGTTCTTCACTTCCTTTCGAGACTGAAGACGTTGGAAGGGCTTTTCCAGCAGCCGCTCGAACTTCGGCACCAGAAGCCCGACGCCGAGCAGCGCGAGGACGACGATCCCCACCCATCGGATGATGTCCTGCGGGAGGTTGAGAAGGCCGAGGATGAGGGATCCGACCAGAGTGACCAGGCTGAAGCTCAGAACGAGTCCGGCAATGACCAGGTAAGGACGACTGCGTCGTGCCGGTGTTGTCTCACCGTCGAAGCGTGCCGACTGCGCGCCTCCCGTGAGGAAGATGACCGGCAGCACCGGCAGGATGCACGGCGAGATCCCCGTGATGAGGCCGCCGAGCAGCCCGATGATGATGAGGTCCATTTCCTCGCCTTCCGTTGCGGGTACTTCGGATTGAGCGGCCGAACGGATTGGCTCAGAAGTTTTTCAAGAAAGTTCCCATCCAATGCGGAAGGGGCTCCGAAGAATCATCAACGCCACGGGAAGTCCGTGGCTCCGATTCCCGGAGGTAGACATGTTCAGCACCAAGAAGAAGATCACCGCAGCTCTGTCGCTCGGCTTCGCCAGCGTTCTCGTGCTGTCGGGTTGTTCGATGAGTTCAGACACGACTGATGATTCGGCCGAGTCCACCGCACCTGAAACGTCTGAGACGACGGCTGAGACACCCGAGGCGATGCCCGACGAGAGCATGGATCCGGCGGCGAACCTCGTCGGTCCCGGCTGTGAGGCGTACGCCGAGGCTGTGCCCGACGGCGACGGTTCGATCCAGGGAATGTCGCAGGACCCGGTTGCGGTCGCCGCATCCAACAACCCGATGCTGACGACGCTGGTCGCAGCCGTAAGCGGTCAGCTCAACCCCGATGTCAACCTCGTCGACACGCTCAATGGCGATGAGTTCACCGTGTTTGCCCCGGTGGATGACGCGTTCGCGATGATCGACCCCGCCACCATCGAGGGCTTGAAGACTGACTCGGCCACACTGTCATCGATCCTGACCTACCACGTGGTTCCCGGCCAGATCGAGCCGGCCGATATCGCGGGTATGCACACCACCGTGCAGGGTGCGGACGTCGAGGTCACCGGCAGCGGAGATGCGTGGATGGTCAACGATGCAAACGTGATCTGCGGCGGCGTCCAGACCGCCAACGCGACCGTGTATCTGATCGACTCGGTTCTGATGCCTCCGGCCGAATAGTCCGGAACGTGCCGAGTGGGGTTCTCGGCATTTGGACGCAGTGCGGGCGCCGGTGCACCAGACATCGACGCCCGCACATATGCGTCGTACGTCGCCGCAGGCATGTTCAGCGTACCCAAGGCTGAACCTTCCGAGCTCCCGTGAAACGGACAGGCGAGAAGTGCCGCTAGACTGAGATACGCGGGCCTCTAGCTCAGTTGGCAGAGCATCGGACTTCAACAAAATAGGAGCGCCTCGGGGGAAACTCCGGGGATGACACCACTCAAAGTCGGGGAACCCTTCCTGAGAAATCAGTTGGCAATCCCGAGCCAAGCCGGACGCAAGTTCGGAAGGTGTAGAGACTGGACGGGTGGCACCTAAAGCGAAAGCTAAGGTGAAGGGACAGTCCAGACCACGAACGCCCAGTGGGCGGCGGCGAAAGTCGAAGTGGTATGTTAATCCGCGGGTCACGGGTTCGAGCCCCGTGGGGCCCACCGCATATAACGTCTGGCCTCGGCGTTAAAGTGCCGCTATGAAGAACTGCGGCACCTGTCAGAAGGTCAAACCGTTGACCGACTTCAATCGAAAAGCCTCACGCGCCGACGGACGTCAGGAAGTCTGTCGGGACTGCAACCGAGCGTCCTCTCGCCAGTACTATCAGCGCAATCGCGAGCACCACATTGCTGTGATCCGTGCGCGCAACAATGCTCAACGCGCCACGAATATCGCGCTCGTCACTGACTACCTCATGTCCCACCCATGCGTCGACTGCGGCGCTTCCGACTTGCGAGTCCTCGATTTTGACCATCGTCCGGGCACCAACAAGCGCGACGGAGTGATGAAGCTGGCCCGCGATGGCTTCAGCCTTCGTATAGTTCGTAACGAAATCGACCTGTGCGATGTCCGGTGTCGGAATTGCCACGCGATCGTGACGTACGAGCGGATGGGGAGCAACTGGCGGTCCGCAGCGATGGCAGCATCCGCATCCGGCGCCCCGACCGCTGACTGAATCGCGTGTGGCTAGCACGCCTCACTGTGCCCGGCCGCCCCTTCTCGGCATCCATCCTCTGAGCGAGTCCAAACGTCCCGGAAGCGATCACCGGCGCTGGCGCGCATGCGCATGGACCAAGCCCAGACCGCCTGATCGCTCGCCCGGACGCAATCATCCGCGTATTCGCGGCACCCCCACCAGACGCTCGATTCCAGTTCGCTCGGCGGCGACAGCTCCACCGGAGGCTTCCGCAACGTGCGCCGCCAGCAGCGCCAGCTCGGCCGGCGGCGCCCATACCTCGAACGTCGCCTCTGCTGCATAGACCGGATCGCCGAGCACGGCACCGTGCGCCTGGACCCACTCACGCAAGAGGTTGTCGAAGCGCCCGGCATCCGCATGCTCAACAGCGACGGTCACCGCGGCCAGCACGTGCCGGTCCACAATCGTCGCCAGATCCAACGCTTCGGATACGGCCGACGAGTACGCGCGCACCAGCCCGCCGGCGCCCAGCTTGATGCCGCCGAAGTAGCGCGTCACCACCGCGACGATATCCGTCAGCTCGCGCCGCCTGAGCACCTCGAGCATCGGCACGCCCGCCGTCCCCGACGGCTCACCATCATCCGACGACCGGGCTCTGTCGCCGAGCACGCCGGTCACCTGTGCTGCACAGTTGTGCCGAGCATCCCACGCGCGCTTCTTCACCGCGGCGATGACAGCATCCGCCTCCTCCGGCGACGCGACGGGAGCGACATGAGTAATGAACCGGGACTTCTTGATCACCAGCTCATGTTCAACGGTCGCCGCGATCGTAGCCGGATACGCGGTCATGCCGTCAGCTCGGCGAGCTTACGGACGGTGCGCAGGTTCCGCGCCGTCCCCGCCACGCCCAACGCACGATCGAACACCGCCGTGGTCAGCTTCGTCGCTGCCACGCCGCCCGGAGAGTACGCGATCCACAGGTCGGATCCGACGAGCGCGATCTCCTCGCCGGGCACCAGCCGTTCCTCCAACGCCGTCACAGCGCCCGCGGCCGGGGCCGCCTCCAGGAACATCGCGTGCACGAATTTCTGCTCACGCTCCGCGAACGGGTGCGCGGCAAGCGACGCGGTCAGCGCTGCATGCGTGCGGGTGATGACCGCGGTGTCGACGTCGAACTCCCTGGTGATGACTTCGCGAACGAGCGCGCATGCGGCCGCAGCATCCACTGGTTCGTCACAGATGATATTGCCGCTGGCGATGTAGGTGGACACTCCCGTGAGGTCTGTTTCGGATGCCAGCACCTCACGCAGCCGCGCCATCGGGATGAGATTTCGGCCGCTGACATTCACCGCCCGCAGCAGCAGCACGCTCCCGCTCACGCGTCGGAACTCGGCAGCAGTTCGGCTCCTGCGTGGGCGAGCTCTGCCAGCGCCGCCGCGCTGCTGTCAGCACCCACTCCGGCGACTAGATCGGTCAGCACACGAACGTGCACACCGTGCGCGATGGCGTCAAGGGCGGATGCCCGCACGCAGTGATCCGTAGCGATACCGACGATGTCGGCGCTGAGCACACCGCGCTCGGCCAGCACAGCAGCAACGGCACTGCCGTCATCGGCGACGCCCTCAAACATCGAGTACGCAGGCACACCCTGCCCCTTGCGGACGTGGTGCGTAACCGCATCGGTGACGAGCAGCGGATCGTATTCAGCGCCGACGGTGCCGGCGACGCAGTGCACCGGCCAGGTGTCGATGAAGTCCGGATTCTCGGCGAAGTGCCCGCCGTTGTCACCGGTGGCATCGTGCCAGTCGCGTGACGCCACGATCACGTCGTAGTCCCCCGCCCTACTGGTCAGAAAAGCGGCGACACCGGATGCCACGGCATCCCCTCCGGCGACGGCGAGCGCGCCGCCCTCGGTGAAGTCGTTCTGCACGTCGACGATGAGAAGTGCCCTGGTCATGATTCGAGCGTACGCGGTTCCGGAACGAAACGGCCCCGTGATGCTGTTCGCATCACGGGGCCCGTGGAGCCGCCTGTCAGAATCGAACTGACGACCTTCTCATTACGAGTGAGATGCTCTACCGACTGAGCTAAGGCGGCGTGCGCTACGAAAGCGGCACGATGAACGATATTACCCTGTTCATGCCATCACCGCGAATCAATCGCACTCCAGCCCGTCCTCGGGCACAACATCGTCGAGGAAGAAGCCCACCACGGCCTGATCAACGCAGATGTTGCCCTTGTTGTAGCCGGTGTGGCCTTCACCCACGCGAGTGACCAGCACGCCCTCTTCCAGCTGATCAGCCAACGAAACCGACCACTCGTACGGCGTCGCCGGATCGTTCGTCGTGCCGATCACGACGATCGGCCCTGCACCTGCGGCATGGATTTCATTCCGCGTACCGGTGGGGTCATGGGGCCACACGGCGCAGGTGTCCGGGCCGCTCCAGTACGGCGCGACAGTCGGCGCCTGTGCTTCGATCTTCTTCATCGCGGCGTCTTCAGCGGCCTGGTCGTCCTCGAGCGGATAGTCCATGCAGTTGTAGGCGATGAACGCCTCGGAGGAGTTGTCGATGTAGACGCCGTCTTGACGCCCGTTGTACTGGTCGGCGAGGTAGAACGCGACGTAGGCATCGCCTTGCAGGACACCGTCCAGCGCCTGGGTGAGCACCACCCAGTTCTCCTCCGAGTACAGCGTGACGATGATCGCCGTCATGAGCGAATCGGCACCGAGCATGCGCCCATCGCCATTGCGCAGCGGTCGGCGGTCGACGCTGGCCAAAAGCGCACCGAGATCATCCATCGCCTCATCGACCGTGCCGTTGAACGGACAGGAACCCGAATCAAGGCAGTCCTGCATGTACGCGCGCAGCGCCGATTCGAATCCGAGGGCCTGGGTGGTACCCACCTCGAGCCCGGAGACAGAGGGATCAACCGCGCCATCGAGCACGAGACGGCCGGCCTTGTCGGGGTACAGGTTCGCGTAGGTCGCACCGAGGAACGTCCCATACGAGAAACCGATGTAGTTCAGCTGCTCATCCCCGAGCACTGCACGGATCAGGTCCATGTCACGGGCGGAGTTGATCGTCGTGATGAACGGCAGGATGCCGTCGCTATTGGCCTCGCACGCAGCAGCGAACTCCTTGTCGCGTTCGGTGAGTTCTGCCTCCCACTCGTCGCTGCCGCGATCGGCCTCCGGGATGTCGTAGAGGTAGGCGTCCATCGCTGCGGCGTCGAAGCAGGTTACTGCGGTGGACTCGCCCACGCCGCGCGGGTCGAAACCGATCACGTCGTAGTTCTCGATCAGCTCGCTGCCGACCGCGTAGTCCAGGCTGTTCAGGATGAAGGACCGCCCGCTGCCGCCGGGGCCGCCCGGGTTCGTGAGAAGTGACCCCATCGGAGAATTGACGGCCTGGTGGCGCACGATCGACAATTCGATCTCGCCCGCATCGGGGTTCTCCCAGTCGAGCGGCGCATCGATCACGGTGCAGTCGAATCCGGGGCCGCCGTCATCGCACGGTTCCCACTGGGGTTCCTGTTCGTAGAACGGCAACAATTCCGCCGCCACGCCGGCGGTATCGGGGCTCTTCGTCTGGGATGGTCGCGGTGCGACACCCTCGGGGATCACCGCGTACAGGCATCCGCTCAGCGCCACAGAAGCGGCGACGAGCCCGGCCGTCATCACGGAGAAACGGCGTAGACGAGAGGTTGTCTGTCGAGTGCTCACGGTTTCCTTCCGCTCGCGACAGTCACGAGCAAACTTTCCAGTGCGAGAGTCGGCGCGACGTTACGCTCCAGCGATTCCCGCGTCTCGGCGAGATGGTCGAGAACGACCAGCGTACGTTCGACCGGCCAAGCGGTAGCCAAAGCGCTCAGATCATCATGTAACTCACGGTTTATGAGGTCGTCAGCACGCCCAAACTGCAGCATCACCACATCGCGGAACATCGACTGCAGATCTGTGAGCACGCGATCGATTCCATCGCGAAGGCTCCGGGTGGCCCGCTTCTTCTGATCGTCTTCGAGCGCCGAGATCTGCGCACGCAGCGCTGGAGGGACCGCCTGCCCCTCGGCGATTCCGACTGTGCGCAGCAGTGAGGTGCGTTCGGCAGAATCACGCTCTACCGTGAGTGATTTGGCGTCATCTGTTGCCGCCTGGATGATCTCACCGGCAGTCTCAACAGCGCTTCCCACGCCGCGCACGGCCAGCACCGAGCGCAGCGTCAGATCGCGGCGGCGACGGGCTGCATCATCCGTCGCCAGCCGCTGCGCCATGCCGATGTGTCGTTGCGCGTGCCGAGCTGCCTGCTCCGCCGTGGCTTCATCGGCACCCGTGCGCTGCACAATCAGGCTCGCGACGTCGCTGACATCGAGCTCCCGCAGACGCAGTGGACGCACCCGCGAGCGAATCGTCGGCAGCAGATCGGCCTCGCTCGGCGCGCACAGGATCCACACGGTCCGCTCCGGGGGCTCTTCCAGCGCTTTCAGCAGCACGTTGGAGGTGCGCTCGACCATCCGGTCGGCATCCTCGACGACGATGACCCGGTAGCGGCCCGCCGACGGCGCGAAGTACGAACGCTCCACGAGCGCGCGGGCCTCTTTGATCGTGATGATGACTTTGTCTGTACGCAGCGCCGTGACATCGGGATGCGTACCGGCGAGCACCTGACGCATGGTGTGCTCATCGCCTGGCCCGCTGGCGATGAGGGCAGCCGCGAAGGCATAGGCCAGCGTGGAGCGGCCTGATCCAGGCGGGCCGGTGATCAACCAGGCGTGCGAGAGCGCGCCAGGATCGGATGCCGCGGCCCGCAGAGTCTCGACCGCGTCATCTTGCCCCGAGACGTCCGTCCAGGGGAACGGGGCAAGGGTCGCGGTCATATTCTCAGCCTAACTTGAGCCTGCGACAGCAGCCTGCCGGTCAGATCAGAACCTGCCGTCACGACAGCGCCAGTCGCGATCAGATCAGTGCGTTGACGCGTTCGGCGATGTGCGCGGCGAGCGAGTCTGCGGGTGTCGCGGCATCCAGTACGAGGAATCTCTCCGGTTCCACTTCCGCCAGCGCGAGGAATCCGGCACGCACACGGGTGTGGAATTCGGTCTTCTCCGCTTCGAGCCGGTCGAAGGGCTTTTCGTCCGAGTTCAGCCGCTCCCGCGCGATCGCCGGATCAAGATCCAGCAGGACGGTCAGATCCGGCAGCGCTCCCTCTGCAGCCCACAGGGAAAGTTCACGCACCTGATCGGCGTCGAGCACGCGACCAGCGCCCTGATAGGCGACGGAGGAGTCGAGGTAGCGATCCTGAAGCACGATCTCGCCGCGCTCCAGCGCCGGCTTCACGACCGTCGCGATGTGGTGGGCGCGGTCGGCCGCGTACAGCAGCGCCTCCGCCCGCGGGGCGATGTCGCCACGGTGGTGCAGCACGATATTGCGGATGAGCTCACCGACCTCGCTGCCACCAGGCTCGCGCGTGCGCAGCACGGTGTGCCCGGCATCCGTCAGCGCGGCCTCAAGCAGCTGAGCCTGGGTTGTCTTTCCCGAGCCGTCGCCACCCTCCAAGGTGATCCAGGTTCCCCGTCGTGGGGTCACGAGTCCGCCTTCTGCTTCGCAGCCTTCGCCGCGGCGTTCGCCGCGCGCGTTGCCGCGGCCTTCTTGGCTGCCGCCGAGCGTGCTGCCGCCTTCTCCTCGTCCGTCTTCGCAGGAGCCTTCTTTGCTGGAGCCTTCTTCGCGGCCGGCTTCTTGGCAGCGGCCTTCTTCGCCGGCGCCTTCTTCGCACCGCGCTTGGCGACCGGACCCTTGGCACGCTTGTCGGCGAGCATCTGCACGGCGATCTCGAAGGTGATGTCTTCCGGCTTCTGACCGCGCGGAATCGTCACATTCGTCTCACCATCGGTGACATAGGCGCCGAAGCGACCATCCCGGATGCGGATCGGCTTGCCACTGACCGGGTCAGCCTCGAACTCGGCGAGCGCGCTGGATGCCCGGCGGGACCCCGCCCCATACTTCGGCTGGGCGTAGATCGCGAGTGCCTGCTCCAGAGTGACGTCGAAGATCTGCTGCTCGCCCTCGAGAGAGCGCGAGTCGGTGCCCTTCTTCAGGTACGGACCGTAACGGCCGTTCTGGGCGGTGATCTCGTCGCCCGATTCCGGGTCCGTGCCGACGATGCGCGGCAGGCTCAGCAACTGCAGCGCGGTGTCGAGGTCGACGGTGTCCACCGACATCGATCGGAACAGCGATCCGGTGCGCGGCTTGGGCGCATCCTTCTTCGCGGTCTTCTTCTTCTTCGGAGCATCCACGACTTCACCGGTCGTTTCGTCGACGGCGACGTCTTCCTCGGGCAGGTTCTCCTGCACGTAGGGGCCGTAACGGCCATCCTTGACGACGATGATCCGCCCGTTCTCCGGGTTCTCGCCGAGAACGCGGTCTCCGGCCACAGGCGCGTCGATGAGCTCCTGCGCCTTGGCCGCGGTCAGCTCATCCGGAGCGAGCTCTTCGGGAACGTTGACGATACGGCCGCGCTCGTCGGGCTTGGCCGGGTCGATGACCTCCAGGTAGGGCCCGTACTTGCCGAAGCGGAGTGTTGCGGTGTCAGTGATCTTGGTCGAGTTCAGCGCGCGTGCGTCGATCTCTCCGAGGTTGTCGACAACGTGGCGAAGGCCCACGTGCGCATCGGATCCGAAGTAAAACGACTTCAGCCATTCAACGCGCTTCTGCTCGCCGCGGGCAATCGCATCCAGGTCATCTTCGAGCGACGCGGTGAAGTCGTAGTCGATGAGGTCTGCGAAGTGCTCCTCCAGCAGACGCACGACGCTGAACGCCATCCAGGTCGGCACGAGTGCCTGGCCGCGCTTGGTGGCGTAGCCGCGGTCGATGACGGTGCCGATGATGCTGGCGAACGTCGACGGGCGACCGATGCCATACTCTTCGAGCGCCTTCACCAACGATGCCTCAGTGAAGCGGGGCTTCGGGTTGGTCTTGTGGCCCTTCGCCTCAGCATCCGATACGGCCAGCTCGTCACCGACGGCGACGGCAGGCAGGGACTGGTTGGTGGCGGCGTCGGAGTCGCTGCGCTTCTCGTCGCGCCCCTCTTCGTACGCCTCAAGGAAGCCCTTGAACGTGTACACGGTTCCGGAAGCCGTGAACTCGGCCTTCTGACCTGCTGCATCGACGGACAGCGTGACCGTAGTGGTCTCGTACTTCGCATCGGCCATCTGGCTGGCGACGGTGCGCTTCCAGATCAGGTCGTAGACGCGTTGCTCTTCGCGATCGAGCTCACCGGAAACGGATGCCGGAGTGCGGAAGGTTTCGCCCGAGGGACGGATCGCCTCGTGCGCCTCCTGCGCGTTCTTGCTCTTGGACTTGTACATCCGCGGCTTCAGCGGCACGGCCTTGTCACCGTAAAGCGAGACAGCCTGGCTCCGTGCCGCCTGCACCGCCTGGGTGCTCAGCGCGACGGAGTCGGTACGCATATAGGTGATAAAACCCTTTTCGTACAGACGTTGTGCGACGCTCATCGCCTGCTTTGCGCTCATCGAGAGCTTGCGGCCGGCTTCCTGCTGCAGCGTGGAGGTGGTGAACGGTGCGTATGGGCTGCGCGTTCCCGGCTTGGCCTCAACCTTGGTCACGGTGCCGGCGCCTGCGGCGTCAACGGCATGCGCGAGGGCGGTGGCGCGGGTTTCGTCGAGGACGACGACCGCCTTCTTCAGCTTTCCGGCGTCATCGAAGTCGGTGCCGCGGGCGAGCTGGCCGCCGTCGACACGCACCAGGCGCACCTTGAAGGCGGTACCGGTGGCGGAGGCGGAGGCGTCGACGTCCCAGTATTCGGCCGAGACGAACGCCATGCGCTCGCGTTCCCGCTCGACGATCATGCGGGTGGCGGCGGACTGCACTCGTCCTGCCGACAGACCGGTCTTCACCTTGTACCAGAGCACAGGCGAGACATCCCAGCCGTACAGGCGGTCAAGGATGCGACGGGTCTCCTGAGCGTCGACGAGCGCGAGGTCGAGTTCACGGGTGTTGCCGACAGCTGCCTGGATCGCATCCTTGGTGATCTCGTGGAACACCATGCGTTTGACGGGGACCTTCGGCTTCAGCGTCTCCAGCAGGTGCCACGCGATGGCCTCGCCCTCGCGGTCCTCATCAGTTGCGAGCAGGACTTCGTCGGCATGCTTCAGCGCGCGCTTGAGTTCGGCGACCGTCTTGGTCTTCCGATCGGAGACCACATAGTAAGGATCGAAACCGTTGTCGATGTCGATCGAGTACTTCCCGTAGGCGGCCTTGTCGGCGGCGGGGATGTCTTTCTTATCAGCGAGGTCGCGAATATGGCCGACAGAGCTGAGTACCTCGTAATCGTCGCCGAGATACCCCTGAATCGACCGCATCTTCGTCGGAGACTCGACGATGACGAGCTTTTTGCCTTCAGCCAAGGGTGCGTCCTTTCTTCGAAGCACACCATACACACCGCTTTCGTGGCGCGTTCACAGCAGAGCCGTGATCGGAGTCCTGAATCATTGCCGTCAGAATCCCTCGGGTGGCCCAGCGCGGGCCCGGGAGACGGCAGCTAGACCAGCGTACGCCGCTTGAACCTCAACTGTTGCCACCGGGCCGGAGATCGCACATGAGGTGAGGGTCGCTCCGGATGCCGCGGCTACCCGTGCGGCGAGCGCACAGGGGTCCTCATCGGTGATGATCGCCCCGGATACGCTGTCCGCTGCAGCCAGGGCTGCGGCGTCGGCTGCCCCGGCCGCGCGCTGTGCGATCACCGCGGCGCCGCCGACCGCCGCGAGCCCGAGAGAAAGGGACGCCGCGACGGCCAGCACTCCGGCAGCCAGTGCGGATCCTGCCATCACAGACCTCCGCTGAGCGCACAACTCAATGCTGTCAGCGGAATGCTGATGACCGAGCCGATCGACACGTCGATGCGTGCGCTGACACAGGACAGATCGCCCTGCGGCCCGCTCGTCACCTGCGCTCCGCTGACGGCGGCTGCCACGACGGCGTGCGCGGCCTCGGCGCTCTCGCCGCGACCGAGCAACCGCGCCGCATCAGCAACGGAATCCTGCAGTATGACCTGCTGCGCCGCCGCGCCCAGCGCGCCCGCCCCGAGCAGAAGTGCAAGCACCACTGCAGGCAGGGCCAGGGCGAGCTCTGCGGCGACGGATCCGCGATCGTCGCTGCCGGTGTTCGTATGCATCGGCCTACGACACGGTCAGCGCCCGGCGCACGAGATCGGTGAGGATGCCGCGCACCTCATCCGAGCGCATGATGACCACCAGCAGCCCGGCGAACGCGACCGCCGCCATCGTGGTCACGGCATACTCTGCCGTTGCCGCACCGCTTTCGTCGGTGAACAGCGCGGCGGCGCGCTGTCTGGTGAGAGTGGGAATGGTGTTCATTTTTTCCTTCTTTCTTCAGTGGCGCTGTCAGATCGGCAGCGGGGTTGAGGTGAGTACGGCGAGCATGAGCGGCGCGACGCCCAGCAGCAGAAAGGCCGGCAGCGTGCACACGCCCAGAGGGATGAGCAGCTGCGAGGAGAGTTTGGCCGCACGGACGCGGCCGCGGATGCGCGCATCGTGACGCTCCTGCGCGGCGGCCGCGCGCAGCAGTTCACCGGCGGGGACACCGGCTGCCCGCGACAGCTCCAGCACTCCCCCGGTACGAGCGGCGCTGAAGCGATCCCGCGCGGGGCTGTCTTCGACCAGGCGCAGCGAACGCTCGATGGAGGTTCCACCCGACAGGGCGACAGCGACGAGCTCTGCGTGCATCCCCGGAGTCCCCGGGTCCGGTTGCGCACGGCGAAGCAGACGCCGCGTCCACATTCGTGCGCAGAGCACGAGCACGAGCCCGGCAACCAGACACGCCGTTCCGATCGGGTTGCCGATGACGACACCCACAGTGTCGAATCCCAGTGCGACTCCCAGCAGAAGCCCTGCAAGCGGCATCCACAGCAGCAGCCGGGCGGTTCCGGCAGGTTCTGCGAGGGCGATGCGCACGTCGTCAGCGGCGGACGCAGCATCCTGCATCGTCTCAGCGAGCGACCTGAGCACGTCGGCGAGCGGCGCCCCGACTGTCGTGGCGATATCCCATGCGGCCGCGACATCACTCCACGCGCCGCCATCGGCCTCGATCGCCGCGACCAGCGGCATGCCGTCATCGCAGCGTTCGACCACGCGTTCGGCATGCGCATCACCGGCGTCCGACAGGTGCCGCCAAGCGGTTAAGGGCACAGCCCCCGCCTGCAGCAGCACCGCGAGCGTGCGCACCGAGACGGCGGCCGCCTCGGCGCTGTCATCGGTCGGTGCGCTCGGGCGCGACAGCAGCTTCACCATGGCTGCACCTCCTCGATGTCCAGCCGATCAGCGCGCAGCATCATCCGCCCCGCCTGGGCGATCCTTCGCACACCGTCCGCGCCACGAGCCAGATGGATCACCACGGTGAAAGCGCTCACCGCCTGCCGAGCAAGCGCCGTCGCATCGAGCCCGGCAAGCGCGCCCAGCGCCTCGAGCCGGGCGGGAACATCGACGAGGCCGCTGGCATGCAGAGTTCCGGCACCGCCGTCGTGACCGGTGTTCAAGGCCGACAGCAGCTCGCGCACCTCCTCGCCGCGGCACTCGCCGACGACGAGCCGATCGGGCCGCATCCGCAGCGACTCGCGCACCAGACGAGCAAGGGTGATGGATCCGGCGCCCTCCAGGTTCGCCTGCCGCGCTTCCAGCGCGACGTGATGCGGATGCTGCGGCCGAAGCTCAGCGACATCCTCGATCGTCACGATCCGCTCCGATGCGGGAACCGCGTGCAGAAGTGCAGCCAGCAGCGTCGTCTTGCCGGTGCCGGTGCCTCCGGTGAGCAGAATGTTCGCCCGCTCGATCACGAGCTGCTCCAGCCAGACACGCTGACGGGAATCGAACGCGCCGAGCTCGGCCAGCGCATCGAGATCTGCCGCCCTGACCCGTGGGATGCGCACCGACAGCGCCGTGCCCGAGGTTGAAACCGGCGCCAGCACAGCGTGCACACGGATGCCGGAGGCCAGTCGCACATCGACGCACGGGGACTGATCGTCCAGATGACGCCCACCCGCGCCGATCAGCGCGACCGCAAGATCCCGGACCTCGCGCTCGGATGCTGCCCACGCTCCGACGCGCTCGGCGCCGCCGCCGCGATCGACGAAAAGCCCGTCGCCACCGTTGACGAAGATGTCGGTGACGCGCGGATCAGCGCAGTGCTCGGCGAGCGGGCCGAAGGCGGCATCCAGATCGGCCGGAATGACCGCTGCGGCGCCAGCGGTCCGCACCCCGGTGCGCGGCTGAATGATGAACGGCTGTGGCATGCCCCGAAACTATGCCGCGCAGCATCTGCACGGAGGGCCAGAACCCCATCCCTGTGAGCAACTCGCAGCATCCGTCGATTGTGCACAACGACTGCAATCGCACGTGTGCTGGCAGGCGTAAACAGAGGAGGGCGGCACCTCACGGGGGGAATGAGGTGCCGCCCACTGGCGCACCGATGCTTGGGGGAAGCGGGCACGCCAAGGCCAGAATCAGAATTCGGCTGTCGTCGAGTGTACGCAACCAGGCTGTGGTCGCAAAAGCCTGAGCACTACCAACTTTCGGCAGTATTGGCAGAATCAGGCGCAGACTAGATTCACCCTGTCCCGGTCGTGCGTTTCGCGCGACCTGTCCCGCCGCAAAGGAGCGCGTGCCATGAGCAGCCAGATCGACCATCTCCTCGACGAGACCCGGCAATTTCCGCCCTCGGACGAATTCGCCGCCGCTGCCGTCGCACAGCCGGAGATCTACGAACGAGCAGCCGGCGACCGTGAGGCCTTCTGGGGAGATCAGGCCCGCGAGCTGCTGCACTGGCACAAGCCCTTCACCCGCGTTCTGGACTGGTCCAACCCGCCGTTCGCGAAGTGGTTCGACGACGGCGAACTCAACGTCGCATATAACTGCCTCGACCGTCACGTCGAAGAAGGCAACGGCGACCGTGTCGCGCTCCTGTGGGAGGGCGAGCCGGGCGACTCCTGCCGCATCACCTACGCCGACCTCACCGATGAGGTCAAGCGTGTCGCCAACGTGCTCGCCGGCTATGGCGTGGGTGCCGGGGACCGTGTCGCCATCTACCTGCCGATGATTCCCGAAGCCGTCGCATCCATGCTCGCTGTCGCGCGCCTCGGCGCGATCCACTCGGTCGTCTTCGGCGGATTCAGCGCCGACAGCCTGCGCTCGCGCATCGACGATGCCGGCGCGAAGGTCGTCATCACCGCTGACGGCGGCTATCGCAAGGGCCGTGTCTCCGCACTCAAGCCCGCCGTCGATCAGGCGCTCAGCGACCGCGGCGACGGTGAGCAGCAGACCGTCGAGCATGTGCTGGTCGTCAAGCGCGGCAATAACGACGTCGATTGGATCGAGGGGCGCGACCACTGGTGGCACGAGGAAGTCCCCGTCGCCTCCGGCGAGCACGAAGCCCAGCCGTTCCCCGCCGAGAACCCGCTGTTCATCCTGTACACCTCGGGCACGACCGGAAACCCCAAGGGCATCCTGCACACCTCGGGGGGATATTTGACCCAGGCGGCGTACACGCACAGGAACGTCTTCGACCTGAAGCCCGAGACCGACGTTTTCTGGTGCACGGCTGACATCGGTTGGGTCACGGGCCACAGCTACGTCACCTACGGTCCGCTCGCCAACGGTGCGACCCAGGTGCTTTATGAGGGAACCCCGGATGCCCCGCATCCTGGCCGCTGGTGGGAGCTGATCGAAAAGTACAAGGTCTCGATCTTCTACACCGCCCCCACGGCGATCCGCTCGTTCATGAAGACCGGACGCAGCATCCCGGAGAAGTTCGATCTGTCATCGATCCGACTGCTCGGGTCGGTGGGCGAACCGATCAACCCCGAGGCCTGGATGTGGTACCGCGAAGTCATCGGCGCGAACCGCGCTCCGATCGTCGACACCTGGTGGCAGACCGAGACCGGCGCGATCATGGTTTCGCCCCTGCCCGGCATCACCGCGGCGAAGCCGGGCTCTGCGCAGGTTCCTGTCCCGGGCATCTCGCTCGGTGTCGTGGATGAGTCGGGAGAAGCAGCCGACACCGGCAACGGCGGGCTCCTCGTGATCACCGAGCCGTGGCCGGCGATGCTGCGCGGCATCTGGGGCGACCCGGAGCGCTACAAGGAGACGTACTGGGACAAGTTCGAAAAGCAGGGGTACTACTTCGCCGGCGACGGCGCCCGCCTCGATGAAGACGGGGATCTGTGGCTACTCGGCCGAGTGGACGACGTGATGAACGTCTCCGGGCACCGGCTCTCCACTGCCGAGATCGAGTCGTCCCTGGTGGCACACGAGGCAACGGCCGAGGCTGCTGTGGTCGGGGCATCCGATGAGACCACCGGGCAGGCGGTCGTCGCCTTCGTGATCCTCAAAGAGAGCTACCTGTCGGCGCATGACCCCGCGGGCCTCGCCACGCAACTGCGTCAGTGGGTCGGCGAACAGATCGGAGCGATCGCCCGTCCTCGTGATGTGTACATCGTGGGAGAGCTGCCCAAGACCCGCTCGGGCAAGATCATGCGGCGCCTGCTGCGCGATGTCGCCGAAGGCCGTGAGGTCGGCGATACGACGACGCTCGCCGACACCGCGGTGATGAGCATTATCTCGGCGCAGGTGAAGTAGCCCGGTCACCCTGCCTGGATGCTTATCGCAGCCATCTGAGCGCGTACGACCTGAATCAGCTCGAGATCGATCGGGAATTCCCCGTCCACCTCGCGCGCGTGACGCTGCACTTCGTCTCCGAGCGCGATCGCCAGGCCGACCGTCACCCTTGCTTCGGCGACATGATTGGCGTCGTCCAGACGCGCATACTCCGGATGCGCATCGAGCCACGCGGCGAGCACATCAACAAGTCGGTCGCGGCTCACCCCGCTCCCCCAGGAGACCGTGCTGGTAACGCCCGGTTCACGCACGAACAGCGCGAACCGGCGGCGCGTGAGGTCATCGCCAGCCTGCCCCCGCACCGACGCCATCACGATCAGGCTGGCCGCGACCACAAGATCATGTGCGTGCTGCGTGAGGATGCGATCGGTGAGCGCAGGATCGTACTCCAACGCCGAGCCGAAGATCGCCTGGTCAAGCGAGGAAAAATAGTTGAAGAACGTACTGCGAGAGACCATCGCGGCTTCGCACACGCGGTCGACAGTGACCGCCTGCACCCCTTCTTCATACGCGAGATCCACCGCCGCGCGCTCCATCGAACGCCGGGCGGCACGCATTTTGCGCTCGCGAAGCCCCTCAGCCATGTTCGCTCCTCCGCAACGTCTCTCACCACAATACTCAGTCAAGGTTTGGCTTGTGTGTAAGTTTGGACTTAGTCCATACTTGTCGAGATAGCCACGGCTGAAAGGCACCCCATGCGTCGCCCGATTCATAATCGCCCCGTCCCCACGAGGGCCTTCACGCTCACCCGAACCAGCGGCGCAATCGCCACTGTGATCGGTCTGACGCTGATGTCCGTGCCGCTGGTCGCTCACGCCGAGGAGTCGTCGACACACACCGTTGACGTCACCACGAATATCACCGATGGGATGGATGCCGCATCCCTCGCCGGCGTCGAGATCGCGATCCGCAGCCCCTACGGCGACGATACGGTGATCGCCTCCGGAACCACGGGAGCCGGTGGCACCCTCCAACTCGAGGTGACCGGCGCCGAGTCGAGCTATGTAGTGGATGCCGAGTGGCCGGGCGCCATCGGCGACCTCGAGACGACCTCGACGCGCACCGAGTTCCCGATGAGCAGAGATGCTCCCGTCGAGGTCATGCTGTGGGGCACATTTGGTGCTGTTTCCGGATCCGTCGTCGCGACAGCGGATGGTGAGCCCGTAGCCGACCTCAGTGGAGCCAGCATCCTCATCGCGAGCGCCGGCACGCTCGTACAGCAGGTGCCGATCGCCGCCGACGGCTCGTTCGCATCCGGCGCACTACCCACGAGCGATTCCCCGGACTACAGCGTGCGATTCCTACCGCCGACCGGGTACGACCTCGACCCCACGCAGACCACTGCGAACGAGCCGTTCGCGCTTCCGTCCGCTGAGAGGAGCCCGGCAGTGCTAACGATTGAGCGCAGGTTCGCGATCGTCTCGAACGGTACAGTGCCGACACCGGAGCCGGAACCCACCACGGAACCGACACCGGAACCCACGACCGAGCCGACACCGGAACCCACGACCGAGCCGACACCGGAACCCACCACGGAACCGACCCCGCAACCCACGACCGAGCCGACACCGGAACCCACCACGGAACCGACCCCGCAACCCACCACGGAACCGACCCCGCAACCCACCACGGAACCGACCCCGCAACCCACCACGGAACCGACACCGCAACCCACGACCGAGCCGACCCCCGAGCCCACCGCGGAACCGACTCCCCTGCCCACTTCCACTCCGACACCGACACCGTCCCCGATCACCCCGCCCGCACCGACGCCCGTCCCCCCGATAACGCTGGGCAACACCACGGACCTCGGAGCAGCCATCGGCGGCATCACCAACGCCCAGTTAAGCCAACTCCTATCGGCCGCTCGCAGCGACCAGCCCGTCCCAGTCACCAATGCAGCAGGCCAGTTGCTCGGCCTGGCGTGGACGCCTGCACCTGCATTGCAGCCGGGGCTGTCTGCCATGAGTTCAGCCACGCTGGTGACCGCCCCTGGTATCGCCTTGATTCAGACGCCGGTGGCAGCAATGAGTCTCGAGGCCGCACTAATGGCCGTCCAGTCATCCCGCGCCTCCGCACTCGATGCCGATCTGGCGGCGCAACTCACCGGGGTCCAGGCGCGCAACACTCAGATTGCAATGTTGAACGCCGCGGTATCCGCCGTGTCCGTGTACCTCGCCTCACCTTCCGACACGACTTACGCCGCATCCGTTGACGAAGTGAAGGCCGCCGGCGTCGATCATCCTTTCCTCTCCGCTTCCGCTGAGGACCGCGCGTCGGACGCAGCATCGCTGCTCCAGTCGCTGCGCACCATGATCGATGCGACGGCGAACAGCCAGCAAATGGACATGCTGAGGTTGCAGGCGCTCACCGGCAAGCGCAACGAAGAGTTCGACTTGATGACAAACTTCGTCAAAAAGATGAACGAAGCGCGCTCGAGCATCATCGGCAACATGCGCTCGACGCCGATCGCTCTGGGCACTGTGCACTGGGATAGCGGCACGGTGACCGGCAACTTCGATCTGGCCGCGGTACAAGATGGCGACCACCACCTCATCCTGGATGTTGCCGATGCCGGGGTCACGCTGATCTCAAGTGTCACCGTCCAGCAGAACTCCACCTCACATCCACAACAGCAGGGTTCGCTTGCGGCGACCGGCGTCGAGCCGACCGCAACGCTGCTCACGGGAGCCGGACTCCTCATCGTGGGTCTCGCCGCATTCCTCGGTGCCCCGCTGCTGCGGCGGAGAGTTGCCGCTGACCCCCAGTAGGCGGAAACGCGAACAGCCTCCCCATCAGGTGATGGGGAGGCTGCTTTGCGCGCCACAGGTCAGGCGAGGATGAAGATGACCTCGACCTCGACCGGGCTGTCCAGCGGCAGCACCGAGACGCCGACGGCGGCGCGGGCGTGCATCCCGGCATCGCCGAAGATCTCGCCGAGCACCTCGCTGGCGCCGTTGATCACCGCCGGTTGGTCGGTGAAGGACGGATCGGATGCGACGAAACCGCCCACGCGCAGAACTCCGCCGATCTTGTCCACTCCGCCAACAGCTGCGGCAGCGGCCGCCAACGCGTTGAGGGCGCACGTGCGGGCGTAGCCCTGGGCATCCTCAGCCGTCACATCTGCGCCGACCTTGCCGGATGCCGGCAGCGTTCCCGAAGCGAACGGCAACTGTCCGGACGTGTAGACGAGGCCCGCGTGCACCACTGCGGGCACGTAGGCTGCAACGGGCGTTGCCACCTCGGGCAACTCGATGCCGAGCTCGCTCAGACGCGCAGCGACGCTCATGCGCCGTCACCCTCGAAGCGGCGAGCGGCCTGCTCTGCGGCGGCGAGACCGGCGGTGTTCGAGTCGTCACCGGCGACCGGGCGCTTGAGGTAGGCGACGAGGCCGCCTTCCGGTCCGGTGATGACCTGCACGAGCTCCCAGCCTTGCTTGCCCCAGTTGTTGAGGATCGCCGCGGTGTTGTGAATCAGCAGCGGGGTGGTCAGATACTCCCACGTGGTCATGGCACTCCTGCACGTCAGAGACGCTCGGCAGAACCGCGCGTCAAAGGTTGTATTCAGGGAAATCCCCTACGATCTAGCGTATGCCTCAGAAGAATCGTACGGCGAAAGGCGTGCTCGGCGGCCTTCTCGGCCTGGTCGGGCTCGCGGCTGTCGCCGGAGTTCTCGTGACCGCGACAGTCACCCCTGCTCTGGCCGTCGCGGGTGCCGCCGGATCGCAAGCACTCGACCTGTTCGACAAGCTGCCGTCGTACCTGAAGCCCGATGCTCCGATGGAGCCGGGCAAGCTGTACGGCACCGGCCTGGACGGGCAGCCGTTCGTAATGGCCACCTTCTACGACCAGAACCGCACCCAGGTCGAATTCGATCAGGTCGCCCCGGTCATGTACGACGCGATCCTCTCCAGCGAGGACAAAGACTTCTACACGCACGGCGGCGTCAACATCGGCGCCACGGCGAAGGCGCTCATCGACAACCTCAACGGCACCTCGTCGCGCGGTGCGTCGACGATCAGCCAGCAGTACGTCAAGAACGTGCTCATCCAACAGTGCGAGCAGGGTGTTCTCCCCGGAGACGGCGAGGAAGCCCAGCAGAAATACGCCGAAGCGATCGAGCAGTGCTGGTGGGATGCCGCGAACGCGGTCGGCAGCGACGGGATCGAGCGCAAGCTGCAGGAGATGCGCTATGCGATCCAGATCGAGAAGGACTACTCGAAGAACGACATCCTGCTCGGCTACCTGAACATCTCCAGCTTCGGCGGAACCGTCTACGGCATCGAAGCCGCCGCGAACCGCTACTTCAGCACCACGGCCGCCAACCTCACACTCGCACAGGCGGCGACTCTGGCTGGCATCGTGCAGAATCCGAACACCTACCGCATCGATAAGCCTGAGGGCTCGTGGACCGACAATGACGGCGTCGCGCATAACTCCGCGGCCGATGGCTACGCGACCGCGTTGGATCGCCGCAACTATGTGCTCGGACGCATGCTCGAACTCGGCAAGATCACCCAGGCCCAGTTCGATGAGGCTGACGCTTCTCCGATCACTCCGGTGCCCTCTGATCCGATTCAGGGCTGTGCGGCTGCGCAGGACAACGCCTACTTCTGCCAGTACGCGAAGACAATGGTGCTCGAGAACCCGATGTTCGGCGACGATGAGGACCCTGCAAAAGCCCAGCAGGCTCGCAGGAAGGCACTGTTCCGCGACGGCCTGGAGATCTACACCTCGCTCGACATGCGCGTGCAGCAGCCGGCGATCGACTCGATGCGCACCTACGTGGGTGCCAATCTTGACAACCAGTATCTGGGTGCTGCCGGAGTGACCGTAGAACCAGGCACCGGCCGCGTTCTTGCCATGACGCAGAACACGCTCTTCCGCGAGACCGACGACGGCGACCAGGCGTACACTTCTCTGGTCTTCGCTTCAGACGAGGATCACGGTGGATCCCGCGGCTTCCCCGTCGGCTCGACCTACAAACTCTTCACGCTGCTCGACTGGCTCGAGAAGGGGCACTCGGTCAACGAGTCCCTCAACGGCAACAACCGCGTGATGCAGATGACCGCCTCATGCGGCCCAGGCTTGGCCCCTTTCAATACCAAGGAGATCGGAAACTTCAACGGCCAGGCCGGCTACACCGGCACGCCGATGACGTTTACCCGGAACTCGCTGAACTCAGGCTTCTTCGCGATGGCATCCAAACTCGACATCTGCGATATCAATGCCGTGGCCGATCGGATGGGCGTCCAACTCGCCAACGGAGACAAGACCACGAAAGAAAACTTGGCCTACGACGTACTCGGGTCGAAGTTCATCTCACCGCTAGACATGGCCGGCGCCTATGCCACTGTCGCCAACAAGGGCGTGTATTGCGAGCCGCGCGCGATCGACCGTGTCGTCCGCCAGGACGGCACCGAGATGGAGGTGCCCGCTTCCTCCTGCAAGCAGGTCATCACGCCTGAAGTTGCCGCCACCGCAGCCTACGCACTCGCCAGTGTGATGAACGGCGGAACCGGCGCGAGGGGCAATCCCGGCGATGGCACCCCGTTGATCGGCAAGACCGGTACGCACCAGGACTATTCGACGATGATGATCGAGTCCAGCACCAAGGCCACCACGGCAGTCTGGGTCGGCCGGTGGAACACTGTTCCTGATCCGGATGATCCGACAAAGGGCATCTTCGCGAGCATCCGGTGGCTGTCCCAGAAGGGCGCGATGACGGACGCCCGCTACTACATCGCTCGCGACATGCAGTACGCCGCCAACCAGCTGCTTGGCGGCGGAGACCGGTTCCCGGCGCCGGACCGTAACCTGAGCCGCGTCGTCCTCACCGACCTGCCCAGTGTCGTCGGTCTGACGATGGAAGACGCCCGACGCACTCTGCAGCAGGCAGGCTTCACCGTGCAGGATGGCGCCCCCATCGACAGCGACATCGCCGAGGGCCTCGTGGCCGCGCAGGATCCGGGTGCCGGCAAGGCTCCCGGTGGCGCGACGGTGACGATCTCCCCGAGCAACGGTCAAGGATCGACGGTACCCGACGTCACCGGCCAGGAGCTCGGCGACGCGATCAACACGTTGAACGCCGCTGGCTTCGGCAACGTCGCACCGCACGGCTCCTGCTCGAAGGAAGACGCTGAAGTGCAGAGCACGAACCCGGCGGCCGGCAGCGCTGCGACCAAGTCGACAACCGTGACGGTCCGTTGCTGACCGCAGCCTCGCGCTCCGCCCATCCTGCCCTCATCGCGCTCGGCGCGGTGGGGGCAGTGGGCGCCGCGTGCGCGGTGTGGGGCATCGGCATCGAACGGTACCTGTTCACGGTGCGCGAGGCATCCGCTCAGGCCTTGCCTGCCGGATCGCGGCCGTTGCGCATTCTGCACATCTCCGATGCGCACATGGCCCCGTGGCAGCGCCGCAAGCAGGATTGGCTCGCCTCTCTGGCAGAGCTCGAACCCGATCTGGTGATCAACACCGGCGACAATCTCGGACACCGCGACGGACTGCAGGGCATCCGTCGCGCCTTCGATGCCTTCGCTGGCGTTCCGGGAGTATTCGTACACGGCTCCAACGACGTACTCGGGCCCACCCCCCGCAACCCGCTGCGCTATTTCTTGGGACCGTCCGAGCGCCACCTTGACCCCGAGATGCTCGATACCGCCGCACTGGATTCCTACCTCATCGAGGAAATCGGCTGGTCCACGCTGAACAATGCGGCCGCCCGCCTGGACGTTGCAGGCCTCACCATCGACCTGTTCGGCGTCAACGACGCACACCGGGACTGGGATGACCTCGATTCGGTGCCGGCCACCATAGAATCGCTCGGCGCCCGGGATGCCAGCATCCCCCTGCTCGGCGTCACACACGCCCCCTACCAGCGTGTGCTCAACCGCTTCACCGACGTCGGCGCTGACGCCATCTTCGGCGGGCACACCCACGGCGGACAGGTCTGTCTTCCCGGTTTCGGAACGCTCGTAGCCAACTGTGACATCCCGCTGAAGCAGGCCAAGGGTCTGAGCACGTGGAACCATGGCGGACGCACCATCCCGCTAAACGTCAGCGCCGGATGCGGGCACTCGATCTATGCGCCGGTTCGCTTCGCGTGCCGACCTGAGGCGACGCTGCTCACGCTCACGGCGATGGACACGCCCGCGTAACCGGGATGCCGCCCCGGATTCGGTGTGCAGCGGTTTTCCCTGTAGACTCAAACGGTTGCAACGGGGTGTGGCGCAGCTTGGTAGCGCGCTTCGTTCGGGACGAAGAGGCCGCAGGTTCAAATCCTGTCACCCCGACCAGTTGCAGGAAGGCCGCCCTCCGGGCGGCCTTCCCCATATCATCTGGAGAGTTATGACCACGCCTCGTCTCGTCGCCTTCGATCTCGATGACACGCTTGCCGCTTCCAAGAGCCCGATCGACCCGCGCATCGCTGCGCAGTTGCGCTCATTGCTCAGCCGCGTCGAGGTGGCCATTATCTCTGGCGGCAACGAGGAGCAGTTCCGCACGCAGGTGATCAACCAGCTCGGAGAAACGGATGCTGCGGCACTCAGCCGCCTGCACCTGCTGCCCACCTGCGGCACGCGCTACCTGCGCCACAACGGCACCGAGTTCGCAACCGTCTACGCCCACGATCTCTCCGATGAGGAGAAGAGCGCTGCCCTGCTCGCGCTGCGTGAAGAGGCCGAGCGACTGGGGCTGTGGGAAGAGAACCCGTGGGGAGATATCCTCGAGGATCGCGGTTCGCAGATCACCTTCTCGGCGCTGGGGCAGAAAGCCCCCGGAGACGCGAAGCACGCGTGGGATCCGACCGGCGAGAAGCGCCTCGCACTGCGAGATGCTGTCGCCGCCCGCGTGCCCGAGTTGGAAGTCCGTGCCGGCGGTTCAACCTCGATCGACATCACCCGCTCGGGCATCGACAAGGCCTACGGCATGACCGCGCTGACCGAGCACACCGCCATCGCGCTCAGCGACATGCTGTTCTACGGCGACCGCCTGGATGAGGGCGGCAACGACTACCCGGTGCTCGCACTCGGCGTGCGCTCGATCGCGGTCGAAGGCTGGCAGGACACCGCCGACAAACTCGACGAGCTGCTTCCTTCGCTGTAGCCGGGATGGGTATGTCACAGAACCTGCGGGTTTGACAGCATCCGACCCTCGGCTTCTGAGACACGACCGCGGCGCGTGTCACAAAAGAGGCGGGTGCGGTAGCCCGACACCCGCCACTTCTGTGACACGAATGATGACCGGAGCTACTTCGCGACCGGGATCAGGCGCTGCAACTGCGTGACGTGACCGGGCTCGAGTTCTGCCAGCGACGAGACTCCGAGCAGACGCATCGTGCGCTCGATCTCCGTGCGCAGGATCGTGATCGTGCGGTCGACACCCTGGCGCCCGCCCGCCATCAGCCCGTACAGGTATGCCCGCCCGATCAGCGTGAAGTCGGCGCCGAGCGCGACGGCTGCCACGACGTCCGCCCCGTTCATGATTCCGGTGTCGATCATCACCGTGAAGTCGTCACCGACGGCCTTTCGCACCTTCGGCAGCAGGTGGAACGGGATAGGAGCGCGGTCCAGCTGGCGTCCGCCGTGGTTCGACAGCACCACACCGTCGACGCCGCTGTCACGCAGCTTGACGGCATCCTCCACGTTCTGCACGCCCTTGATGACGATCTTGCCGGGCCACAGCCCACGGATGACCTCAAGGTCGTCATAGCTGATCGTCGGGTCCATTGCCGCATCCAGCAGCTCGCCGACGGTGCCGCCGGTGGTGCTGAGCGACGCGAACTCGAGCTTCGGGGTCGTGAGGAAATCGAACCACCACCACGGACGCGGAATCGCATTGATGATCGTGCCGAGCGTGAGCTGCGGGGGGATGCTGAAACCATTGCGCTTGTCGCGGAGCCGGGCGCCAGCCACCGGTGTGTCCACCGTGAACTGCAGAGTATCGAAGCCGGCGGCAGCCGCGCGGCGGGTGAGCTCGTATGAGATCTCGCGATCGCGCATTACGTACAGCTGGAACCAGTTACGCCCGGGAACCGGCCCCTGAGGCTCTGCGAGGGTCGCCGCCTTCACGCCTTCGATCGAGGTCGTACCCAGCGTGGACAGGGTGAACGGGATGCCCGCGGCCGCAGCAGCGCCGGCACCCGCGATCTCTCCCTCGGTCTGCATGAGGCGCGTGAATCCGGTCGGCGCGATGCCGAACGGTAGCGCGCTCGGTCCGCCGAGAATCTCGACGGAGGTGTCGACGTCGGGCGCGGGCTTCAGGACTCCGGGGTGGAATTCCACATCCTCAAACGCCTGCCGTGCGCGCGTCAGCGAGATCTCGCCCTCGGCCGAGCCATCGGTGTAGTCGAATGCAGCCTTGGGCGTGCGACGCTTGGCGATCGTGCGCAGATCGTTGATCGTGAGCGCTGCGTCCAACCGACGCTTCTTACCGTCGAGCTCGGGCTTTTTGAACTTCATCAGATCGAGGATCTCGACCGGGTTCGGGAACTGGCGCTTGACCATGCTGGTCCTTTCAGTGGATGTCGGTCGACGTCGCGCGGCTGAGCCCCGCGGTCGTGTAATAGCCGGTGATGTGGTCGTGGATCAGGGTGCGCGCAGCATCCGATTCACCAGAATCGATCGCCGCGACGATCGCGCGATGCTCGTCACGCAGGCGTTGAACCATCGCTTCCCAGTCACGGATGCCCTCGGCCCCGGCCTGCACGTACGATTCGATGGAGGTGCGAAGTCCCGCCATCATGGCGGCGATCACGGTGTTTCCGGATGCTTCGGCCAGAGCCAAATGCAGCTGCCCATCGAGGGCGAGGAACTCGGCTGGGCTGAGGCCGTCGGCATCCATCACGTCGAGCAGGTGATGCGCGTCGGCGAGGTCACGCTCGGAGTCGGCGGCGAGGGATGCTGTGACCGCATCCTCGAGAACCAGACGTGTCTTCACGACATCGGCCAGTGCGAAGCCCTGTGCGGCCACCTGAAGGCGCAGCAGCGCCGACATGCCCCCACCGGGTGTGGCGATGACGATCGCGCCGGACTGGGGCCCGGAGCCGGTCGCGGTGCGGATCAGCCCCATAACTTCGAGGACGCGCAGTGCTTCACGGACACTCGAGCGGCCGACGCCGAGGTCGGCGGACAGATCGCGTTCAGACGGCAGTCGATCGCCGGGTCCGAGACGCCCCTCGAGGAGGTCGCGCTCGATGTGCTCGAGCACGATGCGCCAGGCGCGTTGCGTGGTTGGCGCTGCCATGGTGCTCCCTAGTGCGTCGAGTGCGCTCGTGCGCGCTGAAGTGTGCGCTGAAGTGTGGTCTGACCACAGGTTAGCGCGTGTGGTCTGACCACGCAAAGCGCCCCCGGTTCGCACGGTGCCGCATCCAGTCGCTTCGTCCCGGTCGTTGCTTCCGGTCGCCGCATCCGGCCGCCGCATCCGGCCGCCGCATCCGGCCGCCGCATCCTCAATCCCCGCTCCGGTCGCACTTGGTGTCGCTATGACGCGCGTTTAGCGACACCAAGTGCGACCGGAGCAGGTGAAAACGGTCGACAGTGGTCGGGTCGGAGCGGGAGCGGGAGCGGGGCGGAGCTCAGCCCAGGCGTCCGCCGGACTCTTCGAGGTAGCAGTTTCCGCACAGTGATTCGTAGGTGACGACATCGGCGGGTGCTCCCCCACCGGTGCCCTCATCGATCGCCACCTGGTCCCCGTCGAACACGAAGCTTCCGCTGACCACTCGTCCGTTGAACACGGCCTTGCGACCGCAACGGCAGATCGTCTTCAACTCTTCCAGCGAGTGCGCGATCGCGAGCAGTCGCGCGGAGCCAGGAAAAGCGTGGGTCAGAAAATCGTTGCGGATGCCGTAGGCGATGACGGGGATGCCGTCATCCACGGCGATGCGGAACAGGTCATCCACCTGCGCCGCACTGAGGAACTGCGCCTCGTCCACCAGCAGGCAGGCCACATCGATCGGGTCGGCAGGGATCAGCCCCTCGGCATTTCGCTGCTGCATCCGCTCTCGTTCTGCGTGGAACAGCGCGCGAGCGTCACCGTCCGACGGAATCAGAAAGTCGACCTCGCGGGTCATGCCCAGTCGGCTCTCGACCTGATTCGCACCCTTGGTGTCGATCTCGGGCTTGGCGAGCAGCACGTGCTGACCGCGTTCCTCATAGTTGTACGCGGCCTGCAGCAGCGAGGTCGACTTGCCGGAGTTCATCGCCCCGTAGCGGAAGTAGAGCTTCGCCACGGCGCGGTGCTACTTCCAGATGTTGAGCGTGGCGGCGGTCGAGGCGACGGATTCTTCCGCCGCAGCGGCGTCGTCGTTCAGCTTCTGGCCGTACGTCGGAATGAGCTCGCGCAGCGCAGGCTCCCACCCGGTGTACTGCTCGGGGAAGCAGTTCTGCAACAGCTGGAGCATGATCGGCACGGCTGTGGATGCTCCGGGCGATGCACCAAGGAGTCCTGCGATCGAGCCGTCCGCGGCCGAAACGACTTCGGTGCCGAACTGCAGCACGCCGCCCTTCTTGGCATCCTTCTTCATGACCTGCGCACGCTGACCGGCCTCGATGAGAGTCCAGTCCTCGTCTTTCGCCGTGGGCATGAAGACACGCAGGCTGTCGACCTTCTTGCGGTGCGTCTTGGTCAGTTCGCCGAGGAGGTACGTGATCAGATCGGGATTCGCGAACGCAACACGGAGCATCGGCCACAGGTTGTGCGTGCGCACCTGGGTGACGATGTCGAGCATCGAGCCGTTCTTGAGGAACTTCGGGCTGAACGTCGCGAACGGACCGAACAGCAGCGACGCTTCGCCGTCGACGACACGGGTGTCCAGGTGCGGCACCGACATCGGCGGCGCGCCGACGGATGCCTGCGAGTACACCTTCGCCTTGTGCTTCGCGACGATATCCGGATTCGAGGTCTTGAGGAACTGTCCACCGATCGGGAAGACGCCGTAGCCCTTGATCTCGGGGATGCCGGAGCGCTGCAGCATCTTGAGCGCCCAACCGCCAGCGCCGACGAACACGAACTTCGCGTTCACCTGCCCGGGGGTGCGGCCGAGGCTGTTGCGGAACTTGACGTTCCAGGTCCCGTCCTTCTGCTTCTTAAGCTTTTGGACCTCGTGGTTGGTGCGCAGTTCCACGCCGTTGGCCTTGAGATGGCCGAAAAGCTGGTGGGTGAGTGCGCCGAAATCAACGTCAGTGCCGGCGGGCACACGCGTAGCGGCAAAGGGTTCGCCCTTGCGGCGCTGCTGCATCAGCAGCGGCGCCCACTTGTTGATCACACGAGAGTCTTCGCTGTACTCGATGCCATCGAACAGCGGTTGCTTCTTGAGCACCTCGTAGCGGTCCCTGAGGTAGGCGACGTCCTTCTCACCCTGCACGAATGTCATGTGCGGGGTGGCGTTGATGAAGGTCGAGGGCTCGTCGAGCACACCGCGCTTGACCAGCGACGACCAGAACTGCCTGCTCTGCTGGAACTGCTCGTTGATCGAGACAGCCTTGGCCGGGTCGAGCGGACCATCGGTTCGGGGCATGTAGTTCAACTCACACAGGGCGGCATGGCCGGTGCCCGCGTTGTTCCACGGGTTGGAGCTTTCCTGGGCCACATCCGACAGTCGCTCGTAGGCGACGATCTTCCAGTCCGGCTGCAGTTCGTGCAGCAGGGCGCCCAGGGTGGCGCTCATGATGCCACCACCGATGAGTACAACGTCGACGGATTCAGTCACCCGTCCATCCTAGTTCGCCGGCCGTACACCCAGAACCACCGACGAGCGTCCGGCATCCGGCATCCGGCCTCCGGCATCCGACCTCCCGGCGGCACAGATGTCAGCCGAAAAGTACGGATGTCAGCCGAGACACGTTGGAACGGCCGACATCTGTGGATACCGACCGACAGGTGTACCCCGCGCAACAGCGTCAGCCGCCCGCGCAGCGCAAGCAGCGCGCGTTACGCGGCGACGGTGAGGCGAGCTGCGACGATCTCGGCGATCTGCACAGCGTTGAGGGCTGCGCCCTTGCGGAGGTTGTCGTTACTCACGAACAGCACGAGGCCCTTGTTCTCCGGCGCGGACTGGTCGGCGCGGATGCGACCGACGAAGCTCGGGTCCTTGCCTGCCGCATGCAGCGGTGTCGGAACCTCTTCCAGCGCGACACCCGGAGCCTCGGCAAGGACCTCGCGTGCACGCTCGGGCGTGATGTCGTCGGCGAACTCCGCGTGGATCGACAGCGAGTGTCCGGTGAAGACAGGAACACGCACACAGGTGCCAGCGACCCGCAGTCCCGGCAGCCCGAGGATCTTGCGGCTCTCGTTGCGCAGTTTCTTCTCTTCGTCGGTTTCGTTCAGTCCGTCTTCGACGACAGATCCGGCCAGCGGGATGACGTCGAAAGCGATGGGAGCCACGTAGTTGTTCGGCGCCGGGAACTCGACGGCCGATCCGTCGTGCACGAGGCGCAGGGTGTCACCCTGCGCAAGGACGCTCTCGACCTGTCCGAGCAGCTCCTGCGCACCAGCAAGGCCAGAGCCGGAAACGGCCTGGTAAGTGGAGACGATGAGGCGCTCGAGGCCTGCTGCTTCTGCCAGCGGCTTCAGCACCGGCATGATCGCCATGGTGGTGCAGTTCGGGTTGGCGATGATGCCGCGCGGACGCTCATCGATCGCGTGCGGGTTGACCTCGCTGACCACGAGCGGAACCTCGGGGTCATTGCGCCACGCGCTGGAGTTGTCGATGACGACCGCTCCTGCCGCTGCGAATCGGTCGGCGTAGGCACGGCTGGCCGTGGCTCCTGCCGAGAAGAGCGCGATGTCGATGCCCGAAGCATCCGCTGTCTCGACGTCCTCGACGACAACGTCGACGCCGGCGTACGCAATGGTCTTGCCCGCCGAGCGAACCGAGGAGAACAGCCGCAACTCCCGAATTGGGAACGCCCGCTCGCTGAGAATCTCGCGAATCACGGTGCCCACCTGGCCGGTGGCGCCGACGATGGCAACGGAGTGTCCTGAGTCAGAGATGCGGGTCATGAGAGTTTCCTTGGCGTCATGCAATACAGCGAACGAGACGCAAGGCACGGCGTCGGGATGCGGATGCCGCGCCTGGCGCCGATGTCAGGGTTCTCGCGAGTCTACCCTTCGACAGGCTCAGGGGTCGACAGGCTCAGGGACCAACAGGCTCAGGGACCGACAGCGTCAGCGGCCGGTGCCAGCATGAACGACGGCTTCCACCTGGCCGTCGAGACCGTAGGCGGTGTGCACGATGCGAGCCGCGTCCGCCAGATCGGTGTCACGCAGCACGACCGAGATGCGAATCTCGGAGGTCGAGATCATCTCGATGTTGATGCCGGCGACCGACAGGGCTTCGAACAGAGTCGCCGATACACCGGAGTGCACGCGCATTCCGGCCCCGACGACCGAGAGCTTGCCGATCTGGTCGTCGTGGATGAGGCTGTCGAAACCGACTTCGGACTGCTCAGCGGCCAGCGCCTTCAGTGCGGTCGAGGCGTCACCCTTCGGCAGGGTGAACGAGATGTCGGCGCGGCCGGTCGCCGCCGCCGACACGTTCTGCACGATCATGTCGACGTTTGCACCAGACTTCGCGACGATCTTGAAGATCTCGGCGGCTTTTCCGGGAACATCCGGGACGCCGACGACGGTGATCTTCGCCTGCCCCATGTCGGTGGCCACACCTGCGACGATCGGTTCTTCCATGACTTCTCCCTCAGCTTCGCGGGGGTTCTTCATACCCTCGCCCAGAACGTATGTGCCTTCGCTCGACGAGAACGTCGAGCGGGCGTGGATGAGCACACCGTGGCGGCGTGCGAACTCGACAGCGCGGATGTAGAGCACCTTCGCGCCGTTGGCTGCCAGCTCCAGCATCTCCTCGCTCGAGACGTGGTCGAGCTTCTGCGCCTGCGGGATGACGCGCGGGTCAGCGGTGTAGATGCCGTCGACGTCGCTGTAGATCTCGCAGACGTCGGCATTCAGTGCCGCGGCCAGTGCGACGGCGGTCGTGTCCGATCCCCCGCGCCCGAGCGTGGTGATGTCGCGGGTGTCGCGGTTGAAGCCCTGGAATCCGGCGACGATCACGATCGCGCCCTCATCGAGCGCTTCACGCAGGCGCACCGGGGTGACATCGACGATGCGCGCCGAACCGTGGTGGTCGTCGGTGATCATGCCGGCCTGGCTGCCGGTGAATGATCGAGCCTCGAAGCCCATCGAGTGGATCGCCATGGCCAGCAGCGCCATCGAGATCCGCTCGCCGCTGGAAAGCAACATGTCGAGTTCACGCGGCGCGGGGATCGGCGCCACCTGGTCGGCGAGTTCGAGCAGTTCGTCGGTGGTGTCGCCCATGGCGCTTACCGCCACGACGACGTCGTGCCCGGCGCGTCTGGTGTCGACGATGCGCTTGGCTACGCGTTTGATGCTTTCGGCATTCGCGACGGACGAGCCGCCATACTTCTGCACAATGAGGGCCACGTTCACTCCCAGGGATTTCGGGCAGTTCCGCCCACGGGCCATTGTACTTTCGCTGCGTATGCTGCCAAATGCATGTGACGCCGCTTCAGAGCAGACCCAGCGAATCTGACCGATGCCCAGGTGTGAAGCAGGTGCCCCGCCAGCAGCAGAAGCGGGAAGGCAGGCCAGACGAATTCGGCTGAGACGAACAGCATCCCGAGCCAGAGGATGCTGAGCATGCCCAGCCACCAGCCCGCGAAACGGGTGCGCGCGAAGGCGCGCCCGTCGAATCGCAGCTCTGAGGATCGGGTTCAGGGCGTCTGCGGCGGCGCGAGTACGCGCTCGCGGGGACGCAGGCGCCCACCTGTTCCAGCGAACCAGCATCCGATGATGATGAGCGGGAAGCCGATCAGCAGCCCCGGGGTCAGCGGTTCGGAGAGAACGATCGCTCCCAGGATGATCGCGACGACCGGGTTGACGTAGGTGAACAGCGGTGCGCGCACCGGGCCGACTTCGCGGATGAGTGCGAAGAACACCAGGAATGCCACCGCCGTGCACACGATTGCCAGGATCACCAGCGATGCCGTGGCGGCGATGGTGGGCACCTGATGCTGCGTAGCCAGCGCGATCGGCAGGTAGAAGATGCCGTTGGCGATCAGTGCCAGCGTAATGACGCCGATCGATGGCACATCTCCCAGCTTCTTCGCCACGATGAATGGGGCGATTGCATACAGCACCGCCACCAGCAGCACCTCACCAGCGGCGAGCAGATTGCCGTGCGCGAGTGCGGGGCCCGCGACCACGACTGTGACGCCGGCGAATCCGATGATGAGACCGATCGCGCGCGCGGGGCGGAGTACGCCGCGATCGCCTCCGCCGAGTGCGATGAGTGCGGCGAACAGCGGAACGGTGGCGACCAGGAGTCCGGTGAGACCGGACGGCAGGCTCATCTCCGCATGGCCGAGCAGCACGAAGGGCCCGGCGATCTCGACGGCGGCGAAGGCCAGCACCCACGGCCATTTACGCAGCGCCGGCTTCAACGCACCGCTGCGCAGAGCGAACGGCAGCAGCACGAGAGCGCCGATGATCGCGCGGCCGGCGACGATCGCCGGCGGAGAGTAAGACTCGACGGCGATGCTGATGAATAGGTAGGGGATGCCCCACAGGAATCCCATGGCGCCGAACAGCAGCCAGCCCTTTCGGGTGAAGCCGCCGTGAGCGTTCATCGCATCGTCCGAAGGCTGCCGCGCTGACTGCTGTTCACAACGTGCGACGTCCTTCGAACGCGCGGCCGAGAGTGACCTCGTCTGCGTATTCGAGGTCACCGCCGACAGGCAGACCGGATGCCAGACGCGAGACCGTGATCTGCATCGTGGTGAGCAATCGGCTGAGGTAGCTGGCGGTTGCTTCGCCCTCGAGGTTGGGGTTCGTGGCGAGGATGACCTCTTGCACGGTGCCATCGGCGAGGCGCGTCATCAACTGTGTGATGCGCAGGTCGTCGGGGCCGACGCCCGCGATCGGACTGATCGCACCGCCCAGTACGTGGTACAGCCCGCGGAACTCACGGGTGCGTTCGATCGCCGACACATCCTTGGCGTCTTCGACAACGCAGATCAACGCGGGGTTGCGGCGCGGATCACGGCAGATCGTGCAGCGATCCTGCTCGGAGACGTTTCCGCAGACCTCGCAGAAGCGCACGCGCGCACGTACCTCGGAGAGCAGCTCAGACAGCCGCGCCACGTCGAATGACGGCGTCTGCAGAATATGGAAGGTGATGCGCTGCGCGGATTTCGGACCGATGCCGGGCAGCCGACCGAACTCGTCGATCAGTTCCTGAACGATGCCGTCGTACATCAGGCGAACCTCGTCGGGGGCTCATAGGGCTCTTCGCGCACAAAAGTGGCGTCGAGGACCTGTCGAATGACGGCCTCGCCGTAGCGTTGCACTCCCCCGTTGCCCGGCGTGCGGGTCGTGATGGTGGGCGCGGCGCGCTGCGGGGCGGGTGCGGCGTCCGGTGCCGCGGCCTGCGGGGCGGGTGCGGCAGGTTTCGCAGCGGAAGCCTGATACGAACTCGGCGGCTCGTACGGTGGCTCGTCATCGGGGTACGGAGCGTCATCGTCGCCGGGCAGCGGCGGCTCGTCACGATCCGGCACACCATCACGCGGAGGCAGCGGCGCGGATGCTTCCACCTCAGCGGGCTCTTCATCGACCGGGAACTGCTGCGGTACCGCCACGGGGTCCGCACTGGGGATCGCGGCAACCGCCCACTCAGTCACGGGCGTCGATGGCGCTGCCTTCTGCGGTGCGGACTGCTGCGCCTGCTTTGGAGCCGTATGCACAGGTGCGGGCGCAGCCGCGTGCGCCGACGTCGTCGGAGGCAGCGGCGCGGGGCGGTACTTCACCCGCACGCCGAGCTCCTGTTCGATCGCCGTGCGCAGGTGATCGGATGCCCCGTCACCGGGTTTCGTGCCCTTGAACTGGGCGACGTCCTGCTGGTTGACAAAGCCGACCGTCAGCACATCGGAGTCGGAATCAAAATCGAGCGGCTGTACCGTCGTGACCAGCAGCCACGACATCCGGCTGAGGCCCTCGAGTCGGGTGAGGATGGCTGGCCACGCCGCGCGGATACGAGCGAAGTCGACCGGGCCGGATGCCGCGGGCGCGGACTCCGGGGCCGACTGTGCGACCGGAGCAGCGGCTGGTTCAGCTGGCGTGGGCGCAGGGGCAGCGTCCGGGCGCGAAGGTGCGGGTGCGGGCGCAGCTTTCGGAGTCGGCGATGCGGCGTCCGGGGTTACCGGCGCGGGTGCAGCTTTCGGAATGGCGGGCGCAGCGTCCGGGGTCGGCTGTTCGGGTGCAGCTTTCGGAATGGCGGGCGCGACCGGAGCAGCCGCAGGCACAGCCGCAGGCACAGCCGCGACCGGAGCAGCGGCGGCAGCGGGCACAGCCGCAGCCACAGCGGGCGCAGCATCCACCGCCGAACCTGTACCGACGGCGCTGAGCACGCGGGCGATCATAAGCTCCAGGTGCAGGCGGGGAGACGTGGCGCCGGCCATGTCATCCAGTGCCGCACTGACGACATCGGCCGTCCGGGAAAGCCGCGCAGTGCCATAGGCCGCAGCCTGCGCGCGCATGCGCGCCAGCTCGTCTTCGGCGAGCCCGCGCAGCACTGCCGAGGCGCCGTCGCCGACCGCGGCGATCACGATCAGATCTCGCAGCCGCTCGAGCAGGTCATCGACGAACCGGCGCGGATCCTGTCCGGTCTGCACGACCCGGTCGATACCGGTGAAGGCTCCGGCGGCATCTCCCGATGCGAGCGCGTCGACGATCTCATCGAGAAGCGCACCATGCGTGTAGCCCAGCAGCGAGACCGCGCGTTCATAGGCGACCGAGTCGCCGTCAGAACCGGCGATCAGCTGGTCAAGCAGCGACAGCGTGTCACGAGGCGAGCCGCCGCCGGCGCGCACGACCAGCGGCAGTACGCCCTGCGCGACCTGCACGCCCTCTTCGACGCAAAGCTTTTCGACGTAGTCGAGCATTGCGGCCGGTGGAACCAGACGGAACGGGTAGTGGTGCGTGCGTGAGCGGATGGTGCCGAGAACCTTGTCGGGTTCGGTCGTCGCGAAGATGAACTTCACGTGCGCCGGCGGCTCCTCGACGAGCTTCAGCAGCGCGTTGAACCCCTGTGGGGTCACCATGTGCGCCTCATCGAGGATGAAGATCTTGAACCGATCGCGGCTGGGGGCGAAAGTCGCCCGCTCCCGAAGGTCGCGCGCATCATCGACACCGTTATGGCTGGCCGCGTCAATCTCGACGACGTCCAGCGATCCGCCGCCAGCACGGGACAGTTCGACACAGCTCGGGCAGGTGCCGCACGGGGTGTCCGTGGGGCCCTCTGCACAGTTCAGACAGCGCGCGAGAATTCGAGCTGACGTGGTCTTTCCGCATCCGCGGGGACCGGAGAAAAGATACGCGTGCCCGACCCGGTCGCTACGTAGCGCCGTCATCAGCGGGTCAGTCACCTGGGACTGCCCGATCATCTCGCCGAAGTTCTCAGGCCGGTATCGGCGGTACAGGGCTGTGGTCACCTCAACAGCCTACGGCGTACCGCTGACATCCGGATCTGTCCTGTGCAGTCAGCCCGCTGTGGTTACCGACACCACGCCGGTCTCCGTGTCGTAGGTGGTGATCTCCCAGACCGTACGCCCGCCTTCGCTCTTCTGCGTCAGCCCGATCAACCGCGGACCCGGATAGACCTCACCAGAAAGCTGTGCGGCCTCGTAGGCACTCATCTCGACGCCGGCGAGTTCTGCCTCTGTCAGCACGACGTGGCGCTCGTCGACCAGCGTCAATGTGCTGGCATCGATGAGAGCTTCTCTCGCCCGATCGGGTTCTGCAATCGATTCGCCGAAAATATCGCGACCGGGGTCGGGGTTGCGCACGCGCCACATCCATCGCCTGTTGACATACTCCAGCTGCAGCCCCACGATGGGCCAGCCGGCCGCGTGGGATTCGCCGGGGACTCCTTCCAGCCAATCCGATGGCCAGGCGACAGACACTGGGATCGCGCCGGGATAATCTGCGCCGATCGTGTTCGGTGGCTCCGGAAACGGCGGAGCACAGGCAGTGAGACCCAGCAACGCAGCAAGAAGCACTGCGCAGCCCCGCAGGCGCATTCGTCGTGGGTTAACTGCCATCTCGATCAGGGCAGTGCGTCGAAAACGCCGCCGACGAACTCGGCCGCAGAGCCTGCGGCATCCGCCAACTCCCCCACCGAGCGCACCAGCTGGAGCACTCCGCCCACGAGTTCGATCACGGCGAGAACCTCGAATGCTGCCTCGGCGATGTCGCCGATGTCTCCGAGATCGCCGGTCGAGCGCAACTCGCCGGCGTGCTCCCCCAGCGCAGCCAGCCACGACTTCTCCATGCCGAACAGCACCGCGTAGGGCAGCATCCGTTCGTTCAGCAGAAACCGTTCCAGACCTTCATGCCGCGCTGCGGCTGACACATCCGCACTCGGCAGAGCGCCCTGCACCGACTGCAGAAACCGCAGCGGCTCTTTCTCCGCGAGATCGATGTACTCCCGCATCCCGGCCAGGTGCGCACGCAGCGGCTCAGCCTCGCGAGTGAACCGTCGCCATGGTCGGGGGATGACGAAGAACACGGCGAGGACCACCAGAAAGCCCACCAGCGCAGCGCTGAATGCGAGCCAGTCCGTCCCGGTGTCCGAAGACATCGTTCCGAGCATCCAGATAAGGGAGCACAGCACCCCTGCCGCAGCGAAGATCCGCAGCAGCACAACCGGCCAGGTGCATCGGCCTTGCGCGATCAGCCCGGCGCTGACGCCGCGGTGCTCTTCGGTATCCAACACCGCACGCACCCGACGGCCGAGCAACCGGGAGTCCGAGCTGAACCGGCGCACTCGCTCTGACGCGCTCTCCCTGCCGAACAGCGCCTCCAGCACCGCGACTTCGGATGCTGTGAAGGACGCACCTTCAACCGTCTCCACCGAGATCGCAGCGCGCTTGCCGTCTTCTGCGGCCGGGCGCAACAGGCGCACTTTCCGCCTGATTGCAAGGTCGACCAGAGCCGCGGCCATCGCTCTGCGGTCCTGATTCAGCAGCAGTGCGTCGCGGATGACCGTCCCCTCAGTTTCCGGCGCGAAGCGCGGCCCAGGAGATTTCGGCAGCCGATGCGACTGCACCCGAGCCACGATGGCGAGTGCAAGCAGAATCAGCACAGGCACGACGATGATCACGATGGTGATGAGGAGAAGGACGGGGCTCACCGATCAGTCTTCGAACACGCTGATGATCGGGAGGGCGTTCGTCATGACCGGAACGGATGCCGACAGCCGTGTGCCGTCCTCACGTCGGGCGTCCTGGAACGCGCGCAGGGTCGGGCGTCCGGGAATGACCGGCCCCTGATCTGCCAGCGCGACCACGACATCCTGCTCTGCAGTCACGGTGCATTCCTCCCCGCGAACAGTGAACGACACGGGGTCACCGTCTCGCACAGCCACCCTCAGTTCTTCCCGCGTCAGCGTCACATCCAGTGTCGTACCCTGCCACTGCAGCGGATACGACAGCGACGGCCACTCCGCGGGCAGCCGCGGGTCGAAGCTCAACTCCCCGGCGTGGTCGCGCATGCCACCGAATCCGCACACGAGCGCCGTCCAGACGCCACCGGCCGATGCGACATGCACACCGTCTGACGAGTTGTGGTGCAGGTCGCCGAGATCGACGAACAGCGACTGCTGAAAGTACTCCAGCGCGAGATCCTGATACCCGACCTCGGCGGCAAGAATCGCCTGCACCACGGCCGACAGCGTCGAATCCCCGGTGGTCAGCGGGTCGTAGTACTGGAAATCTGCGAGCTTCTCCTCGGCGGTGAAATGGTTCCCCTGCAGGAAGAGTGCGAGCACGACATCCGCCTGCTTGAGCACCTGGAAGCGGTAGATCACCAGCGGGTGGAAGTGCAGCAATAGCGGATGCTGCTCTTTAGGCGTGTGCTCGAGATCCCAGATCTCGCGTTCGAGGAACATGGCGTCCTGCGGGTGGATGCCCAGTCGCTCGCTGTACGGGATGTTGATCGCCTCGGCGGCCTGATCCCAGGCATCCGGTTCGCCTTCTCCCAGCCCCACGCGCTCGACGAGCGCCTCGTACGCGGCCGGGTCATCCTCGGCGATCTCACGCACAACACGGGCGGCATAACGCAGGTTGTGCCTGGCCATCACGTTGGTGAACAGGTTGTCGTTGACGACGGTGGTGTACTCGTCGGGCCCGGTGACACCGTGGATGTGGAAGGTGTCGGTCTCTGGATGGCGACCGACGCCAGTCGACGCACCGTTCGACGTGCGCCAGAACCCGAGCGTCGCCCACAGCCGGGCCGTCTCAACGGCAACATCTGCGCCCTCGCGATGAAGGAAGTCGTCGTCGCCGGTCGCCCGTACGTATTTTCCGAGTGCGAAGTTGATGTCGGCGTTGATGTGGTACTGCGCGGTACCGGCGGCATAGTACGCCGATGCCTCTTCACCGTTGATGGTCCGCCAGGGAAACAGGGCGCCCGCTTCGTTCAGCTGGGATGCCCGGCGCCGGGCGGCCGGCAGCATGAGCACCCGGGCGCGCAGCGCGTTGCGTGCCCACTGCGGTGTCGTATAGGTCAAGAACGGCAGCACGTAGATCTCGGTGTCCCAGAAGTAGTGGCCGCTGTAGCCAGACCCGGTGAGGCCCTTGGCCGGCACGCCGGTCCCGTCAGCGCGCGCAGAGGCCTGTGCGAGCTGGAACAGGCACCAGCGGGTGGCCTGCTGCAGGTCGTCGCGCCCTTCGATCCGCACATCGGAGCGATCCCAGAAGCCGGTAAGCCACTCAGTCTGCTTGCGGTATTGCTCGTCGACACCCTCGATGGCGGCTCGATCGAGCGAGCGGCGGCATCGGTCGATGAGCTCACGCGGTGGGACTCCGCGAGAGGTGTGATAGCTGACGAGTTTGGTGATCCGAATCGGGATGCCGGCCTTGGCCTGCACCCGGATCACATTCTTCGCGATGTCGGGTTCGATGTACTGACGTGCGCTGTAGTCGTTGTCGGTTTCGATCACGTGATCGGCGACGACGGCGACCGTCATACCGGAATCGGCGACCCGGTACGACAGCGCAGAGCGCAAGCCGTCCTGCCAGTACTCGCCCGGCTCCAGCACTCGCTCCGTGATCCGCTCGCTCTTGCGCGGGTCGAAGCCGGCCTGCTGCTTCTTCCCCATCGGATCACCGGTGTAGACGTTGCCGCCGTCCTGACGGTTCAGCAGCTGGCAGCTGATCGTGACTGGGGCATCCGAGTTCTCCACCGTGATGTCCAGACGCAGGATCGCGAGGTGGCGCTCTTCGAAGCTGACCAGACGCTCATCGCGCATGCGGATCCGCTTGCCACTGGGGGTTTCCCACACGGTGATCCGCTCCAGAACTCCGGTGCGCATATCCAGCGTGCGCGAATACTCGCGCACATCGGCCTCGTCGAAGGAGAGCGGCTCGTCATCGACGTAGACGCGCATGACCTTGGCATCCGGAGCGTTGACGATGGTCTGTCCGACCTCGGCGAAGCCGTATGCCTGCTCAGCGTGGCGGATCGGCCAGGTCTCGTGCAGTCCATTGACGAAGGTGCCATGCTCATGCGCTCCGCGGCCTTCGATGTGGTTTCCGCGCAGGCCGAGATAGCCATTGGCCACCGCAAAGATCGTCTCGGAGACGCCGTCCTCGGTGTACCGCGTCTCGGTGAGACGCCACGGGTCGACGGGAAAGCGGTCGCGATCGATCATGCGGTCTCCGGGGCATCGGTGTCGGGCGGGAGCAGTCGGGCAAGGTCGTCGATGACAGTGGTGGCGCCGACTTCCCGGAGCACGACGGCACCGGCACCTCGATCGACGCCGATGACAGTCGCGTAACCGGCAGCGGCAGCCGAAGCGACGCCGGCCACAGCATCCTCCACGGCCACGCTCGCGCCCGGGTTCACACCCAGCGAGACGGCTCCGGCGCGGAACATGTCCGGCGCGGGCTTAGACGCGAGCCCGTCGCGTGCGGCGACTTTGCCGTCGATGACGACGGTGAAGAAATCGCGGATGCCGGCGGTCTCCAGAACCTCCTCGGCGTTCGACGAGCTGGACACGACCCCCATCGGCACGCCTGCTGCGGCCAACACCTCGAGCAGTGCGAGCGAGCCGGGGAACGGTGCGACACCACCAGCGCGCAGCGCGGCAGCGAACGCGGCGTTCTTACGGTTGCCGATGCCGCAGATGGTCTGCATATCGGGCCCATCACCGGGATCTCCCCAGGGAATCTCCACATTTCGGCTGCGCAGCAGACTCGCGACGCCGTCGTAGCGGCGCTTGCCGTCGACGTACGCGTAATAGTCGGCATCGGTGTAGGCCGGCGCGACCCCCCAGAGCTCGAACACCTCCGCGAAGACCGCTGTCCAGGCGCGCATGTGCACCTCGGCGGTGGGAGTGAGCACTCCATCAAGATCGAACAGCACGCCTTCGGCGCGGCGCAGGTCGGGCACGGTTTCGGGCACGCAGTCCTCCAAACAGCGAGAAAGAATGGTCCGGCACCTCGGTGCCATCAGGCCAGCGTATCGGGGCCCCGGGGTCCGGGAGAAGACCAGCGCCGAACGCACACGCCTCTTACAGACTCAGCCCCACGGATGTGTTGCTGTAGATGTCGGGCTGCTCGAGCGACTTCACCAAAAAATCTGCCACTGAGGCGCGCGGGATCGGGCGGGACATCGGTGGCATCCCCTCGAATGTCTCGACATAATCCGCGATGAACGCGGCATCGTTCAGTGAGGTGGGCCGGGCAACGGTGACGTTGAGTCCGGCCGCATTGATGTGATCGAGCGCAGCGCGGTGATCGGCGAGCGCGTTGCGCAGCACCCAGGCGATGCCCTTTCCGATCACACCGGTCAGCTCGCCATCGACACCGGCCGAGGCGCAGTACGCGATGCGGCTCACACCCGCCTGTTGCATCCCGCGGATGATGTTCTGCGTCATCCGCTCGAGTTCGTTGGATCTCTTCAGAGCCTGCGACGATGACAGCGCCGAGATCACGGCATCGTGCCCCGAGACGGCATCAATGACCGCGGCCGCATCGAAAGCGTCACCCTGCCGGATAGTGACGCCGTCCTGCTGTTCGAGTTTTTCGGGGGTTCGCACGAAGGCGGTGACGTCGTGACCTGCCGCGAGCGCGCGCCGCACGGCGTGCTGACCGACGCCGCCGGTGGCGCCGAAGATGATGATCCTCATGCTGCGCTCAGCGCCTGGCGAGCGATCTCGAGCTCTTCATCCGTCGGCACAACGAGAACATCGACCGTCGAAGCATCCGTCGAGATGCGGCGGATGCCTGGCGCGCGCGTGGCGTTGCGCTCAGCATCGATCTCGACGCCGAGGAAGCCGAGCGTAGCGAGGGCCTCTGCGCGAACGCGGGCGGCGTTTTCGCCGACACCGGCGGTGAAGGAGATGACATCCACCCCGCCGAGCTGGGCGATGTATGCGCCGGCGTAGGCGCGCAGCCGGTGAATGTAGACGTCGAAGGCGAGCGAAGCAGCTTGCTCCCCCGCTTCGACGCCCGCGAGGATGTCGCGCATGTCGGCGCGACCGGCAAGCCCCAGCAGGCCGCTCTTCTTGTTGAGCAACTCATCGATCTCTCGGGTGCTCATCTGCGCGACCCTGCTGAGGTGCAGCACCACCGCCGGGTCGATGTCGCCCGAGCGGGTGCCCATCACCAGCCCCTCCAGCGGTGTCATTCCCATCGACGTCTCCACCGACAGGCCACCGTCGACAGCAGTGACCGAAGCACCATTGCCGAGGTGGAAGACGATCTGCTTGAGCTCTGCGAGCGGGCGGCCCACGAAAGCCGCCGCCTGCTCAGAGACATACTTGTGGCTCGTGCCGTGAAAGCCGTAGCGGCGCACCCGGTGCCGGGCGGCGACCCTGGTGTCGATCGCATAGGTGTAAGCGGCCGGTGGCAGCGTCTGATGGAATGCCGTATCGAAGATCGCGACGTGGGGCACGTCGGCAAAACTGCGGCGCCCGGCGCGGATGCCGGCGACGGCGCCCGGGTTGTGCAGCGGCGCGAGCACCGAGAGGTCTTCGATGTTGATCTCGATGAGGTCGTCGATAACCGTGGGCGCGAAGAAGCGCGCTCCGCCGTGGACGACGCGGTGGCCGACAGCGACGGGCGGATGCTCGGAAAGCTGCGGGCCGTGCTCGGCGAACTGCTCGAGCATCACCGACATCGCCTCGTCATGATCGGCGATGCGGCGCTCGCTGCGGTGATCGATGTCCAGCAGCGTCGGGGCAGGTTCGCCGGGGCTCGTGATGCGCCGCACGGTGTGCGTGATCTCACCGGACTCCTGGCCGATCCGCTCGATGAGCCCCTCGCCGAGCGGCACCTCGCGCTCCATGTCCATGAGGCTGTACTTCAGCGAGGACGAACCGCTGTTGATGACGAGGACGACGCTCATACTGCTCCTGTCTGCGCCTGAATCGCAGTGATCGCGACGGTGTTGACGATGTCGTCGACAAGCGCTCCGCGTGACAGATCGTTGATGGGTTTGTTCAAGCCCTGCAGCACCGGGCCGATCGCGACGGCTCCGGCCGAACGCTGCACGGCTTTGTACGTGTTGTTGCCGGTGTTGAGGTCGGGGAAGACGAACACCGTTGCTCGGCCGGCGACAGCCGAATCGGGCAGCTTTGCTTTGGCGACCGCAGCGTCGGCTGCGGCGTCGTATTGGATCGGCCCCTCGACCGGAAGCTTGGGTGACCGCTCGCGTACGAGGGCGGTCGCCTCGCGAACTTTGTCGACCTCGGCGCCGGATCCTGATTCACCCGTCGAATACGACAGCATCGCCACGCGCGGGTCGATTCCGAACTGCTGTGCGGTTGCGGCCGATGAGATCGCGATGTCGGCGAGCTGGGTGCTCGTGGGGTCGGGAATCACTGCGCAGTCGCCGTAGACCAGGACTCGGTCGGCGAGCGCCATCAGGAACACGCTGGAGACGACGTCCACACCGGGGCGGGTCTTGATGATCTCGAACGAGGGCCGGATCGTGTGCGCCGTGGTGTGCGTGGCACCGGAGACCATGCCGTCGGCGAGTCCGAGGTGCACCATCAGCGTCCCAAAGTAGGAGACGTCGGTGACGGTGTCTGCGGCCTGCTGGAGTGTGATGCCCTTGTGCGCGCGCAGTCGCGCGTACTCCTCCGCGAAGCGCGCGACATACTCCGGATCGGTCGGGCTGAGGATCTGGGCAGCGGAGATGTCGATGCCCAGCTCGGTGGCGCGGACGTGAATGCTGGCCGCATCGCCGAGGATCGTCAGGTCTGCGACATCGCGAGCGATCAGCGTCGCCGCTGCGCGCAGGATGCGGTCGTCCTCACCCTCGGGCAGCACGATGCGCTTGCGGTCAGCGCGAGCACGCTCGATGAGCCCGTACTCGAACATGAGCGGTGTGACCACGCGCGATTCGGCCAGGCCCAACTGCGTGGTGAGTTCCGTGATGTCGACATGGGTCTGGAACAGCCCGAGCGCCCGGTCGTACCGATGCCGCGAGTCCGCGGCGAGACGCCCGCGCGCACCCATCACCCGTACCGCCGTGTCGTAGGTGCCGTGGTCGGTAGCGATGATCGGCACCGACGAGGCGAGCCCGTCCAGCAGTTGCTCGATCGGCGCCGGCAGGGGGAACGGCCCGTTCAAGATCACACCGGCGATCGAGGGGAATGTGCCCGCGGCATCCGCCAGGAGAATCGCCAGCAGCACCTCGGTGCGGTCGGCGGGAATGACGACGACGGCGTCCTCGGTCAGGCGCGGAAGCACATTGACCATCGACATGCCGGCGACCACCACACTCAGCGCTTCGCGCGTGAGCAGATCGGGGTCGCCCTTGACCAGGCGTCCGTCAACGGCGGCGAGGATGCCGCGGATGGATGGAGCAACCAGCGTCCGGTCCTCCGGGATCGCCCAGACCGGGGTGGTCGGAGCGTGTGCTGCGCGAACCGCATCGATGGCCGGCTGCATGGCATCAGGGTCGGCCCGGTTGACGATCACGGCGAAGAGTTCGGCGCGTTCCTCCTCGAGTTCCGACAGCGCAAGCGAGGCGATCTGTCCGACGGCGGCGGCGGTGCGCGCGGTCGAGGTGCCGAGCTGCTCGGCATGGGCCTGCTGATCGCGACCGCCGAGAACAAGCAGCACCGGGGCGCCGAGGTTGGCGGCGATGCGGGCGTTGTAGCCGAGTTCGGCGGGGCTGGCGACATCGGTGTAGTCGCTGCCGATGATCACGACGCTGTCGCACTGCGCCTCGACGGCTTTGAACCGCGAGACGATCGTGGCAAGCGCACGGTCCGGGTTGTCGCGCACCTCGTCGTAGCTGACGCCGACGCAGTCGTCGTATTCAAGATGCACGCCGTCGTGAGCGAGCATGAGCTCGAGCACGTAGTCGCGCTCCGCCGACGAGCGCGCGATCGGACGAAAAACGCCCACCCGCGGGGTCACCCGCATGAGCGCATCAAGAACTCCCAGCGCAACGGTCGATTTTCCGGAATGGCCTTCGGCCGAGGTGATGTAAATGCTACGAGCCACGCGGTAAGCCTACGCCTGGCACGGACCGGAAAGCGCTTCGACGATGGCGGTGGCATCCGTCTGGAAGCGTGCGTAGTGCTGCGGGTCGGTGTTGATCTGCACACGGTGGATGGCCAGCGTCGGCTCCATGCTCTGCCAGTCGGGCAGGCGCGCAAGGCGCGTGTAGAAGAGGGATGCGGCTCCAGCCGGGTCCATTCGTGTCTCCACGCTCCCCCACCACTCCTGCTGCTGGAACAGTCCGATGCTGCTGGTGCGCTGGCCATCCGGGTTGGTGACCCCGGATGTCTCCCAGTCGCCGTAGTCGATGTTGCGCAGACTGCTCTCGCCCATCGCTGTCATCACGCCAAGGATCTGTCCGTCGCGGGGGAACCCGTGCCCGGAGGCTGTGCGGATGATCACCGCCGCATTCTCCAGCTGCTCCCCGTTCCACCCGGCGATGCCGGACTCGGGAAAGCTCGCCGGATCCTCAGCGCACAGCACGACCGGATCATGGGCGGTCGCTACCGGGATGAGCACGATGAGCAGAGCGGACAGCGTCAATGCAGCACCGACGACGAGGCCGGGGCGCCGGGAGCGCCGCCGCCGAGATGACGGCTTCTTTCTGGCCTTCTTCGTCGGCGCTTTCTTCGTCGGCGCTTTCTTCGTCGGCGCTTTCTTCGGCGGCGCTTTCGTCATCGGCGCTGTGCTCCCGCGAGCGCGGCGATCCCTCCGCCGATGCCGCCGAACAGGTGCGCCTGCCAGGAGATTCCCGGCCCAACGCCCACGATGCCGGCGATCATCGACCCACCGTAGAGCACGATGACGATCAGGGCGATGAGCGCGTAGGCGATGCGGTGTGCGATCGGACGAGGTGACAGCACCCGCACGACGACGTACGCGAAGTAGCCGAAAACGAGACCGGACGCACCGACCGTCAGCGCGCCGGGCGCGTTCACCAGCCAAGTGCCGGCGCCGCCGATGAGAACAACGATCAGTGTGACGAACCAGAATCGGCGAGCGCCCTCGATCGCGACCAGACACCCGAGCACGAGGAACGGGAACGTGTTCGCGATCAGATGCGGCCAGCCCGAATGCAGCAGCGGTCCCAGCACGATGCCGGGGAGGCTCGCGAAGTCCCAAGAACGCAACCCGAAGCCCGTGAAAGAGCCAGGGAGCACGGCATCCGCAATCTGGATCAGCCACATCAATGCGAGCAGCGCCACGGGCGAAGCGAAGCGCGCGACGGCGTTCGGTTTCTCGGCGGCGGGAGTTGTGCTCACGTGATAATCCTCGCAGGCCCAGCTGGGCGACGCCCGGATCATCGGGACAGGATTCCGGGCAAAGAAAAGACCCTCCGCGCACCCAGCAGAGCCCGGTTACCCTTGCTACGTTTCCGTCCTGGGGGAATTGGCCTGGATGCTGCCACGCGGAGAGCCGCCAATAAGTCTACCTGCTGCGCAGAGTGCGGTGCGCCATGGTGCACTGCCCGCTCGCTGAGCCGCCCCATCCGCTCGCTGAGCCTGTCGAAGCGTGCCCCGACCACGTACGATCAATGACATCGCAGCGCCGCACGAGAGGGACCACATGCACGGCACTCAGAACTCGATCACCGCCGAGCAGTTCGAGGCGCAGACTTCGGCGATCCTGGCATCCGTCTCGCGGGTGATCGATGGCAAAGCGGATGCGGTGCGCAGCGCGCTGGTCTGCCTGCTGGCCGAGGGGCACCTGCTCATCGAGGACGTCCCCGGCGTCGGCAAGACGATGCTGGCGCGTGCGCTGGCGGCGAGCGTGGATGCCACGGTCCGTCGCATCCAGTTCACCCCCGACCTGCTGCCCGGAGATGTCACCGGCGTCTCGGTGTACAACCCGGTCGATCGGGAGTTCGAGTTCAAACACGGCGCGGTTTTCGCCCAGATCGTGATCGCCGACGAGATCAACCGCTCCTCGCCGAAGACCCAGTCCGCGCTGCTGGAGGCGATGGAGGAGGGGCAGGTCACCGTCGATGGGCAAACGCACCCGCTTCCCGATCCGTTCCTCGTGGTGGCCACGCAGAATCCGCTCGAGATGGAGGGCACCTATGCTCTGCCCGAGGCACAGCGCGACCGTTTTATGATGCGCGTGTCGATGGGATATCCGGATGCCGCGGCCGAAGCCCTCATGCTCCGTCAGCGTGACAGCGCGAATCCGCTGTCGACGATCACGCCCGTCGCCGAGGCCGCGGCGATCAAGCAGATGATCGGCTGGTCTCGGGCCGTGCACGTCTCCCCCGCCGTAGAGGAGTACGCGGTCGCACTGGCGCAGGCCACACGCAACGACCCCAGTCTGCATCTGGGTGCGAGCCCGCGGGCGACGCTGCAGCTCGTGCGCGCGTCGAAGGTGTGGGCAGCGCTGGACGGTCGAGACTTCGTGATCCCGGATGATCTGACGACCCTCATCGTGCCGGTTTTCGCGCACCGCTTGCTACCCGCACGCGGCGTTCACCGGGCCGGCGCGCAGCCGATCGAAGCGGCCCTCGGCCAGATCGTGGAGCGCGTGCGCGTCCCCCTCGCCGCTCGAGTCTGATCCGATCATGCGTCGCCGTCGCCCTCTCACCCGCCGCGGTGTCGCCGCGATCATTGCCGGGCTCCTGTGCATGATCGCAGCGAATCTGCTGGCCGCGCCGATTCTGCTGTACATCGCGATGCTGCTGTTCCTGCTGGTGATCATCGCGGTCTTCGTCGTCCACGTGCCGCGGCGCAGCGGCGGGGTCTCCCGACGCATCTCCACGGATCTGCTCACCGTGGGAGAGCAGTCCCAGGTCGCCGTGCGCTTCGACCTCCGCGCCCTGCGGGTGCCGAACGGTACCTGGCGCGATGCGCTTCCCTCGGCTGTCGTCGGCGACGCTGCAGGCGAATTCCCCACCGACAACGGCACCAATATCCGCTACGCGATCACGGGGGTGCACCGGGGCGTCTGGCCGGTCGGACCACTGCTGCTGCGCACCATCGATCCGTTCGGATTCTCCCAGCGTGAGCAGGAGTTCGGCGATACCCGCACCGTCACCATCGTGCCGGAGATCGTGCCGCTGGCCCCGATCAACAGCAATGTCGGCGCCAGCGGCGGCACCGCGCACACCGCATCGACCAGGCTCGGTCAGGGCAGCGACAACCTCTCGCCCCGGCACTACGTCTCGGGCGACTCCATGCGGCGCATCCACTGGCGGGCCACCGCGCACCGCGGGGACCTGATGGTGCGTCAGGAGGAAGAGGAAGCAAGCCCTGATGCCCTCGTCGTTCTCGATCGCACCGCCCGGCGCTGGGAACGCGCTGGTACCGGTTCCGACCCGGCGTTCGAGGCGGCCGTTTCTGCTGCAGCATCCGTCGCGCTGCATCTGGTGCACGAAGGCTACAGCGTCGACGTGCTCGATTCCGCGGGAGCTGTGCTCGGATCTCTGCGCGGACATGAGGATGATCGAGACTCGCTGCTCGTCGCCCTGGCGATGGTCACCCCTCGCGGCGAAGGGCGCGACCTCATCTCCCTCTACGACGGTGCACCGCCGGGGCCGGTAGTGATGATCACCGGGCGAATCGACGAAGAGGACGCCGCGCTCCTACGCCATGGCGGAGCATCGGCGCCGATTCTGCTGGCGTCCGATCCGCTGCCCGGCACGCTCGATGCCGCAGCCGCCTTGGGCTGGTCGTCCGCAACGCTGGGCGACGACGTGGCATCCGCCTGGGAAGACGCACTGCCGGCGCGCGTGACCACGGGAAGCGGCCATGTTCCGCGCTGAGAATCCGCCGGTGGTGCCCGTTCGTGCAGAGCGACGCGAAAGCACCCGGCAGACCGAACGCACATTTGCCGTTGCGGTTCTGACGTCGATTTCGAGCTTCCTCGTCCTTTGGCCCTATACCTCGGTGATCGCGGCGGGTGTCTGGTCACTGATGTGCATCGCCGTGATCATGCTGATCGCTGTGACCGGGTTCATCGTGCGGCAGGTGCGCTCCGGGCACGCTGATCGGCCGTGGTCGACGCTGGGTGCGCAGTTGCTCGTGTCAGTGTTGGCCCTCACCGCGATGATCGAACCGTTCGGTGCGTTCTTCGGTGTCGTCCCCACCGAGGTGACGCTGCGCTCGGTCGGGGTGCTGGCATCCGAGGCGTTCCAGCAGGTGCGGTTCGGCACGGCACCGCTGGAGAGCACCCGCGGTTTGAACGCCATGCTCGTGATCGGGTTCTGCGTCATCGCGATCCTGCTCGATCAGCTGATCGCCGCCCGCCTCGCTCTGCTGGCGGTCATCCTGGTGGCGACTGCTGGGGCGATGCCGACGATCATCACCCGCGGCGACGCCGATGTGGTGTGGTTCGTCGGGCTGGCGCTTGTAGCGCTGTTCCTGTTCCGGCACAGCACCCGGCATGACCGCACCGCGCCGCGGCAGGCGTCGGTCGGTGTCATGGTCAGCGTCGGGGCTGCCGTGATCGTCGCCGCCCTCGTCATCACACCGGTGCTGCCGGTGTCGGCCACGTGGATCGGTGCCGGCACCAGCGTGCAGCTGAACCCCTCGCTGCGACTGGGCGACGATCTGCGCCGCCCCACGCCGTTCACCGTGATGACGTTGGCGACGAAGTCCACCTCCGCCCCGTATCTGCGCATTGCGAGCCTGTCGCAGTTCGACGGTGAGACGTGGACTCCGGACGAAACCGACCGGCAACCGCTTCGTGCGGGATTCGGGGCCCCGGACTGGGCCGAAGACCTGGAGTCGATCGAGCAGCGCACCTCGATCCGGGTCAGTGGTATCGCGAGTTCGATGCTGCCGGTGCCGTTCCCCGCGACGAAGATCGTCGGGGTCTCCTCAGGCTGGCAGGTGATGCCGGACAATCGCACGGTCATCTCGTCGACACGGGATGCCGAGGGCGAGGATTACACCGTCACAACCGAGAACGTGCTGCCGACGAAAGAGCAGATTCAGGCAGCGCCCGTCACGAGCGCGTCGGCCGAGCCCGTCGAGGAGTTGCCGGCTGTGATCGGCGAGATGGCTCGCGAGGTGACGGCGGATGCTGGCACCGCCTATGACAAGCTCATCGCGCTGCAGAACTGGTTCCGGTCGCAGTTCAGCTACTCATTGGACGCCCCGGTCGACGGAGGTTTTGATGGGACAGGAGCGGAGGCGGTCGCAGAGTTCCTCGAAGCCCGCTCGGGCTACTGCATCCACTTCGCCGGCGCCTTCGCGCTGATGGCGCAGTCGATGGATATGCAGGTGCGCATCGTGGTCGGTTACCTGCCGGGCCGAATGACCGATGAGAAGCGCGGCACCGAATCGATCTACGCCGTCAGCAGCGAGCAGCTGCACGCCTGGCCGGAAGTGCACTTCGAGGGGATCGGCTGGGTGTCGTTCGAGCCGACGGCGTCGCTGGGTGTGCCGACGAGCTTCCAGGCTGCCTCGACCGGTGGCGGCTCAGCTACCGGTCCGGCTGCACCCGCGCCGAGCGCCGCACCATCGGCCGCTCCCACGAACGGTCCGGAGATCGATCGGGATCAGGGCGGGACCTCAACCGCTGACGGACAGCCGCTGCGCCAGCTGAATCCGACACCGGTGATGCTGGGCGTGCTGGGCGCAGTTCTCGTGCTGTTGCTGCCCGCGCTGGTCCGGTTCGTGCTTTACCTCGTGCGGCGCGGTCGCGCTCGTGACGGCGATGCGATGACAGCCTGGCGGGAGGTGCAGGACACGCTGATCGATCTGCGGTTGCCTGCCTCCGAGGCCGACAGCCCGCGCGTGCGGGGGGCCGCGTTGGTGAAGAGCGGTGCGGATCCGGCGATGGTGCGGGTGCTGGTGGATGCTGTCGAGCGCGCGAGCTTCGCCCGCACGGCCGGCGATGCCGGAGACCTCTCCCCCGCCGTCGCACAGATCACCGGTGAACTGCGACGCAGCGTCGATTTCCGCGCACGGGCGGCTGCAGCGCTGGTACCCCGGTCGCTGTTCGTCTCGCGGACGGCGGCTGGCACGGCGATCTCTGGGGCCCGCTGACGCGTCTGTGCCGGCTGCGGGTCAGCTGACTGCGGCGTGCTCCTCGCAGGGCACGGTCACGCACGACTCGCAGACGACGAACTGGCGGCGGCACGAAGCATCCGGGCAGTTGGCGGTGCGTTTGCTGGCAGTGCCGCAGCCGACGCAGGTGCCGATCACGGCGGCGTGATCGCTGAAGTCGATCGAGCCGCGCTTGTCAAAGACGTAGAGCGACCCCTCCCACAGGCCATCGTCACCGAACTTCTCGCCGTAGCGGACGATGCCGCCGTCGAGCTGGTAGACCTCGCCGAAACCGCGAGCGGCCATCAGGCTGGAGAGAACTTCGCAACGGATTCCGCCCGTGCAATAGGTGACGACGGGCTTGCCCTTCAGATCGTCATAAGCTCCGGAATCAAGCAGCTCGACGAAGTCACGGGTGGTTTCGGTATCGGGCACGACAGCATCCTTGAATCGCCCGATCTCCGCCTCCAGCGAGTTGCGCCCATCGAAGAAGACGACGTCGTCGCGCTCAGCGAGTAGCGCGTGCAGGTCGTCCGGGCTCAGCCTGGTGCCGCCGCCGACGACTCCAGCCTCATCGACTTGGAGTTCCCCGGGGGCGCCGAACGAGACAATCTCATCTCGCACCTTGACGCTGAGCTTGGGGAAGTCGAGGCTGCGGCCGTCGGCATCCAGTCCCGTGCCCTCACTCCATTTGATGTCAGCGTCGCGGAAGGCCGGGAAGGAGCGGAACGAGCGCGCCCACTTCTTCAGCGCCGCGAGGTCTCCGCCGAGGGTGCCGTTGACGCCGTCCTTCGAGATGATCAGGCGTCCGCGCAGACCCAGCGCCTCACCGAAGTCACGCTGCCACAACCGGATAGCATCCGGGTCGGCGAGCGGGGTGAAGGCGTAGAAGAGAACGATCTTGGGAGTTGCCACGGTGCCGATTTTACGCGGGTCGCCTGTGCGGACTCAGCGCACCACTCGACCGGAGACGCAGCCCTCGGTCTCACCGGTGGTGCCGGTGATGCTCGGCGGCAGCGCGACGGCGGTCTCACCCGGCGCCGGTGAGGGAGCCTCCCCCTCGACCGGGACCTCGACATCGACGGGAGCCTCAGGCTCGACCGGGGCCTCCGGCGCTTGCCCCGCGGCGTCGGCGAGCAGCAGCGGCTCGTTGCGCTCGAGCGCTTCGAACAGCTGGTCCGCAGCATCCCTGATCGGAATGAGCCGGTTCGGGTCATCCGGAGCGTCGGCTACCGGATACCGGACGAAGGCGTAATCCGAGACGGGGATGTCCTTCAGAGCCAGCCCCATCTCCACGAGCGTCACCGGATTGGTCAGCGTGGTGCTCGGGTCGATCGCCGACAGCGTCGTGCGTGCCAGTTTAAGCAGCAGCCCGGGATTAGTGAGCACCTGTTCGCTGGTGATCTTTCGCACCAGACTCGACATGTACAGCTGCTGGTTGCCGATGCGGTTCAGATCGCTGCCGTCCTCGGTCGAGTACCGCGCGCGCAGGAACGCAAGCGCATCCTGCCCGACGAGGTTGTGCGTGCCCGGCTGCAGATCAATGCCGGAGTCGGCATCCTTCATCGCGGTCGCCACGCAGATATCGACGCCGCCGACCGCGTTGGTCACCTCGATCACGCCACCCCAGTTGATGGATGCCGCATACTGCACATCGACGCCGGTGAGATCCTCGATCGTCCGGGCGGAGCAGGCGAGCCCGCCGATGCTGAACGCGGAGTTGATCATCTGACGGTACTGCGGCGCGCTCTCGCCGCCGTCGGTGTCGCACGAGGGGATGTCGACGAGCAGGTCCCGGGGGAAGCTGACCACGGTGACCCGGCGCGGTTCGTCGGAGATGTTCACCAGCATGAGCACATCACTGCGCACACCATCTTCCGGATTCGCGCAACGGTCGCCGAAAAGATCAGCGTATTCGGGCTCGCAATTGTCCGTGCCCGCGACGAGGATGTTCGCACCGGTGGTGAGTTCGGAGAATCCGGGTGGCGGGTCGCCGCCGAGGTCGACAGCGTCGGCCGTGTAGGTCGCACCGAGGTCGCCGACGACCCAGCCGGTGATGCCGACGGCGGCGACGAGCACCGTCGCCAGCGCGACCCCGACCATCTTCAGCAACTGCCCGCCTGCCGACGGCGTGTGCTGCTGCCCGTGCTGGGCGATCGTCGATCGCTGTGGCTGTCGTCCCATCCGCACAGCATAACGACGCCGTGTTGTGAGCTGGCACGGAGACCACAAAGGATCGGATAGACTGTTCAGGTTGTTCCCTGGTGACGTGTCCGAGCGGCCGAAGGAGCACGCTTGGAAAGCGTGTGTTGTGCAAGCAACCGAGGGTTCGAATCCCTCCGTCACCGCCAGAAATCAGTGGGCCTCGCATCGCGAGGCCCACTTTTTCGTTTCCGCCGTACGTTCGTACGCGCCCCTCGGTCGCAACTACTACCCACTCCCGTCGCAGTTCGTGCTGCTAAAACACCGGAATAGCAGCAGCAATTGCGACCGGAGCATGAGTCGTACTGCACGCACGGCACACGTGACGGACGCGGCGCGGGACGCGGACGGGGGCACGGACGCGACGGGTCAGAAGCGGATGCCGTAGGCCTGGCCGCCGGGTTCGGCAGGCAGCGACTCCAGGCCGAGCCGCTCATAGAACGCGGCAGCACCGGCGTTCGCCGGGTCCATTCCCAGGTGCAACCCGGCCACGCCGCGGCGGCGCAACTCTGCGAACAGGGTCTCGATGAGCTGCCGTCCGAGCCCCAGCCCCTGGGTCTCGGCCAACAGATCGATGTGCAGGTGCGCGGGGTACGCCGCCGCATTCCGCTCGCGCCCGGGTCCGCGCTGATAGCCGTAGGTGATCAGCTTCTCCTCGCGCGTCACCGCCTCGACCGGACGAGGAAAACGCGCGGCAAACTGCCGCCACCACTCATCGCGAAACCACTGCTCAAAAGCATCCGTGTCGTCAGTCGCGACGATGTATCCGATCGTCCGCGCGTCATCGGATTCGACAACCCAGGCAAGATCCGGATGCCGTTCGGCATAGGGCACCGCGAACAGCAGCCCCCAGAGCTCGTCGTCGCTCAAGATCCCCGTTGCATCAGCACCGGCATCCGCTGTCCTCACGCAGATCTCGAACAGCGCCGGGCGGTCGCTCGCGCGATACCGGCGGATCGTCACCGGGGCGCTTCCGTCTCGGACAGAGGCGGGGAACCCTGTGCCCACACCACCATGATGCTGCCGACGATCAGCGTCACCCCGGCGCCCACGAGCATCCCCCCGATCGTGTCGGTCAGCCAGTGCACCGACAGCGCGGTGCGCGACAGTGCCATCGCCAATGTCCAGAACACCGCGATCAGCACCACCCACAACCGCGGAAAAAGCAGCACCGCCAGCATCGCGAGTGTCGCCGCATTCGCTGTATGCCCCGAGGGGAATGAACCGAAATCGCTCGCGACGAGCATGTCCACCGGCCGCGCACGACCGAAGAGACTCTTAAGCAGCTGAACCGCACCGACACTGACCAGCAGCGTCACAGCGACAAAGACCGCCGCCTGCCAGCGCTTCACCAGCAGCAGCGCCGCGACGATGAGCAACGGGATCAGATAGGTTGCGATCCACCCGCCACCGACATGGTTGAACACATCGGCAAGGCCAACGAGAAACTCGGACCGGATGCTGACCATCACCGCGTTCCAGCCAGTGTCGATCGCGATCGGAGCATCCGGTCCTGCCGCAGTGAGCGAGGACCCCAGGGCGATCGCGGCAAGAATCGCGCCGACGCCCCACCAGAGCAGTGCCGGACGAGTCATCCGCCCATTCTGTCGCAGAACCGTGCGCAAAGGCTACGGATTCAGCATTCCGACCGTACGCGGACGCACGATCAGCCAGAGAGCGAGGATGCCGATGACCGCGCATCCGACCATCACCGAGGCCATCGTCGTCGCGGTGATTCCTGCGCCGGCCGAGATGAGCCCCACAACCGGAGAGATGATCGCGGCGACGCCGTTGTTGCTCGCGCCGAGCACTGACGCAGCGGTGCCCGCTGCCTTGCCGTGGCGGTCCAGCGCCAACACCTGCACGCATGGGAACGAGAACCCGCAGGCCGTCATGAACACGAACAGCGGGATGACCGTTCCCCAGAATCCGAGGCCGAGCTGGTCGTCGAGCACGATCGCGGCTCCGCTGACCAACAGTACGGCGGTCGAGAATGCGAGCACCCACTGCGGTCCGAACCGGGCCGCCAGCCGTGATGCGACCTGCACGCCGACGACGACTCCGACCGAGTTGGCCGCGAACAGCCAGCCGTACTCCTGCGCGTTCAGACCGTGGGTTTCCTGGAACAGGAACGGGGATGCGGAGAGGTAGGAGAACAGTCCAGAGAAGGTCATCGCGCCGATGATGAGCACACCGACGAACACACGGTCGCTGAAGACGCTGCGGTAGCGCTGCCAGATCGTGGTGCTGCCGCGGTCATTGCGGCGCTCCTTCGGCAGGGTCTCCGGAATGAACAGCATCGCGCACAGCAGCATGACCGCGCCGTAACCGGCGAGCACGACGAAGATACCGCGCCACGGCATGATTCCCAGCAGCCATGAGCCGATCAGGGGTGCAACGACCGGCGCGACACCGGACACCAGCGCCAGCCGCGAGAGCATCACGACGAGTCGGCGCCCGCCGAACAGGTCGCGGACGATCGCCATCGCGACAACACCACCGGCAGCAGCACCGACACCCATCAGCACGCGCGTGCCGCCCAACAGCAGCAGATCCGGGGCGACGGCTGCGGCGATGCTTGCCAGCACGTGCAATGCTGTCACGACGATCAGCGGGATACGCCGACCGACCTTGTCGGACAGCGGCCCCACGACCAGCTGACCGACGGCGAAGCCGATCATCGTGCCGGTGAGTGTCAGCTGGATCGCAGCCGATGTGGTGTTGAAGTCCTGCTCGAGCACGGGGAATGCCGGCAGGTACAGATCGATCGTGAACGGGCCCAGCGCCGTGAGTGCCCCGAGCACGATGATGTATAGCACCCGGCGCGCGTTGGAGATCGCATCTCCCGGGTGCAGCATGATCGGCGCGGTCGCCGGATCCGCCCCGAGAGTGCGAATGGCGCTCGTGGGCGTGCTGGTGCGGATTGTTCCGGTGATGGCCCGGATGCTGCCGGTCGGAGTTCGCTGAGGATCAGGAGTGGATGACGGGGAGGGTGTTGAATCGTTCAAGATTCCCCAATCCTACGCGCGCGATCTGACCCGCGACGGAACTCAGACCGAGATGCGCGCGAGCCCCTGCTCGAGGTCGGCGATGAGGTCGGCGATGTCTTCGATGCCCACGGACAGTCGTACGACGTTTTCCGGCACGGCGAGCTCGGTGCCGCGTACGGAGGCGTGGGTCATCTCGGGCGGGTAGCCGATCAGTGATTCCACACCGCCGAGAGACTCTGCCAGCTGGAACAGCTCGGTCGACTCAGCGAATGCCCGTGCGGCGGCGGGTCCTGCAGTCAGCGCGAGTGACAGCATCCCCCCGAACCCGCTCATCTGCCGCGCCGCGATCTCGTGGCCGGGATGCGAGGCAAGTCCCGGGTAGAAGACCGTCTCGAACTCAGGGCGGGCCTCGGCCCATTCGGCAATCGCCTGCGCGTTGGCGGTGTGCTGACGCATCCGCACGGCGAGCGTCTTGATGCCGCGCGTGGTGAGCCATCCGTCCAGCGGAGCGGAGACCGCCCCGACGGCGAACTGCTGGAACTTGATCTGCTCGTAGAAACGATCATCGGCAAAGACGACCGCGCCGCCGAGCACATCGGAGTGTCCGCCGAGGTATTTGGTGGTCGAGTGCACGACGAGGTCTGCGCCGAGCGCGAGCGGCTGCTGCAGGGCAGGCGATGCGAAGGTGTTGTCGACGACCACCAGGGCACCGGCTGCGTGCGCGATTTCTGCAATCGCCGCGATGTCGACGATCTTCAGCAGCGGGTTACTCGGCGTCTCGAGCCAGACGATCTTCGTCTCGGGTCGCAGCGCCTGCTGAATCGCTGCAGCATCGCCGAGTTCGACCGTCGTGGTCTCGATGCCCCAGGGCGCGAGCACCTTGGTCAGCAGCCGGTAGGTTCCGCCGTAGACGTCGTTGCCGAGCAGTACATGGTCTCCCGGGCGGAGGATCCCGCGCAGCAGAGCGTCTTCGGCGGCGAGGCCGGAGGCGAAGGACAGTGCGTGCGAGCCGCCTTCGAGCGCGGCCAACTGCGTCTCGAGGGAGGAGCGCGTCGGGTTTCCGGCACGGTTGTACTCGTAGCCTTCGCGGAAGCCGCCGATGCCGTCCTGCACATGCGTGGAGGCCTGGTAGATCGGCGGGATGATCGCGCCGGTGCGCGGGTCGGCCGATTGACCGGCGTGGATGGCTCGGGTGGCGAAAGCGTGGTCGGACATGCCCTCAGCCTACGACCGCGGCTCCGCTGCCGCCCCTCCCATTACGCCCCGAGACGCCCCGCTCCCCCTCCCCCGCCGCTTGCGAGTGGCCATTTGTGGCTCAAAAATCGCGGGCAAAGTCAAATGGTCTGGGCAACGTTGGTAGTTATGCTGCGAGGAGCAGCTGGTTGAGCCGGTTGGCTGGGGTCTGAAGCTCGAGGGTCGGGCGGGGGCGGCGATTCAGGATCGCGG
>NZ_JBPTMA010000008.1:0-80770 GCF_051546305.1 Microbacterium wangyouchuni
GATCGGCTCATTCGGCGGCATCACCCGATCACGCCATACCGAAGTGTCACCACCAAATCAGCAAGAAGCGTTACCGATGTCCTGAGACACAACCGTCACCAATGTCCTGAGACTTCACACGACCTGTCTCATGCAGAAGGACGTTTCTCGCGGGGCGAGCTCATCCCCCGGCGGGCGAAGTCACCCCTCGGCGGGAGCGATGATCAGTTCGACGATGTGGCCGAGCGCCTCGGCGCCGACACTGTGCAGCTTCTCGCCGTCGTGACCGGCGAGCACGCCGCGCCCCATGCATCCTTCCCACTGCACCATCAGCATCTGCGCAGCAACCGCCACATCGACGCGCAACGCGAACAGCCCGGAGTCGACGATGCCCTGAATAATGCCTTCGATGCTCGCAGTCAGCGCCTGATCCTGCGCGAGATATGCGGCCCGGAACACGTCATCGCGCAGGGCCCGGATACGGATCTCGCTCATCATCAGCACGCTGAGGCGGTCATCCTCACCGGATTCCATCACCTGCTGCACGAGCTCGGTCGGGTCGGCGTCATTGGTGAGCAGCCCGGACTCCACGAACTCGTCAATGCGCGAGCGCACGAGCGTCAGACGCTTCTCGGCGATCGTGGAAGCCAACTGCAAGAACAGTTCGTCCTTTGACTCGAAGTTCGAATAGAACGCGCCACGAGTGAATCCGGCGCGCTCGCAGATCGCCTCGACGCTGGCACCGTCGAGGCCCACCTCAGCGAACACCTGCGTTGCTGCTTCGAGCAGTCGTGAGCGGGTGTTCTCACGGCGCTTGGTCATCGGAACGGCCATCTGATCCTCCTTCACCAGCTTCACATCCGGCGCACAGTTTCTGGTGCACAACCCACCGTAGGATACACAGATGTATCGGATACATCTCTGTATCCATTTTGCCACCCCTCGTCTCGGAGGATTCCGTGTCTACACTCCTGTCGTCGCTCGGACGCTGGTCATTCCGCCACCCCTGGCGCGTACTCGTCGCCTGGCTGCTCATCCTCGCGGCGGCGGGAGGCGGTGCTCTCGCCCTAAACCAGGGCACGGATAACTCGTTCTCGATCCCCGGCACGGAATCGCAAGACGGCCTCGAGCAGCTCTCCCGTTCGTTCCCCCAGGTCAGCGGCACGAATGCGCAGTTCATCGTCGTCGCAGCCGATGGGGATTCGATCACGGACGAGAACTATCGCGTGCCGATCGAGGATGCCGTCGACGAGCTTGCGGACCTCGACGGCGTCCTCGCGGTCACCTCGCCCTACGACGAGATGATCGAGGGAATGATCAATGAGAACGAGACGGCCGCCATCGTGCAGCTGCAGTTCGACGGTCAGTCAACCGACGTCTCCGACGAGACGAAAGATGTCCTCACCCGCTCTGTCGACGCTCTCGCTGGCGAGCTGCCGGAGGCTGCACAGCTGAAGCTCGGCGGTGACCTGTTCGCCATCTCGATCCCCGGGGTGACGCTGACCGAGGCCGTGGGCGTTGTGATCGCCCTGCTCGTACTCATCGTCACATTCCGTTCGTTCGTGGTCGCAGGTCTCCCCCTTCTCACGGCTATGCTCGGCGTCGGCATCTCGATGTGCGGCATCTTCGCCGCCACCGCCTTCGCGAGCGTGTCCTCGACAACACCTCTGCTCGCGCTGATGCTCGGGCTCGCCGTCGGCATCGACTACGCACTGTTCATCATGGCCAGGCATCAGGACCAGGTGCGCGACGGCGTGGATCCTGAGGAATCCGCCGCACGCGCCGTCGGCACGGCCGGATCCGCAGTGGTGTTCGCCGGCATCACGGTGCTCATTGCACTGATCGGCCTCGGCTTCGCCGGCATCCCGTTCCTGACGACCATGGGTATCGCGGCCTCCGTCGCTGTGGCCATCGCCGTCGCGATCGCCGTCACCCTGACCCCCGCCGTGCTCGGGTTCCTCAAGGGCCGCGTCGTCGGACGCCCGAAGAGGGTGAAGCCCCCGAAGAAGGGCACGGAAGCGAAGACCCGACGCGGATTCAGCGAGCGCTGGGTCGGCGGCATCACGAAGCATCCGGTGCTCACCTCTCTCGCGATTGTCGTCGGCCTCGGCGCCGTCGCGATTCCCGCGCTCAGCCTCAACCTCGCTCTTCCGAACGCCGGTGTGCTCGCCGCTGACGACGAGGCACGCCAGAGTTACGACCTCGTAGCGGAGGAGTTCGGTCCGGGATTCAACGGCCCGCTCGTCCTCACCGGAACGATCGTCACCTCGACCGATCCGCTCACCCTTATGGAAGACCTCGGGGATGCTGTCGCCCAGATCGACGGCGTCAAGGAGGTTGCACTCGCCACCCCGAACGAGACGGCTGACACCGGTATCGTCCAGGTGATTCCCGAGACGGCGCCGGATGACCCGGCCACCAGCGACCTTGTTCGTGAACTGCGCTCGCACCACGACCAGTGGCTCGAAGAATTCGGCATCGATGTGAAAATCACCGGCTTCACCGCCGTCGCGATCGATATCTCCGATCAGCTCGGTGACGCCCTGCTGCCGTTCGGGATCTTCGTGATCGGGCTGTCGCTGATCCTGCTGACTATCGTGTTCCGCTCACTCTGGGTGCCGGTCACCGCAGCGCTGGGCTACCTGCTCTCCATCGTCGCGGCGTTCGGCGTCGTCGGCGCGGTATTCGAATGGGGATGGCTCGCCGATGTCCTGCACGTCGCGAAGGTCGGACCGATCATCAGCTTCATGCCGATCATCCTCATGGGCGTGCTGTTCGGCCTGGCAATGGACTACCAGGTGTTCCTGGTGTCACGGATGCGCGAGGACTTCGTGCACGACGCCGCCTCGAAGTCGCCGAACCGCGCCGAACGCCGCGCAGCCGCGCAGCGCGCCGTGCGCAGCGGCTTCACCGGCTCCGCCAAGGTCGTCACGGCCGCAGGCCTCATCATGTTCGCCGTCTTCGTAGCGTTCGTCCCGGAGGGCGACTCCTCGCTCAAACCCATCGCGCTCGGCCTTGCTGCCGGCATCGCGATCGACGCGTTCCTCGTGCGGATGACGCTGATCCCGGCGCTCATGGCCATCCTCGGTGAACGCGCGTGGGAGATCCCAGCTTGGCTCGAGAAGATCCTGCCCAGCGTCGACATCGAGGGCGAGGCCGTCGAGCGTGAGCGGCATCTGCAGGCATGGCCCGGGGACGGTTCAGTCGCAGCCGTCGATGATCTCGTTCTCGACGCGGACGACTCCGCGAACGCGCTCACTCTGCGCATCTCACCGGGCGCTGCCACCGTCGCGACCGGCTTGAACGCACGCACTCGACGCGCGCTCAGCCTGGCCGTCGCCGGCCGGCTCACCCCGGCAGCCGGGCGATTGCGCGTGGCCGGGCATCTGCTGCCAGGACGTGCAGCCTGGGTGCGCAGTCACGTCGGCTGCGTGCTCGTCGACGACGCGGATGCTGCGCTGCTCGACCTGCAGGAGGCCCTGCGCGGGCGCTCACCGCTCGTCATCATCGACAGCATCGATCGTTTCACCGGAGCGCAGCGCGATCAGGCGACGGCGATGCTGCGGGATGCGGCATCCGCTCGTGAACTCGCGGTGTTCGCCACGGCAGCCGATGCGAGTGTCGCCGGCAGCATCCTCGCGGAGGCATCTTGGCCGACGCTCGACATTCTCGACATCTCGACGCCATCGGCGTCTACTCACAACGATTCCTTTGAGGTGACCGCATGACCCTCTTCATTGAACGCGCCCGCTCGTCGAGGCCTGTCTCCTGGCTGACGCTGTTGGGTGTGCTGCTGCTGCCCGCGCTCATCGGTGGCGTGCTCGTCGCTGCGCTGCAGAACCCGACTGAGCGGCTGGAAAGCATGACCGCGGCGATCGTCAACCTCGATGAACCGGTCACGATCGACGGCCAGTACACGCCGCTCGGACGCCAGCTGGCCGCCGGGCTCGTCGAGGGGTCGGACGACCTGGACTCGAACCTCACCTGGGTGATCTCCAACGAGGATGACGCTGCCGACGGGCTCGCCGATGGCAGTTACCAGGCGGTCGTCACGATTCCTGCGGAGTTCTCGACGGCCGCGACATCGGCAGGTCAGGCGATCGCGGGCGATGCCACGCCGCAACAGGCCACCATGGTCGTGGCCACGCCGGATGACGCACTCATCGCCGATGATCTCATCACTTCGCAGATCGCTGCGGCTGCTGCGTCGTCTCTCGGCACGATGCTGTCTGAGGCGACCCTGGAGAATGTGCTCGTCGGCTTCACCACGCTCGGTGACCAGATCGGCGAAGCGGCCTCCGGTGCGCTGGAGCTCGCGAACGGCGCCCATGCCGCAGCCGACGGCGCAGCAGCCCTGCCCGACGGTGCTGCCCAGCTCGCTGACGGTGCGACTCAGCTCAGCTCCGGTATCTCGCAGCTCGGCTCCGGTGCGACACAGCTCGGAGCGGGCGCGAACCAGCTGGGCGGCGGGGTGACGCAACTCGGAGATGGTGCAGCACAGCTCGGCACCGGAGCATCCGATCTGGCCACCGGTCTGGGCTCCATCGCCGACGGCACCCGCCAGGCGGCGGGCGGCGCCACCGAACTCGGCTCCGGCCTCACCGATGGCGCAGCCGCGCTGGACGCAAGCGGGCTTGTCCCCGATGAGCTGTTCACCGCCGCAAACGGCGCGCAGCAGGCGACGGTCGGGGTGAAGTCCGGCGTTGACCAGCTCGCCGACGGCATGAGCGCGCTGCTCGCCGCGTGCGCCGGCCGCGAGAGCACCGACCCGGTCTGCGTGGGGCTGGCCGGCATGTCCCAGTCGATGCCGCAGCTTCAGGGCGCGGCCGACGCGGCCGCACAGGCATCTGCCGGAACGGCTGGAGGCCTCGAAGCATTCGACGGCCAGGCCACAGCCACGATCGCTGAGCAGCTGCGCACCGCGGGCACCGGTGCGAGCTCACTCGCCGACGCGCTAAACCAGCTCGCTGGCGGCGTCGACCAGTCCCAGGCTGGCGCGACCGCGCTCAGCACGGGTGCCGGCGATCTCAGCGGCGGCGCTGCTGCGTTGACTGCCGGGGCGAACGAGCTCGCCGGCGGCGTAGGGGAACTGGCCAGCGGTGCCGGCCAGCTCGCATCCGGTGCCACTGACCTCGGCACGGGCGCTTCGGCGCTCGCTGATGGAGCCGGTGAGTTGGCAACGGGACTGGACACTCTTGCCACCGGAACCGGAGACCTCGCCGGAGGCCTACGCACCGCGGCGGATTCCCTCCCCTCGTTCACCGATCAGGAATCCAGCTCACTGGCGTCGGTCATCGCCGATCCGGTGTCATCGGATGCTGGCGGCAACGCCCTGTTCGGCCCAACCGCGATCCCGCTGCTCGCTGCCGTCGTGCTGTGGTTCGGTGGGCTGGCGTCCTTCATCGTGATGCGCGCGCACACAGCTCGCACTCTGACCTCACGGCGTTCGTCTGCTGCACTCACGCTGCGGGCGTTCCTGCCCGCCGCGCTGATCGGAGCAGGACAGGGCGTGCTCGTCGCTCTGATCGTGCAGATCGTGGCGCAGTATGAAGCCGGCACCTGGTGGGCGTTCGCGGGTACTGCGGTTGTCGCCGGGGTCGCATTCGCCGCGGTGAACCAGGCGCTCGTCGCAGTATTCGGCGGCGTGGGTCGCTGGATCAGCGCACTGGTCGGGGTCATCGCGGTGGCGACCGGACTCATCTCGACTGTGCCGGGGTGGCTCGCCTCCCTCGGCGCTGCGCTTCCCACAGCCCCGGCGTTCACCGGTCTGATCAGTGCGAACGGTGGAGCCATTGCCGCACTGATCGTGTGGGGGGTGCTGTCGATCGTGGGCACCACGATCGCCGTGGCGCTGCGTCGCACGACGTCGACGAAGGCGGTGCTCGCCTCGGCGTAGCATCCGCTGGTCGTCGACCACCAGGCCCGAATCCCAGACGGGACGTGTCATGGGCGGCGTGTCACAGCAGAATCCTGCCCTGACACGCCGCAGCGACGCCGTGGCGTCTGACACCTGGGACGAGGCGCACAGCCCCCGCGAAGAACACGTACGGCCACCGGCCCGATTCCCAGACGGGAAGTGTCATGGGCGGCGTGTCACAGCAGAATCCTGCCCTGACACGCCGCAACGACGCCGTGGCGTCTGGCACCTGGGACCAGGCACACAGCCCCCGCGAAGAACACGTTCGGCCACCAGGCCCGAATCCCAGACGGGAAGTGTCATGGGCGGCGTGTCACAGCAGAATCCTGCCCTGCCACGCCGCAGCGACGCCGTGGCGTCTGGCACCTGGGACGAGGCACACAGCCCCCGCGACTCAACTCAGGCCGGAGTACGCGTGCAGCCCCTTGAAGAACACGTTCACGATCGTGAAGTTGAAGATCACCGCGGTGAATCCGACGATGGACAGCCATGCTGAACGGTTGCCGCGCCAGCCGCGAGTGGCGCGAGCGTGAATGTACCCGGCGTACAGCACCCACACGATGAACGTCCAGGTCTCCTTGACGTCGAAGCCCCAGTAGCGGCCCCAGGCATCCTGCGCCCAGATGGAGCCGGCGATGAGGGTGAAGGTCCAGAAGATGAAGCCGATGATCGCGAAGCGGAACGCCGTTCCTTCCAGCCGGTCGGCGTTCGGCAGCGTGCTGAGGAACCGCGGCCCTGGCTTGTCCACGTTCTCGAGGAGACGGCGCTCGCGGCGCGACTGCATCAGCTGCAGCACCGAGAGCCCGCAGGCCAGCGCGAAGAATGCTGTCGACAGCGAAGCGACGAACACGTGGATCACGAGCCAGACGCTCTTGAGCGGATCCATCAGCGGCACGACGCCGACGTAGAAGCTGATCGCAGCCGCGCCCATCAGCACGACGACCAGCCCCGTGATGAAGGTGCCGAGATAACGCAGGTCCACACGCGTGAGCACGAGCAGATACACGAAGACGACCAGCAATGTGCCGATCATCGCGAACTCGTACAGGTTCGCCCACGGCACCCGTTCGGCGGCGATGCCGCGCAGCACCGTGGCGGCGAGGTGCAGTACGAAGCCGAGCGCGGTGAGCGTGGTTCCGATCCGCGCCATTACGTAGCGGGGTTTGGCAGGCGGGGCGGATGCTGTATCCGCCGTGTCGACCGAAACTCCGCCAGCACCGACCAGTGCCGCTTCGCGCGCGAGGCGTGCGTCAGAGGTGACCTCGGAGCGACGCGCAAGATCGAACGCATAGGCGATGAATGCTGCGGCGTAGATCGCGATCGCTGTCCAGATGAACAGGATCGAGAGAGAGTCGAAGTCGGGCATGATCCCATTCTACTTTCGTGGGTTTTGCGGAGTGGAGTCGGTATCGAGCAGCCGGGTGTGACCGGCGACGAGGTCATCGACGGCAGCGGCCAGGGTCGGGTCTTCGCCGCGAGCGAGCCCGGCGTATTCGAGCTGCACTTCGTCGTCGTTTGCGGTCGCCTTCACCCACATCCGCCGGCGCGGTACGAACAGCGCGATCATGAGTCCGGCCAATGCGAGCAATGCAAACACGAGCACCCATACGGCCGAGGCGTCATGGTGGATCTGCAGCGACACGAAGCGTTTCACCGAGTCTTCGTATGTGGTCGCACCGGCGGGAGCTTCATCCTCGAAGGTGATCGTGCCCCGGCCACCCGGTAAGTCGGCAGTCTCACCGGGAAGGAGTTCGATCGAATCCACATCGGTGGTGCGGCCGGTGAGCTTGGTGAGCTCCCCGGTATCGAGCACGTACACCGATCGCGGCGTTCCCTCGTTGATCCCGAGGTCGCCCTCGTAGACGTCGAGGGTGAGTAACGGCGACAGGAGATCGCCGTGCGCAGATGTGAAAGCACCGGTGTCCAGACGCGCAGCACTCGGGTAGAAGAATGCCGCGATGCCGAGCTGCTGCGGCATCCCATCGGTGACCTTGATGACACCGAGCGAGGTCATGTTGTTGTCCTGCGGGAGGAACGGCACCGAGTTGCTGTAGACGACGTCGCCGTCGGCGTTTCGCACCGTAATCGTGGGCGCGTAGCCGTTGCCGAGCAGGTAGACGTTGTCTCCGGCGAGGCCCAGCGGGTGGTTCACCCGCACTGATTCCTCGCGACTTTCGCCGTCTTCGCGCACGGTCACGTTGGCCGAGAAATTGCCCGCCTGACCGGATGCTGCGGAGCCGTACTCCTGGTACGTCACATCAAAGGAGTCGAGGGTCATCGCGTAGGGCTGGAGTGCATCGTCACTGACGAATCGCCCGCGGTTCATCGATTCATAATCCAGCAGCGTGTTGACGAAGGTCTGCCCCTCGACGATCACACGTTGGCCGGTGTATGCGAAGCTGCCGCCGACGCCGACGGTGATGAGTACGCCGACCAGAGCGAGGTGGAAGACGAGGTTGCCGGTTTCACGCCAGTATCCGCGCTCTGCCGAGACTGAGAAGGAGCGCCCCTTGTCGTAGCGTTCGACGCGGTACCCGAGCGCACGCAGCTGCTTCTGTGCGACATCGACCGAGCGGGATGCTTCTGCCTCGGAGTCGGAGCCCGTCGACTGTCCAGCCGGGATGGGTCGGGTGACCTCGCGGTAGTCCTCGAGTCGCTGCAGCCGAGCAGGTGTGCGTGGCGGACGCGAGCGCAGCGCCTTCAGATGATGCTTGATGCGCGGGATGACGCAGCCGACGAGCGAGATGAACAGCAGCAGGTAGATTGCCGAGAACCATGGCGACAGGTAGACGTCGAACAGGCTCATGGCATCGAGCACAGGGAACAGATCGGGGTTGTCGGTCTGCCACTGGGTGACGCCGTTCGGGTCGGCCATCCGCTGCGGGAAGATTGAGCCGGGGATGGCAGCGATTGCCAGTACCAGCAGCAGGATGATCGCTGTGCGCATCGAGGTCAGCTGACGCCATCCCCACCGCAACCAGCCGACGAAGCCCAGTTTGGGCTGGTTGATACTGCCACCATCGCCGTCGATGTGGTCGGAGGGGCGCAGCGGATCCGAGGCGTCGTTGTTCACGGCATCCTTGTTCTTGTTCTGGGAGTGAGCGGAGAAATCAGAGCGGGAGGATGACACTGCCCATCACCGCCCCGAGGCGCGACATGATGTCCGTCCACAGGCCGGTAACCATGAGCACGCCGAGCAGGACGAGCAGCACGCCGCCGGCGATGTTCACGATGCGGATGTGACGGCGCAGGAACCCGATCGCCTTCGTCGCCCAGCCGAACCCGAGGGCGACAAGCAGGAACGGGATGCCGAGGCCGAGGCTGTAGGCCAGCCCGAGGAAGCCGGCGCGCACGGGGTCACCGAGGGTCCAGGAGACGGCGGTGATGGCGGCAAGGGTCGGTCCGATGCACGGAGCCCACCCGATACCGAGGGCGAAGCCCAGCAGCGGCGCACCGATGAGACCGGTCTTGGAGTTGACCTGCAGCCGAACTTCACGCTGCATGAATCCGAACAATCCGACGAAGATCAGGCCCATGGCAATGATCACGATGCCCAGAATGCGGGTGATCATGTCGCCCCACTGCAGGAAGAACACTGATGCCGTGCCGCCGATGACCGTGAACGCGATGAAGACCACGCTGAAGCCCAGGATGAACAGCAGCACGCCGAGCACCAGGCGTCCACGTGTGCCTCGGGTCGTTGCCCCTGTCCCCCCGAGGAAACCGAGGTATCCCGGCACGAGCGGCAGCACGCAGGGCGAGAGGAACGACACGAGCCCGGCAAGCATGGCGACCGGAATCGCCAGCCAGAGGGCCCCGGAGCCGATTAACTCCTGAGTGTTCACGCGCTCTCCGCGAGCGCGTCTCTCACGAGCGTGGAAAGGATGCTCGGCCCGTCGAGCTGGCCGATGATCCGAGCGGCGACGCGTCCCTGCTTGTCGAGCACGAGCGTGGTCGGTGTCGCCTGGATGGGGGTGACTTCCGCGAAGGAGAGCTTCGCATCACCCGAGTCGACGTCGATGAGGCTCGGGTAGGTGATGCCGTACTCGTCAGCGAATGCGCGGGCGGTGTCGGGCTGGTCGTAGGTGTTGACACCGACGAAAGACACGGCTTCGTCTTCGTACTGCTGCCAGACGGCCTCGAGGTCTTTCGCCTCGACTCGGCACGGGCCGCAGGCCGCGTACCAGAAGTTGACGACGGTGACGTCTCCGGCGATCTCGGAGCTGGTGAACTCGTCGCCGTTCTCGGTGACTCCACCGAATTCGACGGGTTCGCCGCGGTCGTCCGGCGCGATCTCCACGACGGTCAGATCGGCGGAGATGTACCCCTTGTCACTGCCTTCGAGGTATTGCTCGGCGACGGAGTCCTGTGTGCACGCGCTCAGGGCGACAGCGGACAGCACGGCGAACGCGGCTCCGATCATCCGACGCGAACGTCGAGTGCGGGAGAGGCGGCCGTCACGATTCGTCGAGGCGAGAGGCACGACCCCAGTTTAGGCGCGAGATCCTATGGGTGCTCTGGATGCTCTGGCCACTCCCCTGTCGGCACCGCACGCACATTGGTTCTTAGAATCTCGCGAGCACATCCTCGACTCCGGCGCGGAACTGCGGACAGGTGGTGATGTCGTGCGCGCTGCACCTGATGGCATGTTCGGTCATCGCCCTCGACAGCTGCATCTCAAGCATCCGGCGGTCAAGGTCGGCCAGATGCGCGAAGAGCACCTCGTGCCGACCGCTTCTGCCGTCATCGAGCAGCACCGCGATCTGCTCCAGACTCATCCCCGCCGCTTTGCTGCGCTGGATCACCGCGATCCGCACGATCTCGTCTTGACCGTAGCGTCGCCGCCCCGCGGTGTCGCGCGCGGGTGTCAGGAGTCCGACGGCTTCCCAGTGCCGGAGCACGTTGGTGGGCAGGTCGAACCGTTCGGCGACTTCGCCGACAGACCACGGATGCTTCGAACTTGACTTCATGTTGACATGAAGTCACACACTGGTCGAGAACACAAGATCAGAAGGAGATCTCATGTACGACGCGATCATCATCGGCGCCGGCCCCGCAGGCCTGCAGGCGGCACTCACGCTGGGAAGGATGCACCGCCGCACGATGGTCGTCGATTCCGGCGAGTACCGCAACGGCACCGTCGCGCACATGCACAATGTGGTGGGCGATGATGGAACGGCCCCCGCGGACTACCGCGCACGCTCTCGCGAACAGCTTGCGGCGTATCGCGATGTCACCGTGGCCCGCGGTGCCGTATCGGCCATCACCGGAAGCGCCGACGACTTCACCGTCCATTTCCCCGATGGTTGCAGCGAACGCGCCCGTCGCATCATCCTCGCCACCGGACTCGTCGATGACCTGCCCGACATTGCCGGACTCGGCGAGCTGTGGGGACGACGCGCATTCGTCTGCCCGTTCTGCGACGGCCATGAACTTCACGATGCCACCATCGGGATCATCGGTGCCGGTCCGCGCGCGCAGCACCTGCTCGGCATGCTCGGGCGCATCGCCCAGAGCATCGCTGTATTCCCGATCGACACCCCACCCGCAACCGAAGAGATCTCCGCACTGGAGGCAGCCGGTGCCCGTGTTTCAGCGGCCGTCGTCGACCGCGTGCAGGCCGCAGACGACGGCGGAGTCACGGTCGTCACAGGCGAGGAGAGCCACACCGTGGCGGGACTGTTCCTCGCCGCAGGCGGCTTCCACCAGCGCACCCCGTTCGCCGCGCAGCTCGGGCTGCGGATGCTCGAAAGCGGCTGCATCGAGATCGATGATTTCGGCCGCACGTCGGTTGCGGGAGTCTTCGCCGCGGGCGATCTTGCGCACCGGGCGAGCATGCCGGGGCCGATGGCATCCGTCATTCAAGCCGCTGCCGCAGGACAGCTGGCGGCGTCGTTCGTCGTCCAAGAGCTGAGCGCCTGACGGGCTCAGACCGCGCCGAGGTCGATTCCCCCCGAAGCGGGCTCGGCGTAGCTGACCTCTCGCCAGACGTCGCCGACGCGCTCGAACGACGTCACACTCGACAGAGCACAGCGCCGGGTTCGGGGGTCGTGCGGCAACCGGAGACCAGCGACGCGCAGGTGCGTGATCCAGATCGGCGCCTGGTGAGAGACGATCACCGCGTCACCCTCGACCGTGTCATCCCAGATACTGTTCATCGCCTGCTGCATGCGTTCGGCGATCGACGAGTATGGCTCGCCCCAGCTGGGCACAGAGGGACGACGCAGATGCCACCAGTTGCGCGGGTCGCGCAGCGATCGCCGCATCTGCGTGCCTTCGAACACGTTCGTCGGCTCGATGACGCGCTCGTCGATTGCCGCTTCCAGCCCGAAGACCTGGGTGAACGGCTCGGCGGATTCCTGAGCACGCTGCAACGGCGAGCAGCGCAACGAGGTGACCGGTCGCCCAAGATCGGCGATGTGCTCGGCTGCGGCGCGCGCCATCAGCTTGCCGTCTTCACTCAGACGGTAATGCGGGAGGCGGCCGTACAGCACGCGCCCCGGATTGTGCACTTCACCGTGGCGGACGAGATGGAGGCGTTCGGCAGGCATACCGCTCAGTCTAGGGATCCCCCAGACACCGTGTCGTCGCTCAGACGCGACGGTACTTCGCGGAGCCGAACCCGATGATCAAGTGCCCGATGAAGGGGAACATCCACAGCAGGAAGAACGAAAAGACACCGCCCTTGCCGAAATTGGCGCCCTCCTTGAACGCCACAACGATCGCGAAGACGATGTTCACGATCGGGATGAGATACAGCAGCACGAACCAGCCACTCATCCCGGCGATCTTCACGAGAATGATCCAGTTGACGATCGGAATCAGAGCGAGGATGCCCGGATAATCTGCCTTGGCGAACACCTTCCACATTGTGATCGCATAGATCACGTAGACCACGATGCCCAACAGCACCGAACTCGTCGAGAACAGCTGTTCGGTGACCAGATTTGAATCCACGGGTTCACTCCTTTGTGTGAAAGGCGCTGTCCGCCTCTTGCGACGGAGTCTACCCACCCGAGGAGGTTGTCTCTTCGAAGGGTGGCACGCCCACGTAGAATGGGCGAGTTCCCTTTACTGAACTGGAGGAATCTTCCGTGCTTCGCACTCACACGACCGGCTCCCTGCGAGCCGAGAACATCGGTCAGACCGTCACCCTCACGGGTTGGGTCGATCGTCGTCGTGATCACGGAGGAGTCGCGTTCATTGATCTCCGCGATGCCTCGGGCATCGCCCAGGTGGTCATCCGCGACGAAGAGACTGCGCACCCGCTGCGCAGTGAGTTCGTCCTGAAGGTCACCGGCGAGGTCTCCCGCCGCCCGGACGGCAACGAGAACCCGAACCTGCCCACCGGCCAGATCGAGGTCATCGCAACTGCGGTCGAGGTTCTCAACGAGTCCGCTCCGCTGCCGTTCCAGGTCTCCACCGGCCTTGGCGACTCCGAGACGGCGGGCGAAGATGTGCGGTTCAAGCACCGCTATCTTGACCTGCGACGCCCGTCCGCAGCATCCGCTCTTCGCCTGCGATCGAACGTCTACAGGGCGGTCCGCAACGAACTCGAAAAGCGCGAGTTCATCGAGGTCGAGACCCCGACGCTGACGCGCTCGACCCCCGAGGGCGCCCGCGACTTCGTCGTGCCCGCCCGTCTGCACCCGGGCAGCTGGTACGCACTGCCGCAGAGCCCGCAGCTGTTCAAGCAGCTGCTCATGGTCGGCGGTGTCGAAAAGTACTACCAGATGGCCCGCTGCTACCGCGATGAAGACTTCCGTGCCGACCGCCAGCCGGAGTTCACGCAGCTCGACATCGAGATGAGCTTCGTCGACCAGGAAGACGTCATCGAGATGATGGAGTCTCTCATCGTCGCGATGTGGAAGACGATCGACGTCGACGTGCAGACACCGCTGCCGCGCATCACCTATGCCGACGCGATGGCCAAGTATGGCTCGGACAAGCCCGACCTGCGCTTCGGTCTTGAACTCGTCGATGCGACCGAGTACTTCTCCGAGACCACGTTCCGGGTCTTCCAGTCCGATTACGTCGGTGCGGTCCTCATGCCCGGTGGCGCTTCACAGCCACGCAAGCAGCTGGATGCCTGGCAGGACTGGGCCAAGCAGCGCGGCGCCCGCGGCCTCGCCTATGTCCTCTTCAACGAGGACGGCACGCTCGGCGGCCCCGTCGCCAAGAACCTGTCCGAAAAGGAACAGGCCGGTCTCGCCGACCTCGTGGGCGCTGCGGCAGGTGACTGCGTGTTCTTCGCGGCCGGTTCTGCCAAGGACTCGCGTGCACTGCTGGGCGCTGCACGCGTCGAGATCGGGCGCCGACTGGGGCTGCTCGACCCTGATGTCTTCGCGTTCACGTGGGTGGTCGATGCCCCGATGTTCGAGCCTGCGGCGGATGCCGTGGCATCCGGTGACGTCGCCGTCGGTGCTGGTGCGTGGACGGCCGTGCACCACGCCTTCACCGGCCCGAAGCCGGAGTTTGCCGACACGTTCGACACCGATCCAGGGTCCGCGCTCGCCTACGCGTACGACATCGTCTGCAACGGAACCGAGCTCGGCGGCGGCTCGATCCGCATCCACCGCGAGGACGTGCAGAAGCGCGTCTTCGAGGTCATGGGCATCTCGGATGAGGTTGCCCAGGAGCAGTTCGGATTCCTGCTGGATGCATTCAAGTTCGGCGCCCCGCCGCACGGAGGCATCGCGCTGGGCATGGACCGCGTGCTACAGCACCTGACCAAGACCGATTCGATCCGCGAGGTCATCGCGTTCCCGAAGACCGGCAACGGCTTCGACCCGCTGACGAGTGCCCCCGCTCCGATCACCGACGCGCAGCGCGCCGAGGCCGGCGTGGACTTTGTCGCGGAGGACACCGAGGCCTGAGCCTCGCCTCTTCGCTCTTCGTCGAGACCCCGTCGTAATCGCGCTTGACCCCAAGCGTGCATATGACGGGGTTTCGCCGTATGCACGGCTCAGGGCGCGAGTAGCGCGAGCGCGGGGACGATGTTCTCGTTCCACACGTCGAAACCGAGCTTCCCGATGAGCACGACTACGACGATGAGGAAGACCACGCGGATGAAGGTCGTCCCGCGCGCGATCGCCATCCGCGAGCCCAGGTAGCTGCCGGCAACGTTCGCGACGGCGAGGATGCCGCCCAGCAGCCACAGCACTGCCCCGTGCGGGATGAACAGCAGCAGTGCCCCAGCGTTCGTTGCGAGGTTGACGATCTTCGCCTTAGCGCTGGACTGCAAGAAGTCGTATCCCATGAGCGCCACGAGCGTGATGACGAGGAACGTGCCGGTTCCGGGACCGATCATCCCGTCGTAGAACCCGATCACCAGCCCGGCGGTCCCCGCCATGATGTGGTGCTTGCGACCGGAGAAGCGTAGCTTGGTCGCCGCTCCCAACTCGGGCCGGAACACCGTGAAGATCACCACGGCGAGCAGGGCGACGATGATGATCGGTTTGAATGCGGCTGGTGGCAGCACGGTGGCCACCGCCGCTCCCCCGAATGAGCCCGCCAGCGCAATCCCGGCCATGGGCAGAGCGGTGCGGATGTCTGGTTTCGCACGCCGATAATACGTAACACTGCTGGTGGCGGTGCCGAAGACCGACGCGAGCTTGTTCGTCGCAAGCGCCTGCACCGGCGCGATGCCGGGGATGAGCAGCAACGCGGGCAGTTGCAGCAGCCCGCCACCGCCGACCACCGCATCGATCCAGCCGGCCGCGAACGCCGCGAAGACGACGAACACCAGCATCCCCCAGGTGAGCTGTTCCAGCCCGAGCAGCTCACCGATCTCCATCAGATCAGAATACGTCCGCACGCACGTGCTGCCGCACGCGGCGACGCACGGGTGGTGGCAGACTGGCGGCATGCTCGATGCTCTTCCCCTACCGCACGCATTCGACTGCGCCGCAGGCCGGGCGACTCTGCGACGCGCATCGCCGCAGGACGCCGACGCTCTGATCGAGTTGCTCGCAGACGATGCGATCAGCGCTTCGCGTGGAGATGTCGCATCCGACGCTGACCGCCTCGCCTATACGAGCGCGCTCGCGGAGATCCTCGCGGACCCCTCGAATGACCTGCTCGTCGTCGACGTGGACGGGAGCGTGGTCGGCACACTGCAGCTCACGTCGATTCCCGGGATGACACGCCGCGGATCGCGCCGGCTGCTGGTCGAGGCTGTGCGGGTGCGCAGCACGCTTCGCTCATCGGGCATCGGATCCGCCGTCATGCGCTGGGTATCGGATGCCGCCGCCCCTGCCCTGGGGGCTGCGATGGTTCAACTCACCTCGGATGCCGCCCGGACCGATGCGCACCGGTTCTATGAGCGGCTCGGATACGCCGGCTCGCACATCGGCTTCAAGTACCCAGTCACCCACTGAGCGACTTGTACACCGTAACTCGCTGAAAGACTTACAGAACCCGCGACAGGAAGTCCTGCGTGCGCGGATGCTGCGGATTCGCGAGCACCTCGTGCGGATCGCCCTCTTCGAGGATCACTCCGCCATCCATGAAGATCAGGCGTGAGCCGACTTCTCGTGCAAAGCCCATCTCATGGGTCACGACGAGCATCGTCATCCCCTCATCAGCCAGCGTGCGCATCACCTGCAGCACCTCGCCGACGAGTTCAGGATCAAGTGCCGAGGTCGGCTCATCGAAGAGCATCATGTCGGGGTTCATGCACAGCGCCCGCGCAATCGCGACGCGTTGCTGCTGACCGCCCGAGAGATGGCCAGGGTAGGCGTCCGCCTTCTCAGACAGTCCCACTCGTTCGAGCATCGCGTGAGCGACTTTCTCAGCCTCGGCCTTAGATCGCCGAAGAACGCGCCGCTGTGTGATGGTGAGATTTCCGAGCACGCTTAGGTGCGGGAACAGGTTGAAGCTCTGAAACACCATGCCGATGCGCGTGCGCACCCGGTCGATGTCAGTTTCGGGGTCGATGATATCGATGCCCTCGATGAAGATCTTCCCCTCCGTGGGCTCTTCGAGAAGGTTCACCGAGCGCAGCAGCGTTGATTTACCCGACCCCGAGGGCCCGATCACACAGACAACCTCCCCAGCAGAGACCGTCAGGTCGATGCCTTTGAGAACCTCGTTGTCACCAAAACTCTTGCGCAGCTGCTGCACTTCGATCGCCGGCGCGTGAATATCAATCAAATCTGTGCTCATCGCTGCTTCGCCATCCTTCGCTCGAGCCACGCAACCGCCCGGGTCAGCGGAATGGTCACCGCCAGGTACAACAGCGCAGCCATGATCAACGGCGTCGAGTTCGCCTCCGAGGACAGCCCGTCACGAGCGAACGTGGTGAGTTCCCTCGTCGCTAGGGTCGAGCCCACGACGAACAGGAGAGACGTGTCTTTCAGCAACAGCACGAACTCGTTCGTCATCGGCGGGATGATGATGCGGAAGCCCTGCGGAAGGATGATCCAGAACATCGTCTTCAGCGGTGACATTCCCAGCGACCGCGAGGCCTCCATCTGGCCCTTCGGAACTGCCTGGATCCCCGCGCGCACGACCTCTGCGATATACGCGGACGACACCAGAATCAGGCCCAGAAGACCCGAGACGATCGCGCCTCCTGGCATTTTGAATCCCAGACCGATCGGCAGGCCGTAGGCGATGATGAACAGCGTCAGGATCGCTGGCATCCCGCGGAAGAGCTCAATCCACGCCGTAGCGAACCAGCGATAGGGGGCGACGCTCGACAGCTTCATCACGGCGAAAGCCACGCCGAGAAGAGTTCCTCCGACGAATGCGATCAGGGTGAACAGCACCGTGTTTCGCAGGGCGATCACGATGATGTTCGGGAACTGCTTGATCGCGACTTCGACGTTAAAGAAGACCGTGCCGATCTTCACCCAGTCGGTCGCCAAGGCGACAGCGACGACGGCCGCGATGAAAATCGCGTACATCGTGAACCGATAGAGCTTCGCGCGAGTCGTGCGCCTCATTGCCATTGTTCGCGGGCGCCGCGGGTCAGTTCGCCGCGAAGTAGGAGTCGTAGATCGTCTGGTAGGTTCCGTCGTCCTTCAACTCCTGCAACGCAGTGTTGACGGCCTCGATCAGAGCGTCGCGCTCACCCTTGGCGAACGCCCAGCCGTACTGCTCCTGAGTGTCATACTCTTCGACGATCGTGTACGTCGAGTCGGCCTTCTCATGCTCGATGTTCACCGGCTGGTCCTGCAGAATCGCGTCAATGTTGCCGGCCTGCAACGCCGGCCACAGCTCACCGTCGGAGGGGTAGGAGACGACTTCGGCTCCGGTGGCGTTCTCGTTCGTGTAGGCCTCACCTGTGGTGCCCTGCTGGACACCGACGGTCTTGCCGTCCAGATCAGCGATGCTCTTAATACTGGAGTCAGCGCGGACCAGCAACGACTGCAGTGAGTCATAGTACGGGTCCGCGAAATCGATGTTCGCCTTGCGTTCCTCGGTGATCGTCATTGCCGATGCGCCGACGTCACACTGTCCGGCGGCGAGGGTCGTACCCGACTGCAACGCGTCGAAGCCGACATCCTGGACGGCCAGCTTCAGGTCGAGCTTCTCAGCGACAGCGCCGAGCAGATCGATGTCAAAGCCCGAGTAACCCGTCTCAGTGCTGGAGTCCTCGAACTCGAACGGCGGGTACGGGATGTCTGAGCAGACAGTGAGCTCGCCGGCAGAGATGAGGCCGTAGTCGTCTCCGCTGGATTCGGGAGCCGCTTCTCCTCCCGGGGTGTCGGAACCACCGGCGCACCCAGAAAGGGCAAGAGTGGCGGTCGCCGCGAGGGCGAGACCGAAGATGAGATTACGGCGTCGGGACATTACCGCTCCAGAGTGACGGGGCAACGATGCCCTCGGACGGGTATGCAGATCATCCTGACACGCAGCGACGAAGAAATCCCGTTCAGACGGTTACGTTTGCGTTGCACTCCTGCACACGCGGGCGGTGTCGGCTGCTCAAACCTCGAAATCGACGGCCACGCGAGAGGCGACGACCGAGCGAATGTAGACCGCGGCCTCTTCGTGGGCCGGGTGCACAACGTACTGCTCCAGCGCCTCAACAGAATCGAAATCTGCAACCAGGGTGACGTCCCAGTTCGCTTCTGGATAGATCGAGTTCGCTCCAGCCGAAATCGACCGCAACTGCGGAACGACGCCGTCCAGAGCGTTCAGCCGCCGCGCGACTTCGGCTGCCTGCGCACCGCGTTCAGCAGCATCCTCGCTGGCAAGCTTCCAAGTGACCACGTGGCGAATCATTGCGTCTCCAGTCTTTGGCGCAGCAGCTCGGGCGAGACCCGCCACTGCGCATGAAATTCATCGTTGATGAGAACGACGGGGATCTTTTCCCACCACAGCTCATACAGCGCAGCATCCTCATCGATTGATTTCTCGACGATCTCGATGCCGTCGCCGACTTCATCGGGAAGATCCGCCACGACGGCCTCAACGATCTCTCGTGCTGTGGGGCACAGATGACAGCCGGGCCTGCCGATGATGGTGACGGTGGTCACGCCGAGGGTACTTCGACCGGGTGGCCGGCAGCAATCCACTCACCGGTGCCGCCATCGACGTTGGTGGCGTCGTAACCGCGTGGCTCGAGCGCTTCCACCACGCGACCGGAGCGACCACCGGCCTGGCAGATGACGTCGAACGCCTCGGCAGGCAGCTCGTCGAGCCGGTCGCCGAGCTGCGACATCGGGATGTTCACCGCTCCGGGCACGTGCCCGGCCGCGAACTCATCTTCCTCGCGCACATCGACAAGCGGAGTGTTCTCGCGTGCAGCAAGTTCGGCGATGGTGATCGATTTCATGACTCTCCTCAGAACGCGGTTGCATACACAAAACGCCCGTCCGAAGACAGGCGCTCGTGTCTTGCCGCGTTTACTTCTTGTTGCGGCGCTGGTGGCGAGTCTTACGAAGCAGCTTGCGGTGCTTCTTCTTCGCCATGCGCTTGCGGCGCTTCTTGATGACAGAACCCACGGAAACCTCACTAAGTCAGTGGCTGGGCGTCAAAAAATTCGGACGCCCGAGTACGGGCACGGTAAATGCCTCGGATCATTCTAGCAAACCACGACCGGTGCAAAGTGCACATTGTCGAGACTTGATCCGAAGCGGTCAGCCAACCTCAGAGATCGGGCGCTGGAGAGCGTCGGCAACAGCCGATTCGGGCACGCGATAGCTGCGACCAAATCGAATCGCCGGCAACTCGCCGGAGTGCACCAGTCGATAGACGGTCATCTTCGACACACGCATGAGCTCTGCGACCTCTGCGACGGTCAAGAATCGGACATCTGGAACTTCGGGCATCCCCATTACCCCTTTCTCTGCCCCGATCCTATGGGGAATGCGGGACGCATGTAAACCCATGTGGTGATTGTGACCTATGTGACCACTGTGCAATCACTGAGGACGCACCGTCGTGGATGCAGGCCCCGTTCGGGACTGCCGGAGTGATCAGGCCCCGAGCCGCTTCAACGCCGTGGTCACCACGTGCCTCGCTGATGCTGCGGCGCGGCCGACAACCTCGGCCGCGTGCGATGCGCCGTCCGGAAGCGGAGTGAACGAAAAATCGATGTCTGGCGCGTCATCGCCGAAGGCATCCATCAAAAAGGGCACGAGCCAGTCGTCGACGACTTCGAGCGGACCGACATCGATGCTGTAGAACCGACGCTGCCCGTCTTCGCGGACACTCACCAGCTGCGCCTCGCGCAGCACCTTGAGGTGCTTCGACACGGTCGGCTGACTGATGCCCAGCTCGCTGACGATCTGCGAGACGCTCGTGCCGGCATCTTCCTCGGTCGAGCGACGCAGAAGCAGCTGAAGGATGTCGCGCCTTGTGCCGTCTGCGATCACGTCGAAGATGTCGGTCATGAGATCAGGCTAGCCGTCCCGGGCCCGGAGTACCATGTCGAAGGCGCTTCAGCGATCCTCGTAGAAGCCTGAGATGAAGCGCAGGGAGGGACACCGATGTCGAGCGCCTGGGCATCTCCGTCGTCGCAGGGGAAGATCCGCGACGCGTGGCACTTCATGCGACGAATCGTGACGTCATCCCCTTCACGTTTCGCGATCGCCATCTTCGCCACGCTGATCCTCGTGTTCACCGCACTGTTCTCACTGCCGATCGCGTCGGCATCCGGAACGGTCACGCCTCTCAGCGATGCTCTGTTCACCGCGGTATCCACGATCTGTGTCACCGGACTCGCGACAGTCGACATGGCGACACACTGGTCACCATTCGGACACGTGCTGGTCTTCCTGGGCGTGAACATCGGCGGAATGGGTGTGCTCACGCTGGCTTCCGTGCTGGGCTTGGTGATCTCCAAGAAGCTCGGCCTGCGGGCCAAGCTTCTCGCCGCAGGTGACAGCAACCCGCTGCGTGCACATGGTGGTCCTGTCAATGAGGGCCAGACTGTGCGCCTCGGTGAAGTCGGACAGCTACTGAAGACAGTCGCCTTGTCGCTGCTCATCATCGAGCTCGTCGTGGCTGTTCTGCTCTACCCCGGGCTGGTGATGGCCGGAATCCCCCCGCTCGCGGCGCTGTGGGAGGCCCCCTACTACGCGGCGATGTCGTTCACGAACACCGGTTTCACCCCGAATACGGGCGGCGTGTTGGAGTTTGCCGACGACTACTTCGTGCTCTCCGTGCTCATGGTGAGCGTCTTCCTCGGCAGCATCGGCTTCCCTGTGATCTACACGCTCGCCAAGCACCACTGGCACGTCAAGCGCTGGTCACTGCACGCGAAACTCACCCTCATCACCACCACAATCCTGTTCGTCGCGGGCGCCGGGGTCTTCCTCGTGCTGGAATACGACAACGCGCTGACATTCGGATCAATGGATGCCGGAAACACCACATTCCAGGCGTTCTTCCTCTCGGCTATGACCCGTTCTGGCGGCTTCAGCGTCATCGACATCGGCGATCTCAACGGCTCTTCACTGGTTGCGGGATCCATGTTGATGTTCGTCGGCGGCGGCTCAGCATCCACCGCAGGCGGCATCAAGGTGACCACGCTCGCAGTCCTCGCCATTGCGGTGTGGTCAGAGGCGCGCGGACGCCAGTCCGTCGAGGCATTCGGCCGCCGCATCCCGAGCGATGTGCAGCGGGTCGCACTCAGCGTCGTCGCGTGGGGCGCCACGATCGTCGCCCTGTCGACGATCGTGATCGCCCAGATAACCAAAGCACCCATCGCCGAGGTGCTCTTCGATGTGATCTCTGCGTTCGGAACCGTCGGGCTCTCCACGGGGCTGACCGCACAGCTGCCGGATTCGGCGTCATACGTCATGGCAGCCACGATCTTCATGGGGCGCATTGGTACAGTGACTCTCGCCGCGGCAGTCGCCGCGACATCGCGTTCGCAGCTTTATTCGCTGCCCGTGGAAAGGCCGATCGTTGGTTGAAGTCCTCCGGGGCGACGCCCCCGTACTCGTGATCGGCCTCGGTCGGTTCGGCGCCGCATGTGCTGGCGAGCTCGACCGTCTGGACCGCGACGTGCTGGCGATGGACGAAAGCCTCGAGCTCGTTCAGAAATGGTCCGACCGAGTCACGCACACGGTGCAGGGCGATGCCCGCAACCTCGATGCGCTCAAGCAGATCGGCGCCCAGGACTTCCAGGTCGCCGTCGTCGCGGTCGGTTCGCTCATCGAGGCATCCGTCCTCATCACGGCCAACCTTGTCGATCTCAAGGTGCCGCAGATCTGGGCCAAGGCCGTCTCGCAGTCGCACGGCAAAATCCTCGCCCGTGTCGGCGCCAACCACGTCATCTACCCGGAACGCGAGGCCGGCGAACGCGTGGCGCACCTGGTCAGCGGGCGGATGCTGGACTTCATCCGCTTCGACGACGACTTCGTGCTCGTCAAGATGTACCCGCCGAAGTTCATCCGCGGCGTGGGACTGAACGAATCCGGCGTACGGTCCAAGTACCGAGTCACCGTCGTCGGAGTCAAGAGCCCGGGCAAGCCTTTCCGCTACGCGGAGGCGACGACCGTGGTCACCAACCACGACCTCATCATCGTTTCCGGCACCAACAGCGATATCGAACGCTTCGCCGCTCTCGACCGCTGAGCAACTGGCTATGTCGATCACCAAAAATATCCTTCTTGACGGTATCTCCGCGCGGGTGATCGAGACGTCGCGACTGCGCGTGAACATCCTCGAGCGCACGGCCGATGCCCCCTCCACTCCCCCGCTGCGCACGGTCGTCTTCGTGCACGGAAACGTTTCATCGGCCCTGTTCTGGCAGGAGACGATGCTGAGCCTTCCTGCGGATGTGCGGTCGATCGCCGTGGATCTGCGCGGTTTCGGTGGCAGCGAGGCGCTGCCGGTGGATGCGACGCGCGGCCTCAGCGATTTCAGCGATGACGTGTATGCCACGTTGCAGGAGATCGGCGTGCCCTCGGCACACCTGGTCGGATGGTCGATGGGCGGCGGCGTCGTGATGCAGTACGCACTCGACTACCCGGTGCTCAGTCTGACGCTTCAGGCTCCGGTCTCGCCCTATGGCTTCGGCGGAACGCGCCTGGATGGATCGCGACTGACTGATGATGATGCCGGTTGCGGAGGTGGCGGCGGCAATCCGGACTTCATCGACCGTCTGCGCGCCGGCGACACCTCTGCCGATGCGCCAACATCGCCGCGCAACGTGTTCCGCGCCAGCTACGTCGCCCCCGGGCACATCGCCGAACACGAGGACATCTGGGTGGCCGCAATGAATTCGACCTCAACCCAACCCGGAAACTACCCCGGCAACAGCGTCACAAGCACGAGTTGGCCCGGTTTCGGCGCGGGCGACACCGGTGTGCTGAACACGATGGCGCCAGGGAACTTCAACGTCTCGCGCCTGATCGACCTGGTCGAGAAGCCGCCGATCCTCTGGGTCCGCGGAACCGCTGACGCCATCGTGTCGGATGCGTCATTGTTCGATCTGAACCACCTCGGCGCCATCGGCGCGATCCCTGGCTGGCCCGGAGCAGATGTTGCTCCCGCCCAGCAGATGGTGTCGCAGACGAGAGCGGTGCTCGACGCCTACGCCGCCGCGGGCGGCGAGGTCGATGAGGTCGTCTGGGAAGGTGTTGGACACTCTCCGCACCTCGAGCGTCCGGAGGATTTCCGCGCGGCGCTGCTGCGCGTCATGCGGCATCCCCGCGGCTGAGCGCGCTCAGTTCCCGGCTGCCATCTCCCGCGCACGGGCCAGCGCAGCATCGGTCGCGCTGGCGAAAAGCTCGTCGAGGTGCGCTTCCTGAAGCACGGCGATGGCCCGCTCCGTGGTGCCCTTCGGGCTGGTCACACGGCGGCGCAGCTCGGCGGGGGTCTCGCCGGATGCCGCCAGCAGCGCGGTCGCTCCGATGAATGTCTGCTCGGCCATCAGACGCGCATCCGCCTCATCGAAGCCCTTGCCGATCGCTGCCTTCGTCAGCTCTTCGATCAGGAGGAACACATACGCGGGCCCAGAACCGGAGATCGTGGAGAGCGCATCGATGCGCTCTTCTGGCACCTCGATGACCGCGCCCACAAGCTCGAACAGTCGGCGCACCACCGCGAGGTCATCAGCGGATGCGGCCGCGCTGGCCGCGAGGCCGGTCACACCCTTGCCCACGGTCGAGGGCGTGTTCGGCATCGACCGGATCACGCTGACGTCCGGCCCGAGGTGCTCGGAGAAGGTCGCCAGGGTGACGCCGGCGGCAAGGCTCACGACAATGGCATCCTCGCGCAGAGCCGGCACGATCTCGCGCAGCAGATCGGGCACCATCGCAGGCTTCACACCCACGAGGATGATACGGGCCGACGCCACGGCATCCACGTTGCCGGTCGGGTGCTCCTCCAGCGCGACCGCCGTGACATTCTCGAGCTCGGCGAGAGCCGCGGCCTTCTCGGCCGTGCGGTTGGTGGCGATGATGCCGCCGTCGACACCGAGGCCGGAGGCGACGACGCCGTGCAGGATGGCGCCTCCCATCGATCCGGCACCGAGGAACGCGAGAGACGGGAGCGATTCAGCCATGCGGCCATCCTATTAGCGGCATCCGCCATCAGGTCCTGGGCATCCTGAGCGGCGCGAACTAGAATCACCGTCATGAGTGCATCTGCGAGCAAACACGACGTGGACCTGATCATCGATGCCATCATCGGATGCCCCGACATCGAGAAGCTCATCAGCCTGAAGACATTCATCGTTGCGCCCGGTGAGTTACTCGTCGCCGCGAAGATCGCTTTCCCGGCGGAGAAGACCGTGCGGGAGTTGGCCGATCACATCGAAGTGATCGAGCAGCAGATCCGCGACACCGTTCCCACGGCACGCGCCATCTACATCCAGCCCGACATCTACCGTCCAGCGATCGACCCCGAGCCGTCGACGGACGTGTTCGTTCTGAAGTCCGCGGACTGACGTCCGCGACGAGCGCGTCGAGCGCGACGACAGACTCAGCGGCGCTGCTCGAAGAATTCGCGCAGCAGTGCGGTTGCGGCATCCGTCTGCATACCGGCGACAACCTCCGCACGGTAGGGAAGGCGGCGATCACGCAGAACGTCGTACATCGACCCGGCGGCCCCTGCTTTGTCGTCCCACGCCCCGAACACCACCCGCCCGATCCGGGACTGCAGGATCGCGCCAGCACACATCACGCACGGCTCCAGCGTGACGACGAGGGTGTGCGCTTCGAGGTTCCATGATCCGGTGGATGCCGCGGCCTGCCGCAGCGCCACGATCTCAGCGTGCCCGGTGGGGTCGTGCGTTTCTTCGCGGTTGTTGCGCCCTTCGCCAACCACCTGACCTTCGGCATTCAACACCACCGCACCAACCGGGACTTCGCCGGCTGCAGCAGCCTCAGCGGCGAGCGTGAGCGCACGCTGCATCGCACGGTCATCGGAGCGGGTCATGCGTCGAGTTTAGTTCTCGGTCGTGTCGGCATCCCCCTCAGGGCGGATGCCGAAGATCAGCCACCGGGCTGATCCGCTCATCCGCTGGCGTCGGCAAGATTGAAGACATGGAAAACTTCGCATACATCGCCACCATCTCCGCCGGTCCGCTGCTCGTCGCCGTGATCACCACTCTGAACGCTAAGAAGACAAACGCTATGTGGCGTGAGCGCCGTGAGGCCCGTATCGCCGCTCGTGCAGCGTCCAAAGCCTGATCTAGTGCAATCAGAGTCGTGTCGCAGGCGTGCAGCGCATTACCCTGTAACCATGCGTGTTCACGTCGCCGACCACCCTCTCATCACCCACAAGATCTCGGTGCTGCGCGATGTGCGCACCCCGTCGCCTGTTTTTCGGCAGCTGACGGAGGAGCTTGTGACGCTGCTCGCCTATGAGGCGACGCGCAATGTCAAGGTGAGTCCGGTTGAGATCACCACGCCCGTCACCACCACGATGGGCGTGAAGATCTCGGAGCCGCGCCCGATCGTCGTGCCGATTCTGCGCGCCGGGCTCGGGATGCTGGAGGGCCTAGTGAAGCTGCTGCCCACCGCGGAGGTCGGCTTCCTCGGGATGATCCGCGACGAGACGACGTTCGAGCCGACGACCTACACCGAGCGCCTTCCCGATGACCTCAGCGATCGGCAGTGCTTCGCTATCGATCCGATGCTCGCCACCGGCGGTTCGCTGGGGGCCGCCATTGAGTTCCTCTTCCAGCGCGGTGCGCAGGATGTCACGGCGATCTGCCTGCTGGGCACGCCCGAGGGCGTTGCCGCGATCGAGAAGATCGTCGGCGACCGCGACGTGACGCTCGTGCTGGGAGCACTCGACGAGGGCCTCAACGAAAAGGGCTACATCGTGCCGGGCCTCGGCGACGCCGGCGACCGCCTGTACGGCACGGCCTGAGCGCGACCGGGAACACGACCTAAGCACGACCGGGCGACAGCGCTCCGGCGATCAGCGCAGCGCCCACACTCCGAGTTCATTGCCGCTCGGGTCGGCGAAGTGCAGCCGTCGCCCGCCGGGGAACTCGTACGGTTCTTGCACGATGCGACCGCCCGCCTGAGCGATCGCGCGCGCCGTGGCATCGAGGTCATCTGAATACAAGAGCACGAACGGTCCGCCGCTCGCCCGCGACTCGGATGCGACGAGCAGACCGCCCACTTCTTGTCATGGCGCGACGCTAGCACCGGCCGGCGACATCGAGTCCGCGCGGTCGTCCTTCGCACTCTCGTCGCGGTCTGCACCCACCAACCGCGCGAATGCGCTCAGCCGCGCCACGCCCTCCGGCGTGTACGGCAGGTCATCGAGGAGGGCGGGCGAGTGGATGACGAACGAAGCCACCTGCGCTCGTGAGATTGCGACATTCAGCCGGTTCTGCAGCAGCAGGAACTCGGGACCACGCGGCGCATCACGGCCGCTGGATGCCGCGAGCGTGACGATCGAGACAGCCGCTTCCTTGCCTTGGAAGTTATCGACGGTGCCCACCGGGACCCCGGGATACCCGGCAGCGGCAAGAGCGTCGGAGACCAGCTGCTTCTGCGCGTTGTACGGTGCCACGACGATGAAGTCGGACTCGCCCAGGGGCCTAGGAGAAGAGTCCTGATCCATATCGGTGAACTCGCGGCCGAGCAATTCGCCGATGATTCGCACGACCTCGGCGGCCTCTTGTGGAGACTGCGTGGCGTTGCCCCGGTGACGCACCGGGACGATGTGCACGCCGGGTTCAATACTGGCGATGGAGCGTCGTTCGGTGCCGGGCGCGGAAGCGAGCTTGCCGGCATAGGAGAGCCGGGAGACGGGAGCGGCAACTGCCGGATGCATCCGCCAGCTGCGGTCGAGGAAATACCCGTACTCTGCTCGGACGACGGCGTCGCCGTCCATCACCCATCCCAGCGCCGAGGTGTTCACGGGCTCCGGGTGCGCTCCTTGACTGACCTGCGGCAGCTGTTGCGGGTCGCCGAGGAGGAGTAGCCGCTTCGCACCGGCTGCCACCGCGATCGTCGAGGCGATGGAGAACTGTCCGGCTTCATCGATGACCAGCAGGTCGAGCCCGTGACGTTCGACACGGCCGGTGTGGCTGAAGTCCCAAGCGGTGCCCCCGACGACCACACCCTGCTCACCACGTTCAGCGAGGAACGCCGCCATCCCGGGCTTCGGGATCGGGGTGTACGTCGGGTTGCTGTGCTTGTCCTTCGGGGCCTTTGCGACCTGGCCCGGTGGCACACCATCGACGATGACCCGTTCGAGCAGCGTTTCCACGATCGCGTGCGACTGCGCCACTACTCCGACCCGGAACCCGTGCTCGTTCACGAGGCGGGCGATCACCTTCGAGCCGGTGTAGGTCTTCCCGGTGCCGGGCGGGCCCTGTACGGCAAGATAGCTGCGGTCCAGATCAAGAATGCCCCGGACGATCGCATCGATTCGGTCGTCGTCCGCTGCCGGCAACGCATTTCCGGAAACAGTACGCGGCGGGATGCGACGCAGGATGTCGGTCGCGGCGTCCTGCGGGAACGCGGGTGCCTCGGCATGCACCGCATCCGCCCACTCATCGATCGCGCCCTGGAGAGATGCGACACGTGGCGGGGACGCCGGGGTGAGAGCGAGAGGCAACTCATCCCAGGTCTGACCGCCGATTGCCGTCTCAACGACCACGTAGCCGTCGTCCAGCACTTCGAGCACTGTAAGAGTGCGGGCAACATGCACCGCGCGCGACGGTGCTTCCGCATCGAAGGGAGCCGGATACGGGTACAGCGCGAACGGGTTCGACCCTTCGCCCAGTGTCGTGCCTGGTGAGACCTCGCCGCGGATCTCTATTTCACGCGAGGAGACGCGTCGTCCCTCTTCGACACTCCAATCGCGCCGGAGCGTGCTCTGCGCAGCATCGACCCGAACGACGTCGCGGGTCTGGTCCCACATCGATACCGGCTCACGCAGACGTTGGAAGTGGCCGACCCAGAAGCTCTTGGCCTCGCGCGGGAAATAGTCGATCGCTGCCGCGGCGACCCGGTGCGCTTCGCCGTCTCCCCCGGCTTCGACGTCACGAGCGGCGTCGGCCAGCAGCGCGACGGAGCGGTGCGATGGCTCATAGACAAGCTCTTCGGGGATATCAGGCGGTGCCGGGTTGACCCCCTTCTGCTTGGCGATCTCGATCAACCAGTTACGCAGCCGGCGGGTGGAGACGCAGTCGTAACGGTTGTAATCGGCCAGGTCGTTGAACACCGCCTGCGCCTGCGCAGCCTCGCCAGCAGCGGAGAGCTCCCGCGCGGCGACGTACTGCACGATCGAGTCATCCCCCTTCTGCACGTCGCTCGTGCGCACGTCCTCGCCCATATAAAGCGGTTCGAGCTTCTTGATGGAGTAGGAACGCGAACCGACACGTACCGTGCGCAGCACCAGCGGGTACAGGTCGACGAACACTCCGTCACGCAGGAGCTTGTCGACGGCCGCTTCACCGGTCCCGTGACGCGCAGCCATCGCCACCAGGTGCGACGTCTCGTACGGCGCGTAGTGGTAGATGTGCATGTCGGGGTGGGCGGCGCGGCGAGCGTTCACAAAATCGAGGAACTGCTCGAGCGCACGCTTCTCATCGGCGAAGGTATGCGCCCACAGCGGCGTGTACTGGTCGTCGTTATCGACCCAGCCGAAGAGGTAGTCGATCCCCCACTGGGTGTGCCCGTCAGGTGCAGGCTCGGTATAGAGCGGATCTCCTTCGAAATCGAAGAAGATGTCACCGCGGCTCGGACGCGGAAGCGTGTTGATGGCCTGCGGATGGTAGACATCGAACACCGGCGCGTCATCGGCGTCTGCCCGCAATTGCAGTCGCGCCTGATCACGGAGAGACTCGAAAGAATCGACGTTCATGCCCGTCGGAGCCTGTACCGCGGCGGCGAGCTCATCGATCGTCTGGATGCCGGCGGCACGCAGTCGTGCACGCTGTACCGGACGCATGCGCGCCACCATCAGCAGGTCTCTGGCGGCATCGACCTGCTCGGTGCAGGTGGCGCAGCGCCCGCACGCGGTGATATCGAGCTCATCGCGCCCATCGCCCCAGGCCAGTGCCTCACCCGCTGGACCGTCAGAAACTCGACGATCGGTGATGATTGCGCGCAGACGTGTTCGACGGACGTGGAACAGCGGCAGCAGATCATCGACGGCGTGCGTGCTAATGGTGCCGTCGCCGAGAATGAGGTCGACTTCGTCGGCACGCGGGATGCCGAGGCGATCGAGCTGGTCGACATATGCCGCAAGCTGCATGAGGGCAGTGACTCGCGCAGTGCGGGCGAGTTTGGAGTCTTGCACCCGCCAGCGGCCGTCGTCATCCTTCAGCAGAAAGTCCGCGAAGCCGACGAACTCGTCGGTGGAGAAGGCTGCTTGGAACACCACCCGCGCATCGGAGCGAAGCGCCACCGTACTCTGTGCCACAGCGGCCGCGAGCGCCGTTGGTTCGGCCGATGAGACCGGGGAAACCTCGTACACGGAGTCGACGCCGAAACGCTGGCGATATGCCTCGAGCACATTCAGTTCGTGCACGTCTCCGAGCCGAGCGGCCCGGGCGAGCGTAGCGTCTTCGGGCTCTTCCACCCGGGGCACACGGCCGAGCTTCGCATCGATTGCGCGTGCCCAGGCGAACTCGCACTCGGCGGCGGCCTTCAGGTCGCTGGCGCTCCAGATAACGCGCTGAGCGTGGGTGTCGATTCGCATGCTTCGACACTAGCCGCGGCATCCGACATCACCGCGGGCGCGCGGCTCAACGAGCGCTGCGCCACCAGGTGTCGTCTGGGGTGACCGGAAGGTGTCTCTTGTGCCGGCTGCCCAGATACTTGGCTTCCACTAGCGCGGCGGTGGCAGCATCCACTGGCTTGCCCTCGAGGTAGTCATCGATCTGCTCGTAGGTCAGCCCGAGTTCGTCCTCGTCGGCTCGTCCCGGCTGCCCGTCGAGCAGGTCGGCGGTGGGCACCTTCATCCAGAGGCGGTCCGGGGCACCCAGCTCACGAAGCAGCGCCTTGCCCTGCCGTTTGGTGAGCCCGGCAAGGGGCAGGATGTCGGCTGCGCCGTCACCGAACTTCGTGTAGAAACCTGTCACCGCTTCGGCCGCGTGATCGGTACCGAGCACCAGATGCCCGTCGTGTCCGGCCAACGCATACTGCGTCACCATTCGAATGCGCGCCTTGATGTTCCCGCGATTGAAGTCCGTCAGTTCTGCGCCGGCCGCCTGCTCGATATCTTTTTCGACACCGTCGACGCCGTGCTGGATGTTGACATCCACGGCGCGGTCGGCAGCGACGAACGCGACAGCCGCGATGGCATCATCCGCGTCATATTGGACCCGGTAGGGCAGACGCACACCGATGAATGATGCCGTACGGCCCGACTCACGCACACGTTCGACAGCCAACTGCGCGAGGCGCCCGGCGAGGGTCGAGTCCTGACCACCGGAGATGCCGAGCACGTACCCGGCAGCGCCTGTTGTCGTGAGGTAGTCAACGAGGAACTGAACCCGGCGCTCGATCTCTTCGCGCGGGTCGATGTCTGCCTGCACGCCAAGGGCCTGTGCGATCTCCTTCTGAAGCGTCATGTCTCCAGTATCGTCGTTGGTTGTTACGAAGCAATGACGCGATCCCGCGAAGCCGGCAATAGGGTGGCGTACGGCGCTGGTTGCCCCACCAGCGGCTAAGAAAGTGAGCTCCTCATGACTGTTCTCGGCCACAGCGACCTCGATGTGCTGCCCCTCGCGCTGGGCGGCAATGTGTTCGGCTGGACCGCCGACCGCGACGCCTCCTTCGAGATCCTCGATGCTTTCGTCGCCGGTGGCGGGAATTTCATCGACACCGCCGATGGGTACAGCGCCTGGGTACCGGGCAACAGCGGCGGCGAGAGTGAGACGATCATCGGCGAGTGGCTCGCTTCCCGCAAGCCCCGCGGATTGACGATCGCGACGAAGGTCAGCAGCCATCCGGAATTTAGGGGTCTGTCAGCGAAGAACATCCGCGCGGCCGCGGAGGCATCGCTGAATCGTCTGGGCGTCGAGTCGATCGATCTCTACTACGCGCACTTCGACGATGCCGCGACCCCTCTCGAGGACACGGTCGCCGCATTCGGTCAGCTCGTCGACGATGGCCTCGTCCGTCACATCGCCGTGTCAAACTATTCGGCCGACCGCATCCGCTCGTGGATCGAGATCGCGCAGGATGCCGGCATCGCGCTACCGGTCGCCGTGCAGCCGCATTACAACATCGTGCACCGAAACGACGTCGAGGAGCACATCATCCCGGTCGCCGAGGAGTTCGGGCTGAGCCTGGTGCCCTACTACGCCTTGGCCAGCGGTTTCCTCACCGGAAAGTACCGTTCGACGGATGCTACGACCGTGAACTCACCGCGCGCCGGCGGAGCATCGAAGTACGCGACGGAACACGGACTGCGGGTGATCGCCGAGTTGGAGAACGTGGCTGCGGCGCACGGCGCGTCAGTTGCCGCCGTTGCTCTCGCGTGGTTGCGCGAACAGCCGACGGTTGCCGCTCCCATCGCCAGCGCGTCACGTGTGGAGCAGGTGGCAGATCTGCTGGCCAGCACCGCGCTGGAGCTGACCGCAGATGAACTGGGTGCGGTGGATTCGGTATCGGAGTGGAGCCCGGCGAACGTCTGAGACAGCCGGAGTGCGATCCTGCAGACTCAGACTCTGATCCGGCTGGCGCCGCTGTCGGTCTGCTCGACGAGAAGCTGAGCGGGAATCTGCTCTTGCATCGACTCGACATGGCTGATGATGCCGACAGTGCGTCCGCCGGAGCGTAGTTCGTCGAGCGTGCGCATGGCCACGTCGAGAGTGTCGCCGTCCAGTGACCCGAAGCCCTCGTCGATGAAGAGCGTGTCGAGTTGAATGCCACCGGCGCGCGCGGTCACAACCTCGGCCAGTCCGAGTGCGAGCGCAAGCGAGCTGAGGAAGGTCTCGCCGCCGGACAGTGACTGCGCGGGCCGGGTCTGGCCGGTGAAGGCATCGAAGACGACGATTCCGAGACCGGATGCCGCGCCACGGGCTGCGAGTGCATCGGAATGTTGCAGCTGATACCGACCGGTCGACATATCACTGAGCCGTCGGTTGGCAGCCGCCACGATCTCTTCGAGTTCCGCGGCGAGGACGAACGTCTCAAGCGTCATCTTGTGCGTGTTTCCGGAGCGCCCGGCGATCGTGTCAGCGAGGCTCTTGAGCACCGCGAAATCGGCCTGCTGCTCGGCGCTGGCGGCATATTCCACTGCGGCTGATTCGATGAGTTCGCCGAGCTGTTCGACGGTGGTCTTCGCTCTCGCTGCGGCGTCGAGCGCGGCCGTCCATGCCGTGCGCGCCGCACGTGCTGCGTCCTCGGGCCCGCCGAGGTCGATCGGAGCCTCGGGAAGCGCGCGCATCTCCAATGCCAGCAGCAGCTCTCGCTGCTTCTCGCGCTGCACGGTGTGCGATGTGATGCGCGAGTCGAGCTCCTGCTGCTCGGCTGCCGGTAGCAGCGCCTGACGTGCGGCCGTGACATCGTCGAAGTCGGATGCATCGAGCGCCAGCTCCTGCTCGGCCACAGCCTCGGCGTGTGTCGTCGTCCGCCGGGCGCTTTCCTCCAGCGCATCGGCAAGAGCACGAGCAGTTCCGACGTGCGCGGTGACCGCGGCGATGCGCTCAGCGACCGATCCGAAGGGGCCGCGTGCGTCGGCGACAGCTGCCTCAGCCTCAGTGCTGCGCTGCGCGATCAGGGCGAGTGCCTCGCGCGCCTGCGCCAACGCTGCTGCCGCTTCGGCACGGTCCTTCTCAAGCTGCGCCGATCGTGCTGTCGTCTCACGCAGCGCCTGCTCGGCGTCAGCGAGTGTGCCGACGGCTACCTGTGCCTCGGCACACAGCGCTGTCGCAGCGGTGAGCTCATCTTCGGCGACGACGGCGGTGCGGCCTTCCGTCACCGTGTCTACGACGGCCAGCTCGCGCTTAAGCTCTGTTACGCGATCGAGCGCCTCACGATCGCCCTTGGCGGCGACATCACGCGCGGCTTCGGCGGTGGCGACGTCGTCCTGCGAAATGGGATCGCTGTGCTCGGCCGGCGCGGGGTGCTCCGTCGCCCCGCACACGGAGCATGCTTCCCCCGGCACCAGTGCGGCCGCGAGCTCTCCAGCGAAGCCGTCCAGACGGCGGCGGCGCAGCTGTGTGAGCGCAAGCTGTGCATCGTCGAGGGCACTGCTCGCGTCCACGAGCGACCGCTCCGCCTGCTTGAGATCTTCCCGAAGCCGCTCGGCTTTTACCGCTGCGTCTCGGCGTGCCACCGCGGCGCTCATCGCCCTGTCCAGGTCGTCGGCCCGGTCGGCGCTGCGCCTCGCGGTGTCTCGCTGTGCGATCAGCTCGGCGATCCGGGCCGGAAGCTCTGCCCGTTCCGCGTCGCGCGCGTCGACGAGCTCGGATGCCGCTACCGCCTGCGTCTCAGCATCCGTCTTCTGCGCAGCGAGGTTCGGGGCGTTCTGCTCGAGCTCGGCTGCGCGCTTCCACTCGCCGCTCTGACTGGTCCGCTGTTCCGCCCATACTTCCAGCGTCTCTGCGGTGACCTCCTCGAGTTCGACCTCTGCCGCAGCCCACGCCTCGCGGGCCGCGCATGCGGCGACCTCAGCCTTCTCACGGTCGCTCGCGGCACGATCGGCGGCGCTGATCGTGCCGCGCAGCGCTTCTGCTGCCCGGGCACGCTGCAGGGTGGTGCGGGCCGCCGCGATCTCGGGCTGTTGGGCGTCCAGCTGCTGCATCGCAACCCTGGCCGCGTCCCTGTTCTGTTGCGCGTTCTGCTCCTCGCGCGCGGTTGTCAGTGCCGCGTCGGCCGCGGTGAGTCGCGTCTCGGCTTCTGCACCTTCGGCATCTCGGCGTTCGAGATGGTACTGGGCGCGCTCGAGCGCAGCCCGAAGCTTCTCGAGGCGCTCCTCGGTGGTTCCGCTGGAAACCTGATCGAGCTCATGCTCGCCCCACAGCTGAGTGCTGGTCACCATGCGCTCGGCCTGTTGGAGGCCAGCGTTGACAGCCGCCAGACGCCCCTCCAGGAGATACTCGGCTGAGCGGCGCCGCTCGTCGAATCGCGCCTGCACGTCTTCGAAGCGTTCCGTCGCGAACAACCGGCGCAGCAGCGACTGGCGCTCCTTACTGTCGGCGAGCAGGAAGCGTGCGAAACGGTTCTGTGCGAGCAGGATGACCTGCAGGAACTGTTCGCGACTGAGCTGCAGGATCATGTCGAGCTCGCCTGCCACGTCCACAGCCCGCGCCGCGATACCGACCCAGGTCTCGTCGACCCACTCTTCGAGGGCGACGGCCGACGCCTGCTTGGTCATGCCGCCACCGCGTTTGGCCGGACGCAGATACTCCGGCGAGCGCGTCACCCGGAATCGTCCGGCGGTGGTGCTGAACTCGATGACGACCTCGCTGATGTCGTCCGGAGCGCAGTGGTCGCTGCGCAGGCGCTTGTCACCGCTTTCGTACCGCGGAACGCCCCCGTACAGGCCGAAGCAGACAGCATCCAGAATGCTGGACTTACCCGCGCCCGTGCGCCCCGCGATGAGGAAGATGCCATCGTCAGCGAAGCGGTCGAAGTCGACGATCTGCCGGTCGAGGAACGGCCCGAACCCCTCGATCTCCAGCCGATGCAGACGCACTAGACGAGCGCCTCTGCGGCAACGCGTTCATCGAGGATCTCGTCGATCAGCTCGCTTTCGCGTTCGCTGGCCCCGTGACCTGCGCGTACGTGCTCGAGGAAGGCCTCGATGCGCTCGGTATCGGTGACGGCCGTCTTCAGCCGGTCCGAGTACGAGCGCTCTTCGGTTTCAGCTGCCCCGACGGGCGCGTGCTGCACCATCGCACAGTAAGGGAATCGCTCTTTCAGGCGCCGCATCGGTTCGGCCTGTGGGAGAGTGTCGGTGTAGACGGCGCAGACCCAGTCGTCGGCGTGGGCTGCGACGTTCTCGGCGGAGAGGATTTCGTCGAGCGCTCCGGTCAGCGTCACGAGCCTGCGCGGTACTGGCAGAGCGAGCCACTGCGCGGACACAGCCCCCACGCGGTCGATGTCGACGAGCCAGGAACCGCGCTCCTTATGCTGCTCGCCGAAGCTGTAGTGCAGCGGAGCCCCGGCATATCGCACGCGTTCGCTGAGGGTCTGTCGCCCGTGGATGTGGCCGAGTGCGACATAGTCAGGTCCGTCGAACACGTTCAGCGGTACAACGTCGAGCCCGCCCTGACGAACCTCGCGTTCGAGGCCGTCTGTCGCCTCGACGCCAGCCGCGAAGCAGTGTGCGATCGCGACCGAACGCCCCGCACGCGACGCCAAATCGGCTCGCACCAGACCCATGGCGTGCGCCATGGTCTGCGCCTGCGTGCGCAGGGTGGCCTCGGGCCAGTGCTGTCGCACGATCGCTGGCTCGAGGTACGGGATGCCGTAGAAGTGCACGGGACCATCTGCATCGTCGATCGTCACCGGCCGACCGATCGCGAGCGGATCGGTCATCACATGGATGCCGTCACGCAGCAGCTGCGCCTGGAATCCCAGCCGGGCAGCAGAATCGTGGTTCCCGCTGGTGACGATGACGCGAGCGCCCGTCTCATGCAGCGCGACGAGCGTGTTCCCGAGCAGTGTGTACGCGGGGCCTGCCGGAGTCGCGGAGTCGAAAACGTCGCCGGCGATGATCACGACATCCACTGGGTTTTCAGAGGCCGAGAGCTCAGCCACCTGCCGCACCAGCGCCGACAGCACATCAGCCAGCGCATCCATGGTCGAGTTGCCATGGAACGTGCGGCCGATGTGCCAGTCGGAGGTGTGCAGGATTCGCATATTCACACCGTACGGAGGGCCGCGGACATTCCCTCAGAGGCGTGCCGTGGCATCCCGATCAGTTGGCCAGTGCGAGGGTGCCGGTGTCCTCGGAAACGGGACCGTCCTCGGAGACGGATTCGTCCTGCGTCATCGGCTCGCGCGGCAGGAGATCCTCCTTGCGCCCGCGCACCATGGTGAACGCGACGACGGATGCCAGCACCATACCGACCGCGGCGGCGAGGAAAACTCCGCCGTAGCCGTTCGTGAGGACGTCTCGTCCGACCTCACCCTGGGCGTGACCGCCGATGATCGCGGCGTAGACCGCAGTGAAGATCGACAGACCTACCGAGCCGCCGATCTGCATGGCCGAGTTGGTGACGGCGGATGCGACACCCGCATCGTGCGGCGCTACCCCCGTGAGGGCGACATTCTGCAACGGGATGAAGACGAACGCCATTCCGAGGCCCATGACCAGCAGGGCCGGGGCGACCTGCACGAAGTAGTTGCCGTCGGCAGTGATGAACGACAGGTAGACGAGCGCCGCCGCGACGACGAGAGGACCGCCGATGAGCATCGGACGCGGGCCGACCTGACCGAGCATCTTCGTCGCGAATCCGGCCAGCACCATCGTTCCCAGTGGCAGCGGCAGGCTGGCCACTCCGGCCTCGAGCGCTCCCATACCGAGCACGATCTGCAGGTGGAAGGTCAGGTACAGCGTCGCGCCGATCATGACGCTGCCGGCGACGGCCTGAATGAGAAACGCCCCGCCGCGCACCTTATTGGCGACAACGCGCAGCGGCAGCAGCGGGTTCGAAACCTTCGCCTGAACCCACACGAACGCCGCGAGGATGATGAGCCCCAGCACGATGAAGCCGATCGTGAACGGGTTGGTCCAGCCCGTTTCCGCGAGGCTGAAACCGTACGCGAAGGATGCCAGGCCAGCCGTGACCAGCAGCGCACCCCACAGGTCGTAGCGCTTGTCGCCCGCCGCTTTACTCTCGGTGAGGAACAGCGCGCCGCCGATGATACCGACAGCGCAGAAGAACAGGTTCACCAGCAGACACCAGCGCCAGTCGAAGAACTCGGTGAGGAATCCACCGAGCACCATGCCGACGGCCGCGCCGGTGCCGGCGACCGTTCCGAACACGGCGAAGGCGACGTTGCGCTCCTTGCCGGAGGGGAACAGCGTGGTCAGCAGTGCGAGCGCGGCCGGCGCCAGCATCGCGGCGAAGACGCCCTGCAGCCCGCGACCGAGGATGAGTTCCCACCCGGCGGTCGCCAAGCCTGCATACAGCGACGCCAGGCCGAAGCCGATCATGCCGACCATGAACGTGCGCTTGCGGCCCCAGTAGTCGGCGATGCGTCCGCCGAGCAGCAGCAGCGCCCCAAAGGCGAGGGCGTAGGCGGTGACGACCCACTGCCGCAGATGATCATCCATGTTCAAAGCGATCTGCGCCTGCGGCAGAGCGATGTTGACGATGGTGCCGTCGAGGACGACGACGAGCTGGGTCAACGAGATGACGAACAGGGCCCACCATTTGGCTTTGGGGCGGGCGCGCAGGGTCTGAGACATGAAAATACCTCCGGTGTCTGGTGAGGATGCCGGAGGTTTCAAGCCTCGGACCAGCTTCCGTTCAGAGGCTGACCGCCTCAGCTAACGGTGCTGAGCAGAGTTCCATTGTATCTGAGGCCACGCTGTGGATTCGAGCCGGAAGGTCCCCTGACCCACCCTCACCGCGACGATCGACACGTGGTCATACAGTGTGCGCGTTGCACTTTCACCTGTGCGGGGTACGGGGCTGCACGATGCGAGATCTGGACTGCCCTCCGCCCTACAGGAGCCGGAATTGACCCTCCGGCAGGGCTTGTGCCCGCTTCGTCGTGGCTACCGACTTCCGCTCTATTCCTCCAGGTCGTGCGTCCAGTTGGCCTGCTGAATCCGATTGTCCAGCTCGCGCAGTTCCTGCGCGACGCCGTCGGCCGCCGCGCGCACTTCTGAGACAGGGAGCGCTGCGATCTGCCGCAGCTCTGATCGCATCTGGCGCATGCCGACGGAGTTGGTTCCGGATGCTGCGGCCGCAGCATCCGCCAATAAAGAATGCTGCAGGCGCAGCACATCGCGCGCGGCGAGCGCATCCGTCATTGTCCCGTCCGCGCCGAGGGAGAGCCGGGAGTTGGTCGCGTTGATCCGCCGGATGAGATCGCGCAACTGACCGAGGTCGGCTTCGGCTTCACCCAGCAGTGCTGCGGCATCCTCTGCAGGCTCCTCGCCCTCCTGGTAGCGGGCGTTCGCGGTGACGCGTGCGCGCAGCTGTTCGAAGCGGCGCTGCAGGTCTGCTCTGGCCGTCAGTGCCTCAGCGAGTTTCATGCCCTCATCTTTGCAGACGCCACACGATGCGTAATAGAAGGTCACACACCTGAGCGCTCAGCGCCGGCGCAGCAGCCCGGCGTGCGCGGGGTGCTGTTCGAACCACTCGGCGACGTACCAACAGACCGGGTCGACCTTGCGATCGCCGCGGTTCTCGATATCGGCGACGGCACCGGCGACCACACGGGCAGCATGCCCGTTTCCGCGGAAAGTCGGGATGGTGAAGGCTCTGGTGAGCGCGATCGTCGCCCCGTCGTCGCGATAATCAAGAGCGCTGACGAGCACTCCGTCTCGGGTGAGCGTGTAGCGCGAAGCATCCTTTTCGTCGGTGAGAAGGAAACCGTCAATCATCGTGGATTCACTCATCTCTACACGGTAGGCCACACCGACACGCAGGGACTCGTTTTGACACGAGACGACATCGTCAGTAATAATCCCCCCATGACCACCAACGCGCGCCCTTTGTCCGCCCAGGAGGCGAACAGGACTGCCGGGATGATGATGCCCGGCTGCGTTGGCATGTGTTGCCGAATGTGTAGCTGACCCCAGCCAACCCGTCTGGCTCGACGGAATCGCCATCTGCGAATTCTGAGCCCCCGAGCATCCACCCCTTGTGCTCGTTCCCGGCCTTTCCGGTCATTCATGCAACACATCAGAGCTGTATCAGCTCACCCTCACAAGGACTTCATCATCATGTCGAATACTGCACTCCTCGAGCGTCCCGTTACTTCCGCCGCGCACCTTCGTGCCGTCCAGCCGCCGGCAGTGTCTGCCGCCGTTGCGCCGACTGCCGCTGATCTTCCCGCCACCCGTTCGCCGCGCGGCTTCGCCCTCTACGTTGGTCTCGACGAGATCAAGGCCGCCGAAGCCGGTGTGAGCCTGCCGGTGCTTGTCGACGCACTGCGCCGCACGCTCGCCGAGCTCGCTCCTGGAGCTGAGACGCACGCCACCGTCGCCCTCGCACCGCACGGTGCCGGTGGACGCGACCTCGATGTCGTCCGCCTCGCCCTGCAGGAACCGGGCGCGATCGCCCGTTCCAAGGCGGCCGAGGACGAGGAGCAGGACGAGAACTACGGCGTTACCGTCGACATCTCCCGCAAGCGCGTTCTGATCGACGGCGATTCCGCTGCGTTCACCTACAAAGAGTTCGAGCTGCTGCAATATCTCGTTCTGCGCGAAGGCCGCACGATCGAGCGCACGGAGCTGGTTTCTGCGCTCTGGCAGTCGCCGGATGACGAGACCCCTGGCGAGCGCACCATCGACGTGCACGTGCGGCGCCTGCGCGCGAAGCTCGGCCGTTACGAGGACATCGTGCGCACCGTCCGCGGTGTCGGCTACCGGTTCGACCGTCACGCCGATGTTGCCATCCGCTACGGACACGGCACGCCTTCGCCCGACCGCTTCTGAGGCTGTCGGCGGTCAGTTCGACCCTGCATCCAGCCTGATCGGCCAGTCCGCCTCCTCGGCCATAACTCCTGAAGATTGGGCCGCTCGGAGCGAAAACCGGCCGGATCCGGACCGTTCCAGCCCAAAGTTCAGGAGTTGTGCACAGGGGCCACGGCAACCGGGGACGGCGCGACGGCAACGGGCACTGTCAGAGACCGGACGTAGGGTATCTGCATGACCACGACAGCGGATGCCACGGCCCCCGCTGCCGCGTCGGCCCCGCCGTTGACGGCGGTGTATCGGCCCCCGCACCCGCTGAACATGTTCCGCACGGTCCGCGCTCTCATGCGCGGACCGAAAGATCCGACGATGCTCGTCCACGGCACCACGCTGTGGCGTGCCTCGCGCACCCCGCAGGGCATCGCGACGTTGGCACTGCGGCAGAGCACGGAGGGCGTGCATGCCACCGCCTGGGGTCCTGGTGCTGAGTGGGCCCTGACACAGCTTCCGGCGCTGTGCGGTGCCGACGACGATCCGGCCGGCTTCGACGCATCGCTGCATCCGCTCATCGCCGAGGCTGCGCGCCGTCACGCCGGGCTCCGCCTCACCCGCACCGACCTCGTCTTCGACGCCTTCGCGAGCGCCGTCATCGAGCAGAAGGTGACGTCGTTCCAGGCGTTCGGAGCCTGGCGTGTGCTCGTCACCCGCTTCGGTGAGCAGGCCCCCGGCCCGACGCCGCGCGCGATGTTCGCACCGCCGACCGTCGCCGGCTGGCACGGCATCCCGTCATGGGACTGGCATCAAGCCGGCGTCGAGCCGCCGCAGTCACGTGCGCTGGTGCGCGCGGCCGAACGAGGGCAGCGCATCGCCGATGCCGTGCTCGCAGCTCCCACCGGCGCCGATCGCGACCGTGTTCTCACCAGCCTGCCGGGAATCGGCCCCTGGACCGCATCCGAAACCCGCGTGCGCGCCCTCGGCGATCCGGACGCCGTGAGCGTCGGTGACTACCACCTCGCCCACGAGGTCGGCTTCACACTGACCGGCGCACGCGCCGACGATGACGGGATGCTGGCGCTCCTTGAGCCGTGGGCAGGCCACCGCCACCGGGTCATCCGCCTCATCCTCGCCAGCGGCGTACGCGAAGCACGCCGTGGACCACGCCTCGCACCCGAGGACCATCGCCGGCGCTAGACGAATCCCTCGCGCCAACGCCACGCCGCACCACGGCACGGAAACGCGCTTCCCCCTATGCTGGGGCCATGGCGGCAACGAAGAAGCAACGCTGGACCTGGCTCGGCGGCACCATCGCGCTGTTCATCCTCGGGTTGGTGATCGGGTTGGTCCTGCAGAACGTCTGGCTCGGGCTGCTGCTCGCGCTGATCGTGTCGCTGATCTGGCTGATCGCCGCGGAGTCCCGCAAGGGCGGAAACAGCGGCGTGAACGACGAGTCTCGCGGCATCGAACTCTAAGCGCAGCCCTCAGTAGTAGACCGCAAGCCGCCCGCGCGGACCGTCGATCACCTGTACTGGGGTGTCGAAGACGTCGCTGAGCACAGCATCCGTCATGATTTCGTCCGGTGCACCGAACTGCACGACCTTGCCGTCCTTGACCGCACAGATGTGATCGGCATAGTGTCCCGCGAAATTGATGTCGTGTAGCACGATCACGATCGTGCGTCCGAGCTCAGCAGCCGCGCGCCGCAGGTGCTGCATCATCTGCACCGAGTGGCGCATGTCGAGGTTGTTCAGCGGCTCATCCAGCAGCACGTAATCAGTGTCCTGGGCGAGCACCATCGCGACATACGCTCGCTGGCGCTGTCCGCCGGAGAGTTCGTCGAGGTACCGGGTCTCAAGATCAGATAAACCGAGGAACTCGATCGCCTCGCTGATCACCCGCTCGTCCTCGACGTTGAGCCGCCCCTTCGAGTGTGGGAATCTGCCGAAACCGACGAGCTGGCGAACCGTGAGTCGGGTGATGAAGTGGTTCTCCTGGCGCAGCACCGACACGATCTTGGCGAGATCCTTCGAGGGCGTGCTGACGACGTCATACCCGCCGATCTCGATCGTCCCCTCGTCCAAGCCCAGCAATCGACCGATCATGGTCAGCAGTGTCGACTTGCCGGCACCGTTCGGCCCGACCAGGGCAGTGACTCCCCCGGCCGGAATCTGCAGGTCGACGGGACCGATCGAGACGGTGTCGCTGTACTGCTTGCGGACGTCGGTAAGACTGATCACAGTCGACCCTTTCTGAGGATCACGATGAGGAAGAGCGCGCCCCCGACGAGCTCGATGATGATCGAGACGACGCCCTGCGCGTAGAAGAGGTGCTTCATCACGAACGATGCTCCGGCGAGCACGACGAAGCCGGTCAGCACCGAGATCGGGAAGATATACCGGTGGTCGTATGTGTCGGCGAACTGGTAAGCCAACGTCGCCACGAGGAATCCGAGGAACGTCATCGGTCCCACCAGCGCCGTCGACACCGCCATCAGAATCGACACCAGCAGCAGCACGCGAATGAGCTCACGTCGATGGTTCAGCCCGAGGTTTGTCGTGATGTCCTTGCCGAGCGCGAGCAGGTTGAGTCGCTTGGCGTTCATCCAGAGCAGGATGCCGGCCACCAGGCACAGCGGGATCGCAATGGGCAACTGCTCAGGGTCGGCGTTGGAGATGCTGCCGAACATCTGGGCGGTGAGCACGTCGAACTCGCTGGGTGTGAGCAGGCGCTGCATGAACGCCGACACCGATCCGAGCCCGCCGCCGATGATGATGCCGATCAGCAGCATCACCTGCAGGTTGGCGTAGCGACCCGAGAGCAACCACCCGTACAGCAGCACTGACAGCGCGACCATCACCACGATCTGCAACACGAACTGGGCGTTGCCCTGCAGCATCACGAGTCCGGTGACCCCGAGGAAGTAGACCGCGGCTGTCTGCACGGCGACGTACAGCGCCTCGAATCCCATGATCGACGGGGTGATGATGCGGTTCTCGGTGGCAGTTTGGAAGCTGACCGTCGCGATCGCCTGGCAGAACGCGACGACCAGCATCACGATGATGCTCGTGGTGCGCATCTGCGTGATGCGCCAGAATCCGTCGGTGCCGAAGGGCACCGGGTTGTCCCACACCAGGATCCCGATGGCGAAGAATGCCGCGAGCGCGATCAGGATGCCGAGGATCGTGAAGTATCTGCGCCTGGCGCGTCCGCTCGGCAGCGGGCCTGAACGGCGCTCGGCCAGCCGCGGGGCGCGTGCGGAATCGACGGCCCTAAGCACGACGGCGCTGTTTCAGCAGAAGGGCGATGAACACGAGCGATCCGACGACACCGAGGATCAGTGAGACAGGGACCTCGAACGGCATGATGATCGTGCGACCGATGATGTCGCACACTGTGACGATGGCGATGCCGAGCAGGCAGACCCAGGGCAGGTTGCTGCGCAGATCGTCTCCGCGGATCATCGAGATGATGTTCGGCACGATCAGTCCGAGGAACGGAAGGTTGCCTACGATGACGGTGACGACACCGGTGGCAACCGCGATCAGGGCGGTGCCCAGCAGCACGACGCGGTTGTAATTGAGGCCGACGTTGGTGGAGATCTCCTCGCCCAGGCCAGCGACAGTGAAGCGGTCGGCGACGATGAAGATGACGACGCCGACGATGGCCACGATCCACAATGCCTCGTATTGTCCGCGCAGCACCGAGGTGAAGCTGCCGGCGAACCAGACGCCGAGACTCTGCAGCATGTCGGTCTGCAGGGCGATGAAGGTGGATATCGAGCCGACGACCGCGCCGAGCATGATCCCTACGATCGGCACGATCAGAGACGAGCGCAGCGACACCCGCCGCAGGAACAGGAAGAAGACCATCGTGCCGATGAATGCGGCGATGATCGCGCCGGTCATCTTGGGCACGATGCCGGCCGTCGGGAAGATGATCATCACGGCGAGCAGTCCGAGGCCCGCCCATTCGGTGGTGCCGGTGGTGGTCGGTTCGACGAAACGGTTCTGCGTCAGCAGCTGCATCACCAGACCGGACATGGCCATCGCCGCTCCGGCGAGCATGAGGGCCGCGGTGCGCGGGATGCGAGTGATGGCGAACATCTCGGCGCCGTCATCCGCGCCGAAGATGTCGTAGACCCCGACGAACAACGACACGACCAGCAGCAGAGCGACAACGACGATCCCGATCACGAGCTTGGGGTCGAAGAGCCGACCGCGCGTTCGCGGCGTCGGGCTCAGAGTCGTTCGCATCATGGTGTTTCTCTTATTGTCTCGCAGGTGTGGGGGCGGTCGTGCACGCACCGGCCCCACACCTGCGCTGAGATCAGTTTCCTTCGAGTGCGTCCGCGAAGGATTCCAGGAACTCGGTGTAGGTCTGGATGCCCTCGTTCGTGTAGGTGTCAGCGGGCATGTAGATGATGTTTCCCTCGACGACGGCGGTGACCTTGGCCAGTGCCTCCGAGTTCTCGAGGACGTCAGCGGCGGGCGAGAAGTTCGGGTCGTCAGCGCCGACTGCGGCATCCCGGTCCATCACGAGGATCCAGTCCGGGTTGGAATCGGCGATCGCCTCGACGGCGATGTCGTCACCCTGGTGGTCGTCAGTGGCTTCAGCAACCTCAAGCGCAGGAGTGAGTCCGGCGAAATCGAAGACTGGGCCGAGCGTGCGTCCGACATGCGGGGCGATGTAGCCGATCTCTCCGCCCGAGGTTGTGACGGCCATGACGGTTTCCGAGTCGTCGTATGCCGCCGCGACCCGCTCGATGGCCGCGTCCAGGGCGTCGTTGAGGGCCTTCGCTTCGGCCTGCTTGCCGAACACTTCGCCCAGGATGGTGGTCTGACGCTTGAGCTCTTCCTCGAACGGCTCGCCCTCGCGCGGGTCGAGTTCGAGCACGACGGCATCCGGCGCGTACGAGACGAAGTCGTCGTGGAACTGCGCGAAGCGCTGGCCATTGATGATGAGGTCGGGCTCGACCGCGACGACCGCTTCGAGGTTCGGCTCGCGGTGGCTGCCGAGGTCGATGATCGTCTCGTCCTCCGTGTAGGAGTTCGTGTTCGGCATGAGCGAGACGGCAGCCGCGGTCAGTTCGACGCCCCATGATTCGAGCGTCTCGAAGGTGCGGTTGTCGGTTGCGACGATCGACGCGAGCGGAAGGTCGATCGTGTGCTCACCGTTGTTGTCTTCAACCATCACCGTGGTCGGCTCGTCTGCGGAGCTGGGCGCTTCGGCTTCTGCGGCAGGGCTCGCTGCGCAGGCTGCGAGTGTGAGTGCTGAGACGAGGACGAGGGATGCTGCGGCCAGCGGGCGGCGTGAAGACATGAAGCTCCTTGTACGGAAGAGAGGGGATCTGGCGGCTAGGTAAGGCTTACCTCAACTGCTCGTTATGTAGGCTAGCCTAACTTTATGGCCGAATCGAAATCTTCCTTTTCTCTGGAGCGTCATCCGCTCGATCTGCACTTCCGGGTCGTCACGCTCACGGCACGGGAAGAGGTCGCGCCGAACTACGTTCGCGTGCGGTTGGAGGGCGATGATCTGTATGGCTTTGCCTCCCCCGGCAGCGATGATCACATGCGCCTGTTCTTCCCGGACGAGATGCCGGACACCGTCGAGGAACTGCGCGCTGCCCCCAGCCGCGAGTACACCCCGCTGGTGTGGGCCGAGAACTGGCTCGAAGTCGAATTCGCCGTTCACGGAGGCGAAGGCGTGGCCTCGGTCTGGGCAGCCAATGCCCCCATCGGCTCGAAGATCGGCGTGGGCGGCCCCCGCGGATCAGCGGTCATCACCGGCACACCCGGCTCATGGTTCCTCGCCGGCGACGAGACGGCAATCCCGGCAATCCGCCGATTCGCGGCGCTGATCGAGAATCAGCCGGCACGCATCGTCATCGAGGTGCGCGGCTCAGAGGACGAGATCCCGCTCGATGCTCCCGTCACGGTCGAGTGGGCGCATCGTGGAGATGCGCCGGCCGGGTCTGCGCTCATCTCCTTCATCGATGGCGTGACGGATACTCCGGGCGACGACCCGTTCGTCTTCATCGCCGCCGAGCAGCAAATCGTGAAGCCCGGACGCGCTCTGCTCGGGCGCTGGGGCGTCGACCCGAAGCAGGCTGTTGTGAAGGGCTATTGGAAGCGTGACGAGCCGGAGTATCACGCTCCGCACTGACGCCGCAGGCATGAGGCTGCGGGCCCGTGAGCCGGCGGAAGGCACGGCTCAAGGGACCCAATAATCAGCCGCTCCGGTCGCACTTTGTGTCGCTATTCGCGGCTTTTAGCGACACGAAGTGCGACGGGAACAGTGGGGGCGCGCGCAGTGGGTGGTACGCGCGGTGGGTGGCGGGCGCTCAGGGCGAGCGCTCAGCGCACACCGAGCTGAGACTCCATGACTGCGGCCGCGGCGCCGAGCAGCACGAGGTCCGGGTCGTTCGCGCCGACTTCGATCTTCAGCCCCTCGATGATCGCCGGGCGCAGCCGTGAATGGATGCCGTCGACCACACCGTCCGCGAACGCCCCTTCGACAAGGCCTCCCGGGCCCACCACAACGACGACGTTGATGTTCAGCATGATCACGATCGGTGCGAGCACTTCGCCGAGCGTGCGACCGGCCGGCTCCAGCACCTCCGCGCCAACGGCTGCGACCCGTCGCTGAAGGTGTGGTGCGCCCACGACCATGTCGAGGCATCCACGCCGACCGCATGGGCACAGCTCGCCGCCGGGGTCAACGGTGAGGTGTGCGATCTCACCCGCCGCGAACTGCTCGCCCAGCACCGGCTCACCGCCCTCGAGCACGGCCGCGCCGACGCCGTTCGCCATGTCGACGACGATCGCGTCGCGGCCGGATCGGTTGCGGAAACGGCTGAGGCCGAGCGCGAGCAGGTTGACGTCGTTGCCGACGACGGTCGGAAGACCGGTGCGGGTTTGGATCGTGTCTGCCAGCGGCACGTCTCGCCAGCGCAGCCGGTCGGCAACATGCACGAGACCGGTGTCGTCCACGAGCCCCGGGGATGCGACGCCGATGCCGATCACCTGACTGGAGGCGCGCTTGATCAGTAGTCTCGCCAGGTCGACGGCATAATCCAGCGCCGGCTCGCCGTGCGCGCCGCCGATACTGAGCTGTGCCCGATCTACGACGGTGCCGTCGAGGTCGATGATCGCTCCGGTGAAAGTGTCGTCGTGGGTGAGATCGAGCACAATGGTGCAGTTGCCTTCGGCGTCGATCGCCACACGAGAAGCGGGCTTACCGACGCGCGCCTCGGCCACCACGCCCAGGTCATGCACGGTGCCGGCCCCCACGAGCTCGGAGACGAGCCCGCCTACCGTCGGCAACGACAGCCCGCTCAACCGAGCAAGCTCCGGCCTGGTCTGCGGGCCGTTCGCGTACAGCAGCCGTCGAATCACCGACAGGTTGTGTTGCCGCGTGACGTGAATCGCCTCACCGCCGGAGTGCTTTCGTGAGCGACGAAGCGCCTTGAGTTCATCGGGAGTCAGCGACAGGATGCCCCGCGCATCGGCGTCGTTGGGCTTTCGTGCCACCACCACTTCGTCCTGCTCTCCTGGCTCCGTCACCGCACGATCGTCGAGGTCAGCTCGTCGATCTGCTGCTGACGTTCCGCCTGATTCTGAATCCGCCCGCTGACTCCGGGCCGTTCCTGCCACGGTAGCGGCCCCGAGCCGCGCCGGTACTCCACGCCACGCTCGTCGAGTCGTCCGAGGTGCGTATCGAGCCGTGCTGAGAACTCGTCGAAGTCGCCACCAGGCCCGCTCCACAGCACCTCAGCGAGCGCGCAAGCGCGCGGCCACAGCATGTAGTCGCGGACGCGTCCGGAATCCAGGTGCTCGGCCCACAGGTTCGCCTGGGCACCGCGCAGGAAGGTGGCCTGATGCTCGCTCGCCCATGCCGGGATCGGGTCGAAGTCGTAAACCTCTCGCAGCCCCACCACAACGCCGACCGGGATCGGCTCGCGGGGATCATCGGATTGCCGGTAGTCGAAGTAGAGCTGATTGTCGGGGCACGCGATGACCGGGATGCCGCGACGCAGGGCTTCACCGATGCCGGCGTCCCCTCGCCAGCCGAGCACCGTCACATCCGCGGTGACGTCATGCTCGAGCACTTCGTCCCAGGCGAGCATGCGCCGACCGCTCTGCTCGATATGCGCGCGCAGTTGCTCGAGGAACCAGAACTGCAGTTCGCGAGGACCGGTGAGTCCGCGTTCCCGGGCCAGCTGCTGCGAGCGCGGGTCTGCCTCCCAGGGGCCGGCAGGAACCTCGTCGCCACCCAGCCCGATGTCGACAGCGGGGAAAAGTTCAAGCACTTCGTCGAGCACGGTGCGGAAGAAGTCCACTGTCACGTTCTCCGCGTTCAGCGGGTACGCGCTCACACCCCAGCGCGGGTAGACCTCGACCTGCGGTTGCGCGCCATCGGGGCCGGGAACTCCCAGCTCTGGGTAGGCGGAGATCGCCGCCTGGGAATGACCGGGTAGGTCGATCTCAGGAACGACGGTGACGCCGCGGGCAGCGGAGTACGCCACGATCTCGCGGATGTCCTGCTGCGTGTAGAAGCCGCCGTGCGGGCGAATCACTTCGGGAGCGTTCGCGTCGTCGGCCCCCTCCTGCGTGCGGTCTCGCCAGGCGCCGATCTCGGTCAACCGTGGGAAGGCACGGATCTCAATGCGCCACCCCTGATCATCGGTGAGGTGCAGGTGCAGTCGGTTGAACTTGTGCATCGCCATGAGATCGATGATGCGCAGCACCTCGCGCACCGGCAGGAAGTGCCGAGCGACGTCGATCATGATGCCGCGCCAGGCGAACGCCGGCTCGTCTTCGACCCGGCAGGCGGGGATCGTTACGGTGCGCGGATGAGTGGATGCTGCGCGCCAGACGTGCTCGCCCATCAGCTGCAGCAGTGTCATGACGCCGTGGTGGAAGCCAGCCGCATCCGACGCGTGAATCGTGATGACCAGTGGTGCGACCTCCAGCCGGTAGGCCTCCGGTTGCAGCGCGGCATCATCGACGAAGCAGATCCCGGCCGAATCGAATTCAGCGTTATCGACGCGGATGCACGCTCCGGCCCACAGCCGCTCAGTCAGCAGGGCGACAGCATCCGCGGCATCCGGAACCCTGAGCACCTCGACCGACTCGGCGATGACGAACTCTCCGACGCGCTCGACAAACTGACGTGGACGCGGAATCACAGTGTGCTTCATCATCAGCCCTTCACCGCCCCGCCGGTCATGCCGGTGACGAGTTTTCGTTGCAGGAAGACGAACAGCACGACCACAGGCAGCGAGAACAGCACGGATGCCGCCATCTGCCCACTGACGTCTGTTCCGGTAATGGGAGAGCTGAATGAGGCCAGCCACACCGGGAGCGTGTACATCGACTGATCCTTCATGAAGGTGTAGGCGATGAGGTAGTCGTTCCAGGCGTTCATGAAGGTGAACACGCTCGTGGCGAGCACGCCCGGCAGCACGAGGGGGAAAAGGATGCGGGTGAGTACCTGCCACGTCGTCGCGCCGTCCAACTGCGCGGCCTCTTCGAGCTCCTTGGGCAGCGCGAGGAAGAAGCTGCGCATCATCCAGATCGAGAACGGGAGCGTTGCCGACACGTAGGCGAGGATGAGCCCGAAGTATGTTCCCAGCAGCCCCGTCGCGTTGAAGACGAAGTACTGCGGGATCAGCGTCGCTCCCCCGGGGATCATCTGGATCAGCAGGATGGTCACCAAGATGGTGCGGCGGCCACTGAAGCGGAAACGCGACAGTGCGGCAGAAGCGAACAGTCCGGCCACGATCGCGAACACGACGGCGCCGACCACCACGATCACCGAGCTGCGCAGGTTCTCGAAGAAGCCTGCTTGAAACAGTGCGGTGTGGAAGTTGGCGAGCGTCGGGTCGGTGGGGAAGAACTGCGGCGTGGAGCTGAGCGCATCGGAACGCTTCGTGAACGCGGTTTTGACCATCCAATAGATCGGGAAGGCCCAGAGCACGCAGAAGACGAACGCGATGACGTTTGCCGTCGGCGACGTGCGGTTCAGTTTCCCCGCGCGTCGGCTCCTGGTCGAAGTGATGGTGCTCACAGGTCGTCCTCCCCGGAGTGGATGAGATGGCGGATGTAGACGCTCGTCAGCGCGGCAAGCAGGATGGCCGTGATGAGTGCGAGCGCCGCTCCGGTGCCGAGGTCGAAGGAGACGAAGGCAGTGATGTAGGTGAAGACGCCGAGCGTCGCGGTGGTGCCGTCCGGGCCGCCCTGGGAGACCAGCCAGATCTGGTTGAACACGTTGAAGTCCCAGATCACGGAGAGGATCGTGACAAGCAGGATCGTGGGCTGCAGGAAGGGCAGGGTCACGTTGAAGTAGATCCGCCGTTCGGAGGCGCCATCCAGTCGCGCAGCCTCCTTATACTCCGGCGAGACCTGAGTCTCAGCGGCGTAGACGGTCATCGCGAGGAAGGGCACAGCCTGCCAGACAACCAGCAACCAGATGGAGGTGAATGCGAGACCGGTGTCCGAGCCCCAGTCCGTATTGGTCATGTCGCCGAACACACGCAGCTGCGTGAGCATCCAGTTGAACACTCCGTAACCGGGCTGGAACAGCCAGTTCCACACCAGGGAGGCGGCGACGTTGGGCATCGCCCAGGTGAACACGAGCACGATCGTGACGAGGACGCGCATCTTCGATCCCAGGCGCGTCATGAGATGGGCGATCGCGACGCCGATGAGGAGGCTGCCGACGACGAGGGCGGCGGTGAAGAGGATCGTGCGGATGAACGACCACCAGAATTCGTCGTTCGTGAGAATGTCGAGGAAGTTATCGAACCCGACGATCGAGTATGCACCGGTGAACAGCGATTTCCTGTTGTAGTCGGTGAAGGCCATCCAGATCATCACGCCAAGCGGGATGATCGTCACCGCCAGCAGCAGGAGGCCCGCTGGCGTCATCAGCAGGAATGCTGGCAGTCGACGGTCCGCGAAAGCACGGGCCGATCTTGGTGTCTTCTGGGTCACTTCGTTCTCCGGGTCGAGTGCAGCCGAACGGGGCGGGCGCCGTTCTGGCGCCCACCCCGATATGTCACTGCAGGTACGCGTTGGCCTTCTCGTCGTACGTGGCCGCGGCCTCCTCCGGTGTCGCGGCACCAGAGGCGATCGTGGAGAACATGTCCTTCAGGACTCCCGAGCTCTCGACGTCGGTCCATCCGGGCGAGGCCGGTGTGGCGCGCGAGGTCAGCGCTGCGGAGAAGAATCCGCTCTTGACCTCGGGGACATCAGCGAGGATCTGCTCGCCGACCTCGACAGAGTTGGGCATCAGGCCCTGGTCGCCGAAGACGTGGTCCTTCTGGATCACGTCGCTGGTCGCGATCTGAATCCAGATCAGGGCGAGCAGCTGGTTGTCGCTCTTGGCTGCGATGCCCCAGTCCGAGCCGCCGAGCATGACGGGCTGTGTGCCCGTGCCGGTCTGGCTCGGCAGTGCGAAGGTGCCGAGGTCGTCCTCGGTGAGGTCTGGGTTGGCAGCAAGGACCGTTGCCATCGCGCCGTTGGTGGCGATGATCGCGCCAGCCTTGCCGTCGGCCAGGATCTGCTCCTGCTCAGGGCTGTCCGTGAATACTGTGTCTGCGGCGGCCACCGAGTAGGCGTCCTGGAACTTCTGCCACTCTGCCAGCGCCTCGATATTGTCGCTCGCGGTCGACGTCCACGTGCCGTCGTCGTTCTGCGTGGCGATCTCCCCGCCATGGTCCCAGACGAACTGCAGTCCGACGTAGAAGTGCTGGCCCGGCAGGTAGAGGGCCGAGAAGTCGCTGGCGGCGTTGGCGGCCTGGACCTTGTCCAGAGCGCTGGTCAACTCGTCCCAGCTGGTGGGTGCCTCGGTGACACCGGCTTCAGCCCACATGGTCTTGTTGTAGATCACCGCACGGTTGCCGGCGAAGCCGGGAACGGCGTACAGGGTGCCGTCAACCGTCGCCGGGTCTTCGAGTCCGGACAGCCAGGTGTTCCCCTGAGCGAGGTCGTCCTTGTACGGGGTGACATCCATCAGGGCACCGTTTGCAGCGTAACCGGCCACCTGCGTGTTGCCGATGTCGACGACGTCCGGCGGGGTCGAGGTCCCCAGCGCGGTGGAGAGCTTGGTGCCGATGCCGTCCCACTGTTGGATCTGGACATCAGCTTCCGCACCGGTACGCTCGGTGAACTCGGCTTTGATGGCCTCGAGCGACGCATCGTTGTAGTCGTCCTGCATGATCCAGACGGTGAGGGTCTCACCTGAAGCATCCACCGTTTCCGGGATTCCTTCGGGAAGCTCGCTTCCGCCGGCGGCGCTGCCGCTTGAACCGCATCCGGCCAGCGCTAGGGCGGCCACTCCAGCCGTGGCGAACGCTGCCACGCGCATGATCTTACGCATCTGAACTCCTCTGTGAGTCTCTCGGTGGACCACCGCGAACGGTGGATTAATTAATAATCCACACTTATTAATTAATCCGCAAGCATGTGACCGAACTGAGACCTTCAGTGATTCACGAAGTGAGACTGGTTGTGCCCGGTGAGCGGGCGGCGAAGTCGTCCGCAGTGGCGAGAATGCTGGCCCGCATGGCGGTGGCTGCCCGGGTCAGATTCACGTCCGAGCGATGCGCGAGACTGACCGTCCGAGTCAGCCTTCGATCCCCCAACCGCATCGACCGCAGACTCGGCCGATCAAGCAGCACCATCGCCGGAACGACGGCGACGCCGAGTCCGCGTTCGACGAAGCGCAGCACTGCGTCCATCTCGGCCCCTTCGACCACCGGGGTCGGGCTGAGACCGGCGGCACGGAAGGCCGCATCGGTCGCTGCGCGCAGGCTATAGCTCTCCGCAAGAAACACCAGCGGCAACCGAGCGAGGTCGTGCAGGCCGATGCTCTCCCCATCAGCCACCGGCGGCTGCGCAGCTGACGAGACCACAACGAGCTCTTCGGTGAGCAGCGGAGTGCGCACCAGCGCCGCCCCCGCGACCGGGAGCCCTTCTGACGCGGTGATCAGTGCCATATCCAGCGCTCCGGCGGCAAGATCTTCGACGAGTGGATGCGTGCCTGCCTCGGTCAGTTGCAGTTCGACGCCGGGGTGGGCCGCGTGAAATGCGCTCATCACCTCGGCCACCAGACTGATGCACAGCGTGGGTGGAGCCCCCAGGCGCACGCGCCCGCGCTGAAGCCCGGCCAGCTCGGCCATCTCGGAGCGAACTGCTTCGGCATCCGCCAGCATCCGCCGCGCCCGAGGCAACAGAACCTCCCCCGCTGCGGTAAGCGAGATGTTGCCGCGAGCGCGATGGAACAGTTCCGAACCGAGTTCCTGCTCGAGCGTTGAAATCTGCCGGCTCAGCGATGGCTGAGCGAGGTGGAGATTCTCAGCAGCGCGCGTGAAGTGCCCGATCTCGGCGATCTCAACGAAACCGCGCAACTGCTCCAGGTTCATGTGCTTAGTCTATTGACACCAGAAGAACAATGCATTGGAGTTATTGGGTGCATGTTCTTAGCGTGGAAGGATGACGACACGCGAGCGACAGATCTCCACCACCGTCCTGGTCATCGGAACCGGCGGTTCCGGCCTCCGCGCAGCCATCGAAGTCGCCGAACGCGGTGTCGATGTGCTGGCGGTCGGTAAGCGTCACCGCGATGACGCGCACACCTCGCTCGCGGCGGGCGGCATCAACGCTGCTCTCGGCACGATGGATCCTGACGACAGCTGGCAGCAGCACGCCGCCGACACCATCAAGGAGAGCTACTTCCTGGCGAACCCGCACACCGTCGAAGTGGTCACCCGCGGTGCTGAACGAGGCATCAGTGATCTGGAGCGCTGGGGTATGGACTTCGCTCGCGAAGACGACGGGCGCATCTCGCAGCGGTTCTTCGGCGCCCATACTTTCCGCCGCACCGCATTTGCGGGCGACTACACCGGACTCGAGATTCAGCGCACGCTCGTACGACGGGCCGAGCAGCTTAATGTACCGATCCTCGACGGCGTGTACATCACACGCATCCTGGTGAAGGACAACGTCGTCTTCGGCGCGTACGGGTTCGACCAGTCAGACGGCACGCGCTATCTGATCCACGCGGATGCCGTGATCCTGGCTGCGGGCGGACACACCCGGATCTGGCGCCGCACGTCATCGCGTCGCGATGAGAACACCGGGGACGCGTTCCGCCTGGCAGTCGACGCCGGGGCGCGGCTGCGCGATCCCGAGCTCGTGCAGTTCCACCCGTCCGGCATCATCGAACCCGAGAATGCAGCCGGCACGCTGATCTCCGAGGCGGCGCGCGGTGAGGGCGGCATCCTGCGCAACGCGCTCGGCGAGCGCTTCATGTCGAAGTACGACCCCGAGCGGATGGAGTTGTCGACCCGCGACCGTGTGGCTCTCGCTGCATACACCGAGATCGCTGAAGCCCGCGGAACGCAGAACGGCGGAGTCTGGCTCGACGTGTCGCATCTTCCTCGCGAGACGATCATGTCCCGCCTCCCCCGCGTTTTCCAGACGATGATGGAACTGCAGATGCTCGATATCACGACCGATCCGATCGAGATCGCCCCGACCGCGCACTATTCGATGGGCGGCGTATGGGTACGCCCGGAGGACCATGGCACCGACGTCGACGGACTCTACGCGATCGGCGAAGCATCCAGCGGCCTGCACGGCGCGAATCGTCTCGGAGGCAACTCTTTGATCGAGCTGCTGGTGTATGGGCGGTTGGTCGGCCAGGCGGCGGTCGCACATGCCTCGGCGCTGGACTCGCAACGACGCTCCCCGGTCGCTGTCGCGCAGGCGCGCGCCGAGATCGATGATCTGTTGGCAGCCGACGGGCGTGAGAATGTGCGCGCGCTGCAGCGCGGCATCCGCAACATGATGACCGAGTATGCCGGCGTGGTGCGCTCCGAGGACGGGCTGCGTACCGGTCTTGCGGAGCTCGCCCTCATCGAGGAACGCATGAACGACGTCGGAATCCATCCCGACATCGCCGGCTTCCAGGATCTCGCGCACGCGTGCGACCTCAAGGGCTCGGCCCTGGCTGCGCGGGCAACTCTCGAAGCGGCGTTGGAGCGGCGCGAGACCCGCGGATGCCACAACCGTAGCGACTTCCCCGAGACTGATCCGGCACTGCAGGTGAACCTCGTCTGGTCACCCGCCGCCGGCGTGACCCGCGAGGAGATCCCGCCCGTGCCGGCCGAGATCCAGGCGCTCATCCGCAGCGTCTCGTCCGAGGGCAAGCTCGTCGAGTAACGCGGGCACGCCGAAATTCATCGTTCTTTCGGGAGCACACCGAGCAGCGATGCGGCCACCAGAGCCTCGGCGCGCGAGTGAACACCGAGCTTTCGATACACGGATCCGAGATGCACCTTCACCGTGTTCACCGACAAGTGCAGTTGCTCCGCTATGTCTTGCCGTGAGCTGTGAGCACACAGGGCGCGCAGCACGGCGATCTCCTGACGCGTCAGCAGAGCCCGGCGGGTCTCCATTCCGTCCGATTGCACACAGGTCGGCACCGCCCGCAGCACCGGTTGAAGGGGATGCGGCGATTCGGTGCCGGCACCTGACCCGGCGAGCAATGCTTGACGATCAGACGCGGACAGATAGATGAGCGGGAAGCGCAGTCCATGGATCTCAGCCAGCATATGGAGTTTGGTGCGCGCAGTCACGAGATCGACGGAGTGGGCGCTGTGGCGGGCCACGAGCAGCGAGGCGATGATCGCAAAGCCCTGCTCAAGCGGGGTGCGTGCCGAGAGGCCTGCGGTGACGGCATCTGCCACCGCCCGGTCCGCATCCGCCGTGCGCGCGGCGATAATTGCACTGAGAGCAGCGTGCGTGGCCCTGGCTGCGACCGTCCGTCGCCCCGTGATCTCCTGGTGAGGATCGGCGCCGGCCGCTCGTAGCATCAGGCGCAACAGGCGCAGGCGTTCACGGATGACTGGATGCGTCGTCCCATCGAGCCGCTCACCGACACGCTCATCGAACCAGGTCGATGCCGCCGAGACATCGCCCCGGATCAACGCGGCGCATACCTGCGCGAACACGACAATATCCCAATGCTCCGTCTCTGATTCGAACGCGATGAAGCGTGACAAGACTCCGTCGAGACGCATCGCGTCCACCTGGTTCACAGCGATCAGTATCTCGGCGAGGTCACGGTAGGTTCTGGTGTAACCGGTACGCCACGCCGACGGCCAATCCTCCTCGATGACCAGTTCCAGCCACCTCTCGGCTTCGCGAACGGAACCGTTGTCGGCGGCGATGAACGCGAGCATCGACGCCGATGAGTTGCGCCGATGCCCCAGCGCATGCTCGTCGCAGTAGTCGAAGAGAAGACGGTAGAGCTCGACCGCTTCGTTGCGCGCCCCGGCGTAGACGAGGCTGACGCCCACCTGATGCCACACGGTCACGAGAACCTGATTCAGAGAGGGATCGAGCTTTCGATTCAGCGCGAGCTTCGCCAGGTCACGTGACGCGATCCTCGCCTTCGCACGTCCCGCGCTCACCTGACCACTCCGGCGCAGCACATACGCCTCCACTCCGTCGAGGATCGCACGTTCGGTAGGCGGGAGCGAACGCGCGGTAGCAGCAGCCCTGTCACCTGCTGCCCGGAGATACACCATTGCGCGATCCATGCCGTCGGGCTGAAGGGCGAGCTGGGTGCCCATCCACAGCGCCAGGATCGGATGCGCCAGTTGCTCGGATCGTGGAATGCGCCGGATCATGTCTGCGTACACATCACCGTCGTCTCCGCCCAGGGGGAACAATCGCATGCCGACCGCAGCGATCAGGTCGATGTCGCCGCTGCGCACGGCGAACGGCAACGCTGCGCTCGGATCGAATCGCTCGGTGAGGAACCAGCGCGCTATGACCGCTGCCGTGCCCTGCTCGGTGCGGCTCCGGGAGAAGCCTGTGGCGTTAGCCTGCGCTTCTTCGTACACGCCGTCGACGTAGTAAAACTCCGGTTTGCCATCGGATGTTGCGTGCCAGGTGCCGAGCCCTTTCTGCACCAGCCGATCGAGCTGGAGCGCCGCGTCGTCGTGACCCGTCAATGCTCTCGCGAGCTGCGCATCGAGATAAGGCGCCGCTCCTGTGTCACGGATGAATCTCTGCATCGCAAGGTCGACACAACGGGGTGCCGCCTTCGAAGACTCGAGGGGTTCCGCCAGCGAAGGAGCGACCTCTTTCACCACGATCACTCGCAACTTCGTCGTCTGGGCGAGCAGGTCTGCGACATCGGATTCCACCTGCGCGGCGAAAGCCGGTGCCGCTCCCTCGCCATGAAAAACCACGACGACCGCGCGGTCCAGGTCCTGAATGATTCTCGCCAGAATGCCAAGTGCGCTGTCCCCACTGGCAGAGGCAGCCATGAGATCACGATAGAGCCTGTCATCGTCGATGTGCCCGTGCGAGTGCAGAAGAGTGATCATCCGTACCCAGAGCGCGCCAGCACGCGCGGTCGTTCCTTCGGCCTGCGAGCGCGGATCCAGCCAGACAACGACGGCGGATGCCGCGGCGGCCGAACCCCGCGTCCAAGCCACTACATGATCGATGCTCTCGGATGCTGACCCGGCCGGGATGATGACGAATCGTTCTGGGCCATCCAACCGGTAAGCAGCCGGGGCTCGCCGCCCAGACTCGAGGGCATCGATTGTCTTCTCGCCCGTCTGCAATGCGGCTCCGTCCACTCTGATCGATTCGACCATATCGATGACGTGGCATCGTCGGCCAATCGGGCAGAGGAGGCCAGCGCATGTGCAGCTGGCCTCTTGCCATGCCTCCCGAACGAGCGCCCTGGGGAGGAATCCGCTGTCGGGAGGCACTGCTCCAACTGCTCCTGCCCATCGGTGGGGCGGTGGGCAGGAGCGTCCGGAGAGTTGTTATGCCACGGCGTGGAGGCCGCGACGTCTGGCATATAGCCAGATCCCGAGCGCCACCAGCACCACTCCCCCAGCGCCGCCGAGTACCCAGGCGGAGCCACCGGTGATCGCCAGTCCCGGAACGACCTGAGTGGTCGTCAGGCAATCAGGATCGTCCGATTCCGGCGCACAGTTCGCGCCGGAATCCAGCGGCGTCACCACGATATTGCGGATCTCTCCCACGCGCGTCGTCGTGATCGAGTACGTCACCGAGATGCTTTCACCGATCGCAAGCGCTCCCTGCCAGCGCAGCACCGGCTTCTCGTACGTCGTGCCCTGAGAAGCATCGTCGTTGTAGACGCCAAGTTTCAGCGCCGAGCTGAGGTCGTCTGTGAACGCTGCGGGGCGCGCATCCGTGTAGTCGACCTGTCCAGTGTTGGTCACGGTGATCGTGTAGGTCACAGTGTCGCCCACCGCTGCGGTACTCGTGGACGCCTTCTTCGTCACGTGCACGGATGCGACGGGCGTCTCCACGATGCATTCCGTGCCGATGGCGCAGCCGCCTGCAGGCCCGTCGGCGAACACCGCGTTTCGGAGGATCCCGTCACCCGTTGCCGGCTTAGTGGTGGTGACGGAGTAGGTGACGACCACCGACTCGCCCACCGCCAATGGCCCGGACCAGGTCAGTTCGTCTCCGTCTACCGCGCCGCCCTCCGAGATGTCTCCGTTGTAGGAGGCATCGTCGAGGACGTCAGAAAGGTCATCGACGAAGGATGCCGGAGCATCCGCCGTGTACGCGACCTGGCCGGTGTTCGTGACCGTGACGCTATAGGTGACGACTCCGCCGAGGATCACGTCTTCGACGTCCGCGGCCTTCGAGACCGTGTACGACGCGACGTGCGTCTGAGTGACGCACTCCCCCTCGATGCACTCGCCGCCGGGGGCGGAAGGCATGACGACGTTGCGCAACGTGAAGTCTCCCTCGACGGGAACGTCCACGGTGACCGAGTACGTCACCTCGACGCTCTCGCCGACGGCCAATGGGCCACTCCAGCTCAGCGTGTCACCATCCACGGTGCCGCCGTCTGAGACGTCATCGTTGTAGGTGGCGTCGTCGAGAACACGCGACAGGTCGTCGGTGAAGGAGGCGGGCTCCTCCTGTGTGTAGGCGACCTCGCCTGTGTTCGTGACAGTCACGGTGTAGGTGACGGTGTCACCCGGAAGTACGGATGCCTGATCCGCACTCTTCGAAACGGTGAAGGATGCCGCGGGAACGTTGGCCACACAGTCGGGGTCCGTCGAACCCGGTGCACAGTTGCCACCGATCCCTTCAGGCGCCACGACCGCGTTCTCGAGTCGGTGATCACCGGTGAGCGGATCGTTGACCGTCACGGAATAGCTCACCGTGACGCTGGTCCCGACCGCAAGCGAGCCGGACCACGACAACACGCCGTCGACGTACTCGATGCCTGTACCGCTGTCGCTTGTCGCATCGCCGTTGTAGGTGGCGTCATCGAGCACCGCCGCGAGGTCATCCGTGAAGGAAGCCGGCATCGCATCGGTGTAGTCGACCTGACCGGTGTTGGTGATGACGATGCTGTACTCGACGACATCACCCGGGACCACCTCGGTCGATGCGGTCGTCTTTGCCAGATGGAATGACGCCAACGGTGTCCGAGTCGTGCACTCCAGGTCGCATTCTCCGCCGGGCGCCGTTGGAATCACGGCGTTGACAAGCGTGTAGTCGCCGAGGATCGGGTCATCGATGGTGACGGAGTATGTCACCGTGATGCTCTCACCCGCCGCGACCGGACCGGTCCATGTGAGCGTGTTGCCGCTGACAGTGCCGCCCGCAGAGACGTCGCCGTTGTAGACGGCGTCGTCGAGCACACCTGCGAGATCATCCGAGAAGCTCGCCGGGTTCGCCTCGGTGTAATCAACCGCGCCGGTGTTGGTCACCGTGATCGAATAGGTGACTACACCGCCGGGAAGCGACGTCGCAGCATCCACCTGCTTGCTCACCGTGTACGAGGCCACCGGTGTTTCGACCACGCAATCGGTGTCCGTAACGCACACTCCGCCTGGGGCGGTGGGGGTGACCGAGTTGCGCAGCGTCTGGTCGCCACTGATCGGATCGTTGACTGTCACCGAATAGGTGACGGTCACGGACTCGCCGATTGCCAGCGCTCCAGCCCAGGCCAGCACCGTTCCGTCGACCGTTGCACCAGATGACACATCGTCGTTGTAGACGGCGTCATCCAGTACAGCGGTGAGGTCATCCGTGAAGGATGCCGGTGCCGCGTCGGTGTAGTCCACGTGCCCCGTGTTCGTGACGGTCACGCTGTATGCGACCACGTCACCTGGCATCGCGGTAGGGACGTCGGCTGTCTTCTCCACGGAGAACGACTGCACCGGTGTCTCCACCACGCATTCGAGATCAGGGTCGCAATCGCCACCGGGACCATCGGGCATCACTGCGTTGATGAGAGTGCCATCACCCGTCGCCGGGTTGTTGACCGTGACGGAGTACGTGACGATCGACGTCGCACCCACATCGACCGAGCCGGTCCAGCTGAGCTCTTCGCCTGCGACACTGCCTCCAGCGGTGACATCGCCGTTGTACGTGGCGTCGTCGAGCACCTCGGACAGGTCGTCCGTGAACGTCGCCGGGTAGTCGACATCGAACGCAACGGCGCCGATGTTCTCGACGGTGACCGTGTAGATCACGACATCACCGGGCACGACGGTCGCCGGGTCAGCAGCCTTCGAGACGAGGTACGACGCGATCGGTGTCGTCGTCGCGCATTCGCCCTCGATGCACTCTCCGCCCGGAGCCGTCGGTGTGACGACGTTGCTCAGGACGAAGTCGCCGGTGACCGGGTCGTCCACCGTGACCGAGTAGGTCACGGTCACGGCCTCGCCCACGGCGAGCGCTCCGCTCCACTCGAGCAGATCGTCGGTGACGACACCGCCGGTGGACACATCGTCGTTGTATGCCGCGTCGTCGAGCACACGCGACAGGTCATCGCTGAACGACGCCGGCGAGCCGGCCGTGTAGTCGACGGTGCCGGTGTTCGTGACCGTCACGGTGTAGGTGATGATGTCACCGGGAACCGCGCTCGTCACATCCGCGCTCTTGGAGAGCGAGAACGATGCCGCCGGAATCTTCTTCGTGCAATCGGGATCATTCGATCCGATCTCACAGTTACCCCCGGGCGGCGTCACCACGGTGTTGTCGAGGCGACGGTCGCCGGTGGCGGGGTCGTTGACGGTGACGGAATACGTAACAGTCACGGATGCGCCGATCGCCAGTGGCCCGGTCCATTCGAGCACGCCATCGACGTATTCGACGCCCGCACCGCTGTCGCTGGCCGCGTCGCCGTTGTAAGTTGCGTCGTCGAGGACCGCGGCGAGGTCGTCGCTGAAGGATGCAGGTTCGGCATCTGTGTAGTCGACCTGACCGGTGTTAGTGATGACGATCCGGTAGTCGACGACACTGCCGGGGACGACTTCGGTTGACGCGGAAGACTTCTTGACGTGGAAGGCAGAGACCGGGGTCTCCGTCAGGCACACATCGCAGGCACCACCGGGGGCGGTCGGTACGACCTCGTTGTTCAGCGTGAAGTCGCCGGTGACAGAGGCATCGACGGTGACCGAGTACGTCACCTCTACACTCTCCCCCACTGGCAGCGCACCAGACCAGGTGAGCGTGTTGCCGCTGATCTCACCGCCGGTGGAGACGTCGTCGTTGTAGACGGCATCGTCGAACACCCCGGACAGATCGTCGGAGAAGCTCGCCGGTTTGCTCGTCGTGTACGCAACTTCGCCCGTGTTCGTCACGGTGACCGTGTAGTTGATGATCCCGCCGGGCAGCACAGAGACCTGATCTGCTTCCTTGTTCACGGTGAACGACGCGACCGGGGTCTCGGTGATGCATTCTGCATCGAGCGCACATGTGCTTCCGGGAGACGGGGACGTGACAGTGTTGACGAGGTTTTGGTCGCCGCTGATCGGGTCGTTGACGGTCACCGAGTAGCTCACGGTGGCGGACTGTCCCGCTGCGAGCGGGCCGGACCAGGACAACACCGTGCCGGAGAGTGTCGCACCGGCGGACGCGTCGTCGTTGTACACGGCGTCATCAAGGACCGCCGCGAGCTCGTCGGCGAAAGCCGCCGGTACCTCGTCGGTGTAGTCGGCCCGACCGGTATTCGTCACGATGACGGTGTAGGTGACGACGTCACCAGGCATCGCCGAAGCGACGTCGACAGTCTTCTCCACGGTGAGCGAACGCACCGGGGTCTGCGTCTCGCAGACGAGTGCGGGATCGCACTCGCCGATCGTCTGGTTCGGTACGACCGCGTTGCCGAGAACGCCGTCACCAGTCGCCGGATCGTTGACTGTGACGGAGTAGGTGACCGTCACCGTCTCTCCGATGGCGAGCGGGCCGGTCCAGCTGAGCTCGTCGCCCGCCACTGTGCCGCCGGCGGAGACGTCGTCGTTGTATGTCGCGTCGTCGAGCACCTCCGCGAGATCATCGACGAACGACGCTGGTTCTGCCGCATCGAAGGGGACGGCTCCGGTGTTCACGACCGAGACGGTGTAGGTGAGGATCTCACCGGGAACAACGGTGTCCTTGTCTGCGGTCTTCGAAACGCTGTAGCTCTTGATCGGTGTCGATGTGCACTGCCCGCTTGCGGGGTCGCAATTCGGGTCTGGTTCCTCTCCCGGGTTCACCAGGTAGTTGGCTGCGGTGCTGTCGCCACGCTCTGCCGCAGGCTTCACCGTCACGGTATAGGTGATCTCGGCGCTTGCGCCTGCCGGCAGCGTGCCGCGGATGGCGATGATCCCCGCATCGGGTCCTGTCGCTGTGACGGTTGCCGTGTCGGATGCGACGGCGGTTGTGATCGTCGCGTCGTCGAGCACGCCGTTCAAGTCGTCGTCGCGGTTGACTGCGACATCGGTCGCGCCGGTGTTGGTAACGACGATCGTGTAGGTGAGCTCCGTGCCTGCGCTCACCGGATTCTCCGAGGCGACCACGGACTTGGCGTAGGTAACCCCGCTGATCGGAGTGGTCGTGCAGTCCGGCTGCTGCGGATCGGTCGGCACGCACACATCGGCCCCCGGAGGTGTCTCTCCCGGCGGAAGCAGGAAGTTCGTCGCGATGCTGTCGCCGCGCTCGGCATCCGGCAGAACGGTCACGGTGTAGGTGACGGTGTACTGCTCGCCTACCGGCACCTCGCCGCTGATCGCGATCTCGTCCCCATCGCGCACGACGGTCAACCCGTTGGGCGAGACCGGCTCGATGGTGACCTCAGCATCATCGAGAACGTGCACGAGGTTGTCCACGGCGTTGACCGTTGCCGGGGCTTCCCCTGTGTTGTTGAAGAACAGCGTGTAAGTGATGGTCGATCCCGCAACTACGGGATCCGACGACGGCGTCGCTTGCTTCCACTGCGTCAGATCAGAGCCAGGTATCTGCACAGTGTCGCAGCTCGGCTGGCCGGCAGCCGTCTCCGAGGCGGGAATGCACGCCCGGTTGTCGAGGAGCTGGTCGCCGGCACCCGTGTAGACGACCGAGTAGGTTACGGTGGCCGACTCGCCGACACCGAGGGCGCCGGACCAGGAGAGCTTGGGCTCGACGTACATCACGACCCCCGACGACAAATTCCCGAAGACGTAGGTGGCGTCGTCGAGAACCTCAGTCAGATCATCGGTGAAGGTTGCCGGCTCTGCCGCGGTGAACACACCGGGGCCGACGTTGGTCACGACGACGGTGTACTCGACGCTCTCCCCGACCGCGGGAAGGTCGGTGCGATCCGCGGTCTTCGTGATGGTGAGCTTGGGCAGCAGGAACTCGACCTCTGCACAGCTCTCCCCGGTCACCGGGTCACGACCGTCGACGGGCGGAGCACACGTCGGAGGAGTCGAGTCCGTCGGGACGTTGGGCTCCCACGCCACGTTGCGGACGTCGCCATCGCCGCCCGCAACCAACGTGACGGTGTACTCCAGCTCGACCGTCGCGCCGGCAGCGAGTGCACCAGACCAACTGAGTGTCGGAGCGGTGTAGGACACCGTGCCTGGAAGCGTCGCGGAAGCATCAGCGTTGTAGGTCGCATCGTCGAGAACTGCCGAGACGTCGTCGAACACATAGGCGGGATCCGCGTCGGTGTAGTCGGCAGCACCGACGTTGGTCGCTGTGACGATGTACGTCACCGTGTCGCCCACGCGCGTGTCCTGCGTGGCGTCAGACTGCTTGGTGATCTCGAGGATGCGAGGGCATACCTCCGCGGAATCGGAGTTGTTCGTCTCATCCGGGTCGAGCTCGTTGCCGAGCACGGTCGCGGTGTTGCTGAAGCAGGCCACCGCTGTCGCAGAGGAGGTACCCGTGATCGTGATCTCTACGCTGTCCCCTGCAAGCAGGCGACCGCCCGCGCAGTTCACCGTGTTGCCGTTGGCGGTGCAGGTGGCGTCGGCGCTCGTGACAGTCACGCCCGTCAACTCGGCCGGTACGACGTCGGAGAAGGCCCAGCCGCTTGATTCGCCGGGGCCGTTGTTCATCACCGTGAGGGTGTATGTCACGTCACCACCGGGAACGAACGTCGGCGGAGCGGCCTTGTCCATCACCAGATCCACCGGGTCGCCGGGGATCGCCGTGCCGTCATTACCCGATGAGGGAGGACCTGCGGACATCGAGATGACCTCGAACGTGGGCGTCGCGGAAGCGCCATCCGTGATGCGAAGCTGCGCAATGTTGCCGGTGCCGTTGTTGGAGAATCCGAGGTTCCCGTTTCCGAACTTCCAGGCTGCACCCCAGGCGCCACCCACCGCACCCGGAATCACTCCGGGGAAGTTTGTGAGGATGCCCGTGGTCGGATCGATGCGGGCGATTGTGCCGGCCGGCTGAGCGGCGTTGTAATTGAAGGCCCAGAGGTATCCGTCGTGGAACTCGAAGTCTGCCAGCGTCCAGTTCGTGCCGGTGATCGTGGCACCGGCGGTGATCGCTCCCGTGGCGGGATTCGCCTGGTAGAGAACGGCCGATATGCCCACCCCGCCATTGGTCGTGTAGAGCCGGTTGTTTGCAGGGTTGAACGCACCAGCCCACTGCGCCACTGGGTAGGTCGCCGAGCCGACTCGGGTCACGAAACCGCCCTCGCCGATGCGCACGAACGCGTTCCGCGGAATCGCTCCGATGGCGGTGATCACTGCGCCATAAACAAGCTGAGTATCGGCGTTGTAGCTGATCGCGTTGTAGTTGCCGCTGGCGATCGGACCACCCTCGGGCGTGAATGCGTACGTGCCGTCTCCGGAGGTCTCCGAGCGGTACATCCCCGTAGGGTCGCCTGTTTGCGACTGCGCGACGAATACCGTAGGCCGTGAGCCATCGAACGGATCGCCCGGCGCGGCGCTCGCGGTGGGAGCTGCCAGCGGTGACACTGCTGCGAACAATCCGACGACGAGTGCTGAGGCGGCGAGGGCAGCGATACGCCGCATGTGCTGTCCGAACCCGAGCTCCTCTGTGCCACGTCCGCGTGTACGGCGTCTCTGCGCATTCCTCATCACTGCTGCCCCCTCGGCGCTCAACCACTGCCACGCCGCTGACGTACGCGCGACGAAGTCGGGCGGCACGTGCAACGGCAACGCTGTGTGTCTCTGTCGCTCTGCGGACCGGAATATCGCAGGGCGACTTGACTCCGAATATAGGGTTCGGCGGTGCCCGATTCGATTCCCGCCACGACATGGCCACAAAGTTCGCCCCCGGTTAACCCCCACGAACAAGTCGGAGCGCGCCCGTGCCCACGATCGAGGGGTTTCCTACCAGGTCAGGCTGATCGATTCACGCACATCGTTCGGCGCTGCGGCGACGTCGAACAGGTACCGCTACTTGGCAACGCCGAGTAGCGAGTTTTCCCTTCACACCGCTCACACCGGGCATCCAGGAATCCGGGAGGCCACACACAGGGACGCTGATGCAGAATCGTTACCTTGCGCACTTGACCCGACAGCGCGCCGGCCATTCGGCCCCCGTTACTTCAAAGGATCGTTACGTTCGTCATGCCCGAAACTGCTCTGCTCACCCCTGTCCGCCCACGCATCGCCGCCCTTACGCTTGTCGCCGGCGCAGCGATCGGCGTTCTCGCCACCCTTGGTATCGCCACCGCAGCCCCCGCATCTGCGGCAGGCCCGGCTCGAGCTGTCGTTATGGAGGCGGCTGACCTCGGCATCGGCCTCGAGGAGGCAGAAGCTGCGACCGCGGCGTCGCGCGCTGCGTTGAACGACGCAGCCGTCGTCGTCACGGATGCACGCTCCTCCGGACTCGATTTGGGCCCAGACTCCATCGCGATCGATACGGCGGGGCTACTGAGCGCGCTGGATCGGCTCGATGACCCCGATGCGGACGCGGTACTGGATCGCGTAGAGCGCACCGGCGATCTGGCGTCGGAAACCGAGCAGGTGGTGACCCAGAGCGCGGCCGTGCGCGAGCGATTGGATGCTGCGGTCGCACAGAAGCAGGCGGCAGAAGCTGCCGTGGCTGCCCTCGCGGCGGCCAACACTCCGGATGGCGCTCGGGCCGTGGCGCAGCAGATCGCGGCCAGCGATTACGGCTGGGGCGCCGACCAGTTCTCCTGCCTGAACTCGCTGTGGCAGAAGGAATCCGGCTGGGATTACCAGGCGTATAACCCCTCCGGCGCCACTGGCATCCCCCAGTCACTGCCCGGAAACAAGATGGCAAGCTTCGGCGCCGACTGGCAGACCAACGCCACGACCCAGATCCGCTGGGGCCTGGACTACATCCAGCGCGTGTACGGTTCACCGTGCTCCGCGTGGGGTCACTCGCAGGCGGTCAACTGGTACTGAGTCTCGGTACGCTCGAAGGTGTCGCCTCCCCGGCGACACACCCCCGCAGAGAGGCCCAGCCCACACGATGTCTCCGGATTCTCGACCGCGTCGCACCAAGGCCGTATCGACCAGGAACGCGACCTTCCAGTATTGGGAGACCCTGCTCGGCAATCGCACCAAGCGCAATCGCGCGGGAGAGATGATCGTGCAGGGCGTGCGCCCCATCAACTTCGCGCTGGCATCGGACCTGTCGCTGCGTGCGGTGCTGATCACGCATGGCAGCACACGCTCGTCGTGGGCGTCGGAGACGATCGAGGCTGCGGAGCGCGCAGGTGCGGTGCCGTATCTGGTGGCGCCGGAGCTGATGGCAGAGCTCGGCGAGAAGAGCGATGACGCACCGGAACTGCTGCTGATCGCCGGCATTCCGGCGGATGATCTGTCGCGCCTGCCGACGCCGGCGGACGGGCTGTACGTGGCACTGGATCGCCCAGCCTCACCAGGCAACATCGGCTCGATCGTGCGCACGGTCGATGCGCTCGGCGGGCACGGCGTGATCACCACGGGCCACGCCGCCGATCCCTACGACCCGCAGGCACTGCGAGCTTCGACGGGATCGGCGATCATGACCCCGACAGTGCGGCTTTCCAGCATCCGTCAGGTTCTCGATTGGGTCGCGCAGTTGCGCGACCAGGGCATCAATGTGCAGATCGTCGGCACCGATGAAGCCGGCACGGCTGATGTTTGGGACGTCGATCTCACCGGTCCCACCCTGATCGTGACCGGCAACGAGCACTCCGGAATGTCGGCCGCGTGGAAAGAGGCGTGCGATGTCCTCACTCGCATTCCGATGACCGGGCACGCGTCTTCCCTGAACGCGGCGAATGCGACCGCGGCCATCCTTTATGAGGCGACCAGGCAGCGCCACACCACGGGGAGTCGTTCCACCGAGTGACTCCCACCCATACCCCGGGTGGGTATAAGGTTGGGCGCATCATGACCTCGACACACCACGAGCACCATGGCGGGCGTGAGGGCGCAGAGCACGACTCGCACGGACAGCACGCAGAGCACGCGCCCGACGCACACGGCAGTCACGCAGAGCACGATAGTCATGGCGGCCACGCAGGGCACGGCGGGCATGGCGATCACGCCGGCCAGTTCCGCCGATTGTTTTGGATTATGCTCGCGCTCGCGATCCCGACGGTCGCGCTGTCCGGCATGTTCGCGATGATCGTCGGATACCCGCTTCCGGATGCCCCGCTGCTGCACTGGGTCTCGCCCGCACTGGGAACGGTCATGTATCTCTGGGGCGGTAAGCCGTTCCTGGTCGGCGCGGTCAGCGAAATCCGCTCTCGCAAACCGGGCATGATGCTCCTGATCGGCTTGGCCATCACCGTCGCATTCGTAGCGTCCTGGGGCGCGACGCTGGGGCTGCTGCACCACGAACTCGATTTCTGGTGGGAACTCGCACTCCTCGTCGTGATCATGCTGCTGGGGCACTGGATCGAGATGCGCTCGCTCGCCCAGACCACATCAGCTTTGGATTCACTCGCCGCGCTTCTCCCCGACGAGGCCGAACGCATCGAGGGCGATGACGTCGTCACCGTCGCTCCCGCCGATCTCATCATCGGCGACCTCGTCATCGTGCGGCCGGGCGGCAGCGTCCCTGCTGACGGACGCATCGTCGACGGGCGGGCATCGATGGATGAATCCATGGTTACCGGAGAGTCCCGCACGGTGAGCCGCAGCGTCGGTGACCAGATCACCGCGGGAACCGTCGCCACCGACTCCGGTCTTCGGATCGAGGTCACCGCGACGGGCGACGACACGGCGCTCGCCGGCATCCGTCGTCTGGTAGCCGACGCGCAGAACTCGTCTTCTCGCGCGCAGCGCCTGGCCGACACCGCCGCCGGCTGGCTGTTCTGGTTCGCACTGGGTGCCGCGCTGCTCACCGCGCTCATCTGGACGCTGGTCGGGATGCCGGACGCCGCCGTGATCCGCACCATCACTGTGCTCGTCATCGCCTGCCCGCACGCTCTGGGCCTTGCCATCCCGCTTGTGGTGTCCATCGCCACCGAGCGTGCGGCGCGCGCTGGCGTACTGGTCAAGGACCGTCTGGCACTCGAGAGTATGCGCACGGTCGACACCGTATTGTTCGACAAGACCGGCACCCTCAGCAGAGGTGAGCCGGTCGTCTCCGAGGTGGTCGCGGTCGACGGCCTCGACGCCGACCGGGTGCTGGTGCTGGCAGCGGCGGCGGAAGCCGACAGCGAGCATCCACTCGCGCGGGCCATCGTGCGCGCCGCCGCCGACAAGCAGCTGGCCGTGCCCGACAGCTCCCAGTTCGCGTCCTCGCCTGCTGTGGGTGTCACCGCCACGGTCGAAGGTCGCACTGTTCGCGTGGGCGGGCCTCACCTGCTCAGCGAAGAACGCGTCGATGAGCTCGCGATCGCCGAGAAGTGGCGCGCCGACGGCGCGATCATCCTCCATGTCCTCGACAGCGGCCGGGTCATCGGTGCGCTCAAACTCGCCGATGAGATCCGCTCAGAATCGCGCAGCGCCGTCGACGCGCTGCACGGTCTGGGCCTGCAGGTGGTGATGATCACGGGAGATGCGGAAGCTGTCGCCCAGGCGGTCGCCCACGAACTCGGAATCGATCGTGTCTTCTCCGGTGTCCGTCCAGAAGACAAGGCCGCACAGGTTCAGGAACTCCAGCGCGAAGGCCGGAAGGTCGCCATGGTCGGTGACGGTGTGAACGATGCGCCCGCTCTTGCCCAGGCGGATGTCGGTTTGGCGATCGGCGCAGGAACGGATGTTGCCATCGCATCGGCCGGTGTGATCCTCGCCAGCGACGATCCGCGCTCTGTGCTGTCTGTTATCGAGCTGTCTCGCGCCGCCTACCGGAAGATGCGTCAGAACCTCTGGTGGGCCGCGGGTTACAACCTCATCTCCGTGCCGCTCGCCGCCGGCGTCCTCGCACCGATCGGTTTCATCCTGCCGATGTCGGTGGGCGCGATCCTGATGTCACTGTCCACCATCGTTGTCGCGCTCAATGCTCAGCTGCTGCGCCGGCTCGATCTTCGTCCCACTACGATGACACGCGGCATCCTCGAACGCTGATCACGCGGGATTGACCGCGGCGTCCGCATCTCCGGAAAGCCAGCGCAACCAGCGCGCGCCGGGGTCCCCCTCGAGAACGAGAGCTCGGACGAGCAGCGTCAGCGGAATCGACAGGATAGCGCCGAGCGGACCGATGACGAACGTCCAGAAGATCACCGAGAAGAAGCTCAGCGTCAGGCTCAGGTTGACCGCGTCGCTGACGAACTTCGGTTGCACGAGCACTTGCAGTGTGACGTTGACGACGATGTAGATCGCGATGACGATGAGCATGAGCGGCCAGCCTCCGACCACAAACGCCAGCATGGCCGGCGGAAGCAGACCCAGCACGAACCCGATGTTCGGCACGAAGTTCGTGACGAACGCAAGAATCGCCCACACGATCGGCGCCGGCACATCCAACGCCCACAGTGCAAGCCCGTCGACGATGGCGACAATGGCACCAAACGTCGCGTTGACGATGTAATAGCGACGAACACCCGCGTTGAAGGTGTGAAAGCGTGCGATGGCCGGGCGCGCGGCGGGACCGAACGATGCCTCTGCGCGCGCGTACCGCGATCCGTCGGCGGCCATGAAGATGACATACGCGAGAACGAAAAAGAACGCGGTCAGCACGGCGAGAACAGACCCGCTGAGTGACGAGACGAACGACAGTACGTTCGCGGGCTTGAGGATTGCGGCCGTGGCCTCGGTCACCTCGCTGCCGAGCCCCACTGATTGCAACCAGCCGGTCAGATCACGTACGGATGCCTGGAGGTCGCTGTACACATCGCCGACGAGCTTCGCGAACTGTGCGCCCGCGTAGATGAGCATTGCGGCGAGCGCGGCAAGGATCAGGTACGCAACGACGATGACGGCGGTAGTCGCTGCCCAGCGCGGCCATCCGCGTTTTTCGAGCGGATGCCGCAGCGGATGGCAGATGATGACGATGACTGCGCCCAGCGCGAGCGGCCCGATCACCTCCCGTGCGAAGAACATCCCCGCGAGCACGACCACTGCGGCGGCAAGCCCGATGAGAACGCGCAACGCCGGCGAGAGAGCCGGGGGTGCGGGTTCCGGAGCAACTGCTGTCGGGGCTACCAATCTCCTGCGCTTCATTGCGCCAGGCTATCGGACGGGTTCCTCCTCTCCTGATTGCGGAGGTCGGCGGGGACGGAACCTGCGGAGCGCACCTCGATGCGCTCGTCCCCGGAGACAACTCATGCCGAGCGAGGATTTCACACACGGTGGTAAGCGGGCTCAAACCGGTAGCTTTGGTCAAAGCGGGCAGAACATGACGTGCAGCCCCACATCGCCTTCCGCTGGGTGGCGAAAGCCGCCTGGGGTGGTTCCAATTATGGTGAAGCCGAGCGACTCGTAGAGCCTGATTGCGTAGGAGTTGGTCTCGGCGACAGCATTGAACTGCATCCCACGGAAGCCTCGCGCTCGTGCCCAGCGGAGTGAGTCCGAGACGAGCGCCCGCCCTCCCCCTCTGCCCTGGTGGTCTGGGTCCACCATGTAGCTCGCGCTGGCAATATGGGCGCCAGGGCCAGCGCGATTTGCATACATATTTGCGGTTCCGACCACGCCGCCACTGGCTGCTTCAGCTACGACCACGCGACCCGGCGCCCGCACCATCCACGCCGCCTCGGCCTCTTCCTCACTCAGTTCCGGGGAGTAGGTGAAGGTGTCTCCCGCCGCTACGATCTTTTGCAGGAAGGGCCAGATAGTGGGCCAATCGGCGGGGGTAGCGTCGCGAATCAGCATCAAGCCAGTCTGCTCCTTCGCCCACGAAACCGCGACCTTGAGGCGTCCGGTCGACACGAAGACGGTCTCGTGCCCGACCTGACCCGTCTAGACGCAGCTCCGGGGCAGCCTGTAAAGATCATCACGAGGCGCCTCCGTTCGTGCAGACCTCTGAATCACCGTGCGGCGAGTATTGCGGCGGACAGCCACCGGCCGAGGTCTCGGAAACTGGGTCCGTCACCGTCGCTCTGCTCTCGGCGAGCGCTGTCCAGGAGAGCCGCATCCGGATGCGGTTGATCATTGATGATCGAGACCAGTTCGAGGTAGCGCCCCTCGGTGGCGTTGTATTCCGGATCCTGGAGCGCCTCGAGAGTGGTGCTGTCGAGATCGCGATAGCGGCCGGCGAGCCGCCGTCGGAGGTCGTCGTCGGCTGCGACTCCGAACGCCTGCGCCAATTGCTCGACCATCTGTGCGGCGAGGGCGATCACCTGAGCGTCATCGGCGGCGAATCCCGCCTGGTGAGCAGCCTTCAGCTTCGGCGTCAGATCAGCGCCCGCCGAGTTGATGAAGTTCTGCACGTGAGGTTTCGCCATCTCCGAGCCGGGAAACTCCGCGTACGTCTCGTGCAGATAGGAACGGGTCGCCGCGCGGAACCGGTCATCTCGCAGCAGCTCCGCCAAGGTGACCCACGCATCGAGCTGCTCTGGGGCGGGGTCCGCCGGCAGCATCGGCTGCGCTGCACGGATCCGCTCGATCGTCTCCGCCGGAAGCCCTGCGGAGACGTCCTCCAGGAAGTCGTCGACCAGCCGCTGACGCTCGGCGTCGGACATCGTCACCAGTTTGCGCAGAAGGTTCGCGCGTTCGGCCGTGCCCTCCTGCCGCACAAGCGCGCGGAGCACTGCCCGCTTCGACTGAATATCCTTCGACCGTTTCTCGATGACATCGAGATGTTCAGCGAGAATATCGCGCAGCGATGTCGTACCGGCGAGGACGCGGCGCACCTGATCCAGGCCGGTCTCGAGGTCGCGCAGCGTGCGGACGAACTCCAGGCGGGCGATCGCATCCACGTCATACAGGCGGTGACCGCCGTCAGTCGCGTCCGTCGGGTGCACGAGCCCTTCATCGGCGTAGTAACGGATGGCGCTGACGCTGAGCCCGGTGCGATGCGCGACTTCGCCGATGGAGTAGAGAGTGTCATCTGAGATGTTCATGTTCCCACCTTGCAACCTCAAGCGGCTTGAGATGCAAGTCGGCGTTTGGACGCTGACACTCCGCACCCCCGATTGATCTGCCGCACAGGTCGCACTGTTAGCGTCGCCCGTCAGCGAAAGGACAGTTGAGTGAGTCGCAAAATTTGGGTAGGGCTAGGCGTCGCAGTTGCATTGTTGGGCCTCGTCGGATGCAGCAGCACCGGTTCAGAGGAACCAGCTGAGAGCAGTCAACAGGAGGGTTCATCGCAGCAGCCTGATCTGGAGGGCGTCCCCGACGTGGTTGCGGAGGTGAACGGCGTGGAGATCACCAAGGACGAATTCGTCAGTATCTATGAGATGCAGTTCACGCAGTGGCAGATGCAAGCGCAGCAGACTGGCGAAGCGCTCGATCAGGATCAGTTGCGCACGCAGACGGCGGAAGCGATGGTCGACTCGGAACTCCTCTCGCAGGAAGCTGACGAACGCAAGATCGAATTGACTCAGAATGAACTTGATTCCGCACTGGAGCAGCTCGCCGCAGCCAACCAGATGGGATCGACGGACGAACTACTCGCAGCGCTGAAGGAACAGGGCATGGGCGAGGAAGAGGTGTACGCCGAGCTGGAAATGCAGCAGCGGGTGGACCGACTTCTGACTGAGGAAGTCGGCGATACGGAACCGACCGAGCAGGAACTTCGCGAAATCTACGATCAGGCGGTAGCCCAGCAGGAGCAGTCCGGTGGCGAGGCGCTGCCGACATTCGAAGAGGTGAAACCGCAGATCGTCGAACAGGCCGTGAACACCAAGAAATCCGAGGCTTACCAGGCGCTGGCGGCCCAGTTGCGTGAAGAAGGCGAGATCACACTGCATCTGTGATCCACTCGGGATAGGTTGCCGGGATGAAATGGATTCTCTACGACATCGGTGGCGTCCTCGAAATCGTCGATGATCACAGTTGGCCGCAGCAGCCCCCTATCGATTCGGCCGGCGCAAGTACCTCATCCCGCGTTACGAGTTCAGACCGTTCGCTCACCAAAGAGGAATCAGCCAGCGTCACTGCCTCGACATCAGCGACGTCTGCGGTGACGACTTCCGAGGCAACGGCGGGAGTGGCGAATCCGCAGAATAGGGCTATGAGCACCCCAGAGAATAGTAGCTTGCAAGCATTTCGAAGCATCTAGATGAGGGACTGCTGCATGAATAGGTGACATCTGAGTTGGCTAGCCCGGCGGGCTGGCCTGGAAGGATGGCATCATGCCTAAGCCCTATCCGCGAGAGTTCCGTGACGATGTCGTGCGCGTCGTGCGCAACCGCGAGCCCGGTGTGACCATCGAGCAGGTCGCGAAAGACTTCGGAGTTCATACGGTGACGTTGCACAAGTGGTTGCAGCGTGCGGCGGTCGATGACGGGGTCAAGCCCGGTGTGACGCGCAGTGAGACCGTGGAGTTGCGGGAGGCGCGTCAGAGGATTCGGCTGCTGGAGCAAGAGAATGAGGTTCTGCGACGTGCGGCGGCGTATCTGTCGCAGGCGAATCTCCCGGGAAAAGGTTCTACCCGCTCGTAATTGAGCTCGCCGCTGCGGGGATCCCCGTGACGGTGACGTGTCGGGTTCTGAAGCTTGCTCGTCAGCCTTACTACCGGTGGCTGGCTGACCCCATCACGCGTAGCGAGGTGGTGGAGGCATATCGTGCGAATGCGTTGTTCGATGCGCACCGTGACGATCCTGAGTTCGGTCACCGGTTGCTCGCGGACGAGGCCCGTGACGCTGGGGAATCGATGGCGGACCGGACGGCGTGGCGGATCGCGGCTGCGAACGGCTGGTGGAGCGTGTTCGGGAAGAAGCGGGGCAAGAACGGCAAGAAGCCGGGCCCTGCCGTTCACGATGATCTCTGCACCGTGACCGATGAGAACGGGCGGGTGAGGCACGTGTTCACCGCCGATGGTCCGAACCGGCTCTGGCTGACCGACATCACTGAACACAAGACCGCGGAGGGCAAGCTCTATCTCTGCGCGATCAAGGACGTGTTCGCCAACAAGATCGTCGGGTACTCGATCGACTCCAGGATGAAGTCGAGCCTGGCCGTTCGCGCGTTGGAGAACGCCGTTCAGATGCGTGGTGATGTTGCCGGCTGCGTGGTCCATTCCGACCGCGGGTCGCAGTTCCGAAGTCGGAAGTTCCTGCGCGCTCTGGCCCGCCACCGCCTGGTCGGATCAATGGGACGGGTCGCGTCATGCGGAGATAACGCGGCCATGGAATCGTTCTTCGCCCTGTTGCAGAAGAACGTCCTCGATCGCCGTTCCTGGACCACCCGCGAGCAGCTGCGCATCGCGATCGTGACCTGGATCGAACGGACCTACCACCGACGCCGCCGGCAGGCCACTCTGGGGCGTTTGACGCCCGTCGAATTCGAGACCATCATGAACACGACCGTCGCACTGGCGGCGTGACTAGAAACTGTCACCTAACCGTGCAGCAGTCCCTGACCTTCGTTTAGTGGGTGGACACGACAACGTCACCCGTCCCGGGTTCAGGAAGCGGAGTAGTGACGAGTGCGATAGTCGCCGAGACCGCCAATACAGCGGAGACAACCGCGACGGATATCACAATGACTCGCCATGACCATGAGCGACGTAGGATCGGGCGCTCGACGAGGTAGTGGCTCGCCCCGCTCAGCGCCAAGGTCGCGACCAGTGCGACGGGGACGACAAACCCTGTCCCTCGCAACGGAGTCTGCTGAAGGAATACCCAAACCAGCCAGTGCCAGAGATACAGCGCGTAGCTCCAGCGGCCCAAAAGCGCCAGCGGTCGCAAAGCGAAGAGCCGAGCAAGTGGGCTTGCAGGGGCGAGAACGAGGCATCCGATGAGTGTCGTCGCTAAAAGACCTGAAAGGGGCAACTCGACCGTAAAGAACAACGGGTTTGTGACATCGGAGGCTGTCCACAATGCGATGAGCACGACGACGGCCGCGAATGAGAACGCCGACACGATACGCGCGTACTGACGCGTCTGTTTCCGTGTTTTTGGCGTCAATAGCATCGATGCGCGTTGTTCTCGGCGCGCGAGGAACAATGCGAGTGCGCAGCCACTCAACAACGCTCCGCTTCGCGTATCTGTGCCCAGGTAGATCCGGTCAACGCCGACACTGGCGAGCGATGTGGTCGCGAACACCGCTGTCCACAAGTACGCCGCGATTGCGGCCGTGAGCATGACCCGCAATCGCAGAGCCGGCGCGATGAAGCGAACAAGAAGGACGAAGAGCAACGGGAAGATCAAGTAGAACTGTTCCTCGACGCCCAACGACCACAGGTGCGAAAGCGGGTCACGGTCGCTTGTCAGCGACCAGTACCCACTCGAGCCGAAGATTTGCCACCAGTTCGCGGCGGAGATGAGCGTTGCAAGAGTGCCCTCGAATACAGCGTGCCGGAAGCTGGCAGATACCTCCAGCGTCCATGACCAGATCGCGACGGCGATGAGGATCAGTGCAAGAAGGGGGAAAATGCGCCGAAAGCGCCGCTTCCAAAACTGCGAGAGGCTGATACGTCCGGTGGCATCATGCTCGCGAATGAGAGCACGCGTGATGACGAAGCCGCTAATAACGAAGAACAAGTCGACGCCAAGGAACCCTCCGTTCGGGCCAAGACCGAAATGGAAGGCGATAACCCCGGCCACAGCGATCGCCCGCAGACCGTCGATCGCATCGATCCGTACGCCACGTCCAGCAACGAGCGGGAACACCGAAGCCCGCGGGGAATGCGCCGTTGTATCCGCTGTGATCTGGGTCACGAAGTGGCGAACATCTGGTTGAGGATCCAGCGGGCAAGTCGGTCACGAGATTCGCCAGCCGGGTGCCCGGTGTCGTCAAACACTTGGATGCCATCGATCGATGGCGGGCAACCGTTCTCAGTGCAGATTTGCCCTCTTAAGGAAAGTAATGTGACGGCAACGGATGTGTTGGCCTCGGCTGTCCGACTCTGCACTCCATACATCGCATCGGAGTTGATGTCATCGAGAAAAACGTGCGCGCCGCCAGCAGACAGGGTGTCGATAGCTTCGGACGCGTTGTCGATCCACCGTTGCTGCACGTCCTCGTCCGCGATCGACGTGGCGACATCGCCCTCTTCAAGAATCTGTTGAGCAACATCCCAGAAAGAAGTCGTGAAGTACACGTAATCCGGCTGATATTCCTGGACAAGTTCCGGCCAGCGCGTTTGCCAGGTATTGCACTCCGGGTTCGTTGGAGCCATCACGCCGCCGACCTGCTGCTGTTCGGGAAGCAGAATGCCGCAACCGCCAATCGCGGCGTTCACAATCGTAACGTTGCGCGGCTCACCTGCGGCCACTACCGCGGCCATTCCCTCGCCAAGAGCGTGAGCCAGAGAATCCCCGACCACCAGCACGGTCGCGTCACGCACGTGGTCGTCGAGCGCGACGTTCCCCAACTGTGGCTCGAACGTCCCAGTACCACCGGACGATATCTGAGTACTGCAGCCGGATAGACACATGATTCCAAGAAGGGCGGTGGCCGCTATCGCCCGTGACACAGATGACATGCATCGACTCTGCGGGGTTACGGTCTGTGTGTGCTGAAGTTCCCCGCAGAAACACTTCGGAATCACCTTGATCTCACCCGCTGGGAGCCAACTTTCTTCAGTCGCGGCCGGCCTCTAGGATCTTCTGCGCCAGCAAGACCGGGTTCGTCAACATCACCTCGTGGCTTCCGGGGAGCTGAACGAGGCGAGCTCCCATGAGCCGACCAGACATACGCGGGTGCCATCCCCACTCACCGGGCGGGAGCGCTGTGTCTTCCGTGCCGTTGATGAAGCTGCGTCCCACCTGCGACAACGTGGCATAGAAGCGATCCAGTGGCAGCTTCTCGAGCATCGGATCGAAAGGTTCCGAAGACAGCAGATCAAATGTCGACTCGGCGAGCTCGAGCGTCGCATCCTGGATGAAGTTCTCACGCCAGATCGAGAACGGCAGACTGACGGTGCGGTCAGGGGACGTCTCCGCAAGGTGCGCGAAAAGGTCTCGATAGTGTGGCGGCGCCTCATCCATGAGGGAGTTCCCGGCCTCCGGGACGAACGCATTCCAGAAGATCAGGCGACGGATGCGAGCGGGGATCTCCTCGTACACCCGGGCAATGACAGTGCCACCGTAGCTGTGTCCGAGAAGGATAATCTCCGAGAGCCCTGCCCCGACAATCGCATCGACGATCGAGGCGACTGCGTCTGCGTGGGTGGCCGACTTGTCTCCATCCTTACCGTGGCCGGCGACCGTCGGAGTGAAGACCTCATGCCCGGCGTTGCGCAGTTCAGCGGCAACGGGCTCCCACATCGAGCCGTCATGCCAGGAACCATGAACAAGTACGTAAGTAGCCACCGTGGTGTCTCCATTTCATCGGATGATCATTGTCGGACCTAGCGTTGCAGCCAGGCGAGTACAGCCAGCACCCGGCGGTGCGCCGAGCCAGAGCCATCGAGACTCAGTTTGCTGAAGATTGATGTGGCGTGTTTCTCAACCGCACCGACGCCGATCACGAGACTTTCAGCAATACCGGCGTTGGTGCGGCCCTCCGCCATCAGCGCGATGACTTCGCGTTCCCGAGGGGTGAGAGCTGCGAGCGGATCCCGGCGGCGCCCGAGGAGCTGGCTCACGACCTGCGGGTCGAGCACAGTTCCGCCGTCGGCAATCCGCGCGACAGCATCCTTCAACTCATCGATTGACGCGAGCCGGTCTTTCAGCAGATAACCAAGACCCGTGTCTCCAGCGGCGAGCAATTCCACCGCGTAGGTCTCTTCGACGTACTGGCTGAGAAGCAGGATGCCGACATTCGGATGCCGTCGGCGCAACTCGATGGCCGCACGCACCCCCTCATCGCGAAAGGTCGGGGGCATCCGTACGTCGAGCACGGCGAGGTCGGGCTGCAGCTCCGTCACCTCGGCGAGCAGGGCATCCGCGTCGCCGTAGGCGCCTACGGTCTCGTACCCGGCCTCGTCGAAGAGTCTGATGAGACCTTCGCGCAGAAGCAGGGAGTCTTCGGCCAACACGATTCTCACCACTGTGCGATCGTCATCCCTCTGGCCTGCCATCCGATCAAGATACCGTGCCCTCTGTCGCCTGATACGGGATGCTGGCCGAAATGACTGTCGGACCGCCTGCCGGACTCGTGAGGTGGAGGCTGCCGCGGAGTCCGTGGATTCTTTCGCTGAGACCGGCGAGCCCGTGCCCAACTGCAGCGTTCGCTCCTCCGACGCCATCATCGGAAACGACGATCGACAGCAGGTTTCCCGCGCCGGCAATCGCCCTGGTCGAGTCGACTGTGAGCTCCACCCGCGACGCAGATGCGTGTTTCGTCACGTTCGTGAGAAGTTCTGCCACCACGAAGTATGCGCTGCGCTCGACCTCGGGCGGGAGCGTCTGACCGATGAGTGTCAGCGTTGTGGTGACGGGAACTGTGCTTCGTCCGGCAAGCGAATCGATTGCAGCGGCAAGACCGCGGTCTTGCAGGATCGGTGGCGCGAATCCGCGAGACAGCTCGCGGAGCTCTTCGAGGGTGTCGCGCGACTGCTGCATGGCGCCATCGAGTAGCGCGCGGGCAGCACCCGGATCGCTCTCAAATTTGCGTCCTGCGCTAGCCAGATCGAACTGCAGCCGCACGAGCCGCTGCTGAGGTCCGTCGTGGATGTCGCGCTCAAGGCGGCGCAGCGAGTGGTCCTCGGCGGCGACCGCCGCACCACGCGACGCGCCGAGGTCGGCGACCTCTCGCTCGAGCGCCTCTGAACGGAATGCGCCGAGAACACCTACTGCGAGTCCATGGTGCAGCAGGATGAGCCCCCTGGCCACCCATGGCAGCGTCACAAGGAAGACGACGCCGGCCACCGCGTACATCACGCTCTCACCATTGAAACGCCCGAGGTAGCTGTCTGCTATCTGGAAACCAGGGAAGAAGAACCGGAGTGCGACGTCGTGCAACCAGACGTCTTGCTCGCTCTGCGGAAGGAATCGACCCCAGAACCAGTAGCTGACGCCACCGAGACCGACTGCCACCCACACGAGGCTGACGGCCCATGTGAATACCCCCAGGATGAACCCGAGCAGCACCGTGTGCAGCAGATAGAGCCAATAGTGAGCGTTGCTGAATAGGTCTTTGAACCAGCCGACGAGTCCCGGACGATGCACGACCGGCGTCCAACCAGGCCGGGCGATGGCCGGAAGTCCGGCCCAACTCAGCCTGGTGAGTTCTAAGGTGCCGAAGGCGCGGGCGACGAACAAGGCGGCAGCGAGGATGAAGAGGCCGATCCAGATAATCAGCGTCCCGAGACCGGCAGCGAAGAGCACCCACCCGATTGAGAAACCCACCGTCACGATGGGGAGCGTAAGTAACAGGAAGCCCAGCTCACGCGGAAGGGACCGCCACAGCCTGCCGTAGCCAGAGCCGCGCGTCGGTCGTTCGATGGGCGGCGAAGAAGTCACGTGTCCCAGCGTGTCAGAATCGCCACCAGGTTGGGTGCTGAGTAAGAGATTGGTCATAGATCCACCCTCGCTTCACCTGCTTCGAACAACCAGCAGGCCAGCATCCGATTCTCCACGGGGGTTATCCCCCGTGGGCGCTGCCGCTTGTCGGCGGCGCTTGAAAACTGGACAGTAGCGGCGCTTGAAAAGTGAACACTCAACTATTGGAGAGTGATCACTTTGGAAGATTGGGCATTGATTCGGAGGCTGGCCGCGGAGGGCGAG
>NZ_JBPTMA010000009.1:0-79794 GCF_051546305.1 Microbacterium wangyouchuni
CGAGGCATCGACAGCCTCCCCAGCATCAGAACCACGACCAACGAAAACCCTGACTAGACTGCCCAAAACCGTTCACTTTTCGAACGCCGAAAACGTTCAAAGTTCGAGCGCCGTCGACATCCGTGCCCCCATTTTGCGTCAAACTGAACAAGGGTCAACCCCGCTGAGACGGGCTGAGCCCAGATTTTCCAAATCCGGAAACCGCGTAGATCCGGGGTTTCTGACTGTTTCGGGTCGAGGCAGGCCTCAGAAGATGGGGTTCAAATCCCTCCGTCTCCGCCATAAAATCCCTGGTCAGAAGCTGTTTTGCGGGGTTTTTTCCCCACATTCTGTGGGCCCCTGTTCAAATCCCACAGTCTCTGACTCCACGGGCGGCCATAGTCAAATGGCACCTGCGGCACGCCTCTCGCCGCAGGCTTGATCGAGGGTCATGCAGGATGATGTGTTCGAACCGCTTCACTTCTAGTGTCACCAATTAGTTCAATCTTGCGTCGACCACTCATCGACCAGCGGGATGGCGCTATCCCCAGGTCACTTCGATGAGGCGATCATCGTCGGCATCGGGTTCTCCTCGTCCGTCAGTGTTGTTTGTGATGAACCAGATGGTGCCGTCTGGTGTGACGGTGACATCGCGGATGCGGCCGTACTCGCCGCTGTAGTAGTCGGTTGACGCCGTGGGGTCGGCGACGGGAACTGTTCGGAGTACTGTTCCGCGGAGGTTTGCGATGAACAGAGTGCCATCAAGATGGGTCATGCCGCTGGGGCTGGCAATGCTCGGTCCCCATTGCTGCACGGGATCCGTGAAGTCGTCGTTGTTCGCGATGCCTTCTACTGTGGGCCATCCGTAGTTGGCGCCGGGGGTGATGATGTTCAGTTCGTCCCAGGTGTTCTGCCCGAACTCGGTTGCGAACATGGTGCCGTCGTCCGCCCAGGACAGCCCTTGGGGGTTGCGGTGTCCGTAGCTGTACACGAGCGAGTCGGCAAACGGATTGTCGTCCGGGACTTCGCCGTCGATGGTCATGCGGAGGATCTTGCCGCCCAAGGAATCCAGATCTTGGGCGGCGCTGCCCTGACCAGCATCGCCGGTGGTGGCGTAGAGCATGCCGTCGGCGCCGAATGCCAGGCGTCCGCCATCGTGATAGCTCGCAGAAGGTATCTCGTCGAGGATCGTCATGGCGTCGCCCAGCGCGAGTGATCCCGGTGCGCCAGTCACGTCGTAGCGTTGGATTCGGTTTCCGTCCGTCCCGGTCGAGTAGACATAGAGCCGCCCGTCGCCCACGGTCATGCCGAGAAGCCCGCCTTCGCCGGCATGGTCGATGCCCGCCACCGTTCCGATCTCGCGTGTGCTGCCATCGTCTGCGAGTTCAAGGATGCGGCCGCTGTCGCGCTCGCTGATTAGTGGGGTGCCGTCGAGGAAGACGACTGACCATGGTGCGTTCAGACCGGTAGCGACCGCGCGTGGTGTCCCGAACGGTGCGTCCGCTTGATCCGTCACCGCGTGGTCGCTCGCCGGGGGAGCGGATGGTTCTGGTGTCGCGGTGGTGCAGGAAGTGAGAAGGATGCTGAGTCCGATGGTGGCGGCAAGCGTACCGGTGGCGCGGTTCATGCTTCTCATGGGATGACCTCAATCGTGACGAATCGGTAGCGGGCGTCGTTTTGCTTTGGTCATTTCGTCAGCCCGCTGCACTGCATAATACGTTATCTGCATCTCGTGCATAATTGCAGATCGTGCAATAATGCGTACGTGCAACAACCAGAAGGGCTGAGAGCCCGTAAGCAGCGGCAGACGCGAGATGCGATCCATCGAGCGGCCGTGGACCTGGCTTTCGAACTCGGGCCAGAAGCGGCGACGGTCGCCGAGATCAGCGCGCGCGTTGACATCTCGCCGCGCACGTTCTTCAACTACTACCCGACCAAAGAAGATGCGTTCGTCGGCCTGCACGAGGGGCTGCCGAGCGACGACGAACTCGACGTGTTGCGCTCCGGAACCTCCGACGATCTCATCGGCGACATTCTGACGCTCATGCTCGGAGTCTTCACGCCCAGCGACGAGACACTGCTTGAACAGCGCAGGGCACTGATGGCGCAGCATCCGCAGCTCATTCAGCGGCAGTGGGCCCGAATGATCGGCGTCGAGCAGCGCATCGCCGGTGCTGTTGCCGACCGAATGCGGACCGGAGGCGCCTTCACTGCACTGTCGGAGATCGACGATGCAGCGCGTGCTCTGGTTGTGACGTGCAATGCGGTGCTCCGCCTGAGCATCCGAAAGGTCATCGAGGGGCACACCTCGGCCGCTGATATCCGACCCCAGGTCGACGAAACTCTGCATACCCTTCGAGAGGTATTGCGTACGCTGCCATGATTGTTTCCTCGACCACTCCACGGCCCCGCTCGCACGAGTCGCGGCGGGGCATCATCCTGCTCTTCATCGGGCTGGTTCTGGCGATGCTGCTCGCCTCGCTCAGCCAGACGGTGCTCAGCGCCGCGATGCCCACGATGGTCGGTGAACTCGGCGGCGTCGACCAGATGCTGTGGGTGATGACCGCCTACATCCTCGCCTCGACCATCATGATGCCGATCTACGGCAAGATGAGCGACCTGATCGGTCGTAAAGGGCCGATGATCTTCGCGATAGTGACGTTCATGGCGGGCTCCGTGATCGGTGCGCTCGCCCCCGACATGACGGTGCTCATCGTCGGACGAATCGTGCAGGGGCTCGGCGGCGGCGGGCTCATCATCCTGTCGCAGGCGATTATCGCCGATGTCGTTCCGGCGCGCGAGCGTGGCAAATACATGGGCATCATCGGCGCTGTCTTCGCTGTGTCGTCGGTGGCCGGCCCGCTCCTTGGCGGCTGGCTCACCGAAGAGGTCGATTGGCGTTGGACCTTCTGGATCAACATCCCCCTCGGCGCTCTCGCGCTTGCGGCGGCGATCACTCTGCTGCATCTGCCGAAGGGCACGAACTCGAAGCCGAAGATCGACGTGTTCGGGATGATGACGCTCGCGGCGGCAACGGCGAGTCTCATCCTGGTCGCCTCCTGGGGCGGCAATGACTACGAATGGACGTCCCCGGTCATCCTTTCGCTCATCGCGGCAACCGTCGTGTTCGGGGTGCTGTTCGTTTTCGCGGAACGGCACGCCGTCGAGCCGATCATCCCGCTGGTCCTGTTCCGGCACCGCAACTTCAACCTCGCCACCGCCGCGGGCCTGCTCATCGGCGTCGCGATGTTCGGCGCGATCGGGTATCTGCCGACCTATCTGCAGATGACATTCGGTGCGGATGCCACGATGGCGGGCATCCTCATGGTTCCGATGATGGGCATGATGCTGGTCACCTCACTGCTCAGCGGCTGGCTCGTGAGCAAGTACGGGCGCTACAAATGGATGCCGATCGTTGGGGCGGCTTTGGTCGCGCTCGGACTGGTTCTGCTGGGAACGATGACGCCCGAGACCCCGCTGTGGCGCTTCTGCATGGACGTGGGCATGCTGGGAATGGGCCTGGGCATCAACATGCAGATTCTTGTGCTGATCGTGCAGAACACGTTCCCGAACCGGGTGGTGGGCACAGCGACTGCCGCGAACAACTTCTTCCGTCAGATCGGCGCCTCGCTGGGCAGCGCGGTGATCGGGAGCCTGTTCGCCGTGAGGTTGGTGGACATCATCGGAGCTCGGCTTCCTTCTGGTGCTGCGGCAGCCCAGGTCGGCGATATCGCTTCGCTCACTCCGCACAGTGTGCTGGAGCTGCCGGCATCCGTGCACGAGGTCGTGGTGCACGGATACAACGACGCGCTGACCCCACTCCTGCTCGGCATGGCGCCTCTTGCGCTTGTCGCGGTCGTGCTGCTGTGCTTCATCAAGGAGGTGCCGCTGAAGACGACCGTCGAACGCGATATCGCGCCGGACGCCGTCGGCGAGAGCCAGCTCATCACTGATGAAGGGGTGTGAGCCGCGCGCGTTCAGCAGGCCGCATCGATAGAGTGCAGACATGGCTCAGATGAAGGTGCTGTTCATCGGCGGGACGGGGATCATCTCCTCGGCAGCAAGCGCACTCGCGGCGCAGCGTGGCATGGAGGTGACGCTGCTCAACCGCGGGCAGTCCCGCCGTGCGCCCGCGGAGGGCGTCGAGGTGCTGACGGCTGACATCTCGGATGCGGCGGCGGTCGATGCCACGCTCGGTGGCCGTGAGTACGACGTCGTCGTGGACATGGTCGCGTTCACACCCGACCAGGTGCAGCGCGATATCGATCGCTTCGAAGGTCGCACGGGGCAATACGTCTTCATCAGCTCCGCATCCGCCTACCAGAAGCCGATTGCACGTCTGCCGATCACGGAATCGACGCCGTTGCGCAATCCCCACTGGCAGTACTCTCGCGACAAGATCGCATGCGAGGAGCTGCTCGCTCGGGCGTATCGTGACCGGGCGTTCCCGGTGACGGTGCTGCGCCCATCGCACACCTACGACAAGTGGACGATCCCCGCATTCGGCGGTTGGACGGCGATCGACAGAATCCGGCGCGGCGAGGAGATCGTCGTTCACGGTGACGGTACGTCGCTGTGGACGCTCACACATGCGAGTGACTTCGCGGTCGGATTCGTCGGACTCCTCGGCAACCCGCTCGCTTACGGCGACACATTCCAGATCACCAGCGATTTCGTCTACACATGGAACGAGATCTACACGATCCTCGGTCGAGCAGCAGGGGCGGAACCGAAGCTCCGTTACGCCACCAGCGCCGAGATCGAGCAGGCAGCTCCCGAGCGCGCAGGTCAGCTCACCGGCGACATGGCGCACTCCGTGATCTTCGACAACACGAAGATCCGTCGAGTGGTGCCCGACTTCAACCCGACCGTCGCGTTCCACCTCGCGGCTCGGGAGATCATCGAATGGCATGACGCCCACCCGGAGCTGCAACGCGTCGACCCTGCTGTGGACGCGCTCTTCGCTGAGCTGTTGTCTCGCAGTCCGGGCCGCGCTCACCCCGGTTCACCGTAGACTCGGCCCCATGCAGCATCGCTCCCTGGGTCGCACTGGCCGCGACGTCTCCACCATCGGTCTCGGAACCTGGCAGCTCGGTGCCGATTGGGGCGAGGTGAGCGAAGCTGACGCCCGTGCCGTGCTCGATGCGAGTGCGGAATCCGGAGTCACCTTCTTCGACACAGCCGACGTCTACGGCGACGGACGCAGCGAATCGATCATCGGACAGTGGCGACGCGACAACGCGGATGTCGAGCTGACGGTCGCCACCAAGATGGGCCGCCGCGCGGAGCAGATCCCGGCCAACTATGTGTACGAGAACTTCCATGAGTGGACCGATCGCAGTCGCCGCAATCTCGGCGTCGACACGCTCGACCTCGTGCAGCTGCACTGCCCGCCGACGGCGGTGTACGCCGACGATGCTGTGTTCGACGCGCTCGATCGCCTCGTCGAGGAGGGGGCTATCGCGAACTACGGTGTGAGCGTCGAGACGACTGCCGAAGCGCTCGCCGCGATCGCGCGCCCCCGCGTCGCGACGGTACAGATCATCCTCAACGCATTCCGGTTGAAGCCGCTCGACGAGGTTCTTCCGGCAGCGCGCGAAGCCGGTGTCGGCATCATCACGCGAGTGCCGCTGGCAAGTGGACTTCTCTCGGGTCGCTACTCCCGCGACACGGTCTTCGCCGCGAACGATCACCGCACCTTCAACAGGCAGGGTGAGGCCTTTGACCAGGGGGAGACCTTCTCCGGCGTCGACTACGACGAGGGCGTGGAAGCGGCGCACGAGTTCTCCACACTCGCCCAGAACGTCGGGCTCGAGCCGGCCACAGCCGCCCTCGCGTGGGTCTCACAGCTCCCGGGCGTCTCGTCTGTCATTCCTGGTGCTCGCAGCGTCGCGCAGGCCCGATCGAACGCGGCGGCGGGCTCGGTGCCGGAACTCGACGAGGCCTTCACCGCGTCCGTGCGGGAGCTCTACGACCGCCGCTTCCGCGCCGCCGTCCACCCGCGCTGGTGACGGGGGCAACCCCCTGAGGGCTGTCAGAAGGCCGCGATGATCGCGTTGTCGAGCTGATCGAGCTCGACTCCATCGCGCATCGCGCGGTTCGTCAGCAGAACCCAGGCGAGTCCTGCAGTCGGGTGCACCCAGAACTCCGTGCCGGCCCAACCGCCGTGGCCGAAGATGTCGCGATCGATAAGACCGGGAGCGCGCGTGCGCAGGTTCCAGGTGAATCCCCAGTCCTGCCCGCGCTCGGCGATGTACGGCTCCAGCCGGGGGATGTCGCCGGTCAGCGGGCGGCGCATCATCGCCAGGGTCGACGGATGCAGGATGCCACCCCGCTCGCCCGTGCCGATCCGCAGGAGCGCGGAGCCGAGGCGCAGCAGATCATCAGCGCGTCCTGCAAAGCCTGCGCCGGGGGAACGTTTGAGGGCAAATCGTTCCATGTCGACGCCGGCGGCGGAGGCATCCGCAACGGTGTGCGCGTCGGACAGGTCGAGACTCAGCCCATCCGCGCCGATCTCGGCTGCCCAGGCACTGACCTCGGCGTCCCAGGTGCCGCCGGTTGCCTGCTCGATGAGCGCGGCGATGCCCTCGAAGGCGAGCGTCGAGTATCGCGAAGCGGTACCCGCAACGAAGTCGCGGCCCTGCGCGAGCAACTCCTCCCGCATCGGACTCACGGAGTCCATCGGGGGCTCGCTGATCCCTGACGTGTGACTGACAAGATGCCGCAGCCGCACGATGTCATCGCGTCCGGCGCCGAACCCGGGCAGTGCCGCGGTCAGCGGGGTGTCCGGGGTCAGCAAGCCGCGCTCGATCGCACGAGCCGCGGCTATGCCGGTGAGCGGCTTCGTGATCGAGAACAGTGGGTAGCGGTCGTCGATCCGAGCATCGCCGAACGCCTCCAGTGCGACCGTGCCATCGGCCGTTGCTACGCCGAGTACGGCGGTAGGAAGGCGTTCGGCCTCGACGTGTCGTCGGACCCAGTCGAATGCGGCGTTGAATGCGGGGGCCATCACTCGACCTCGTGCCCGAGATCGGGGCGGGCGAGGAACCGGGCCGTCGCGTCGGTCACTGCTTCGAGTTCGACGATGACGACCTGATTGTCTCCGGCACGCGTCACCGGCGCTGGCACATACAGGGTCCGTTGCGGGCCGCGGCGCCAGTACCGTCCGAGGAAGAAACCGTTCACCCAGGCGTAGCCCTTGCCCCAGCCGCGGGTGTCGAGGAAGAGGTCCGCCCGCTCGTCGAGCACGAACGCGCCGCGCAAGCCCACCGGACCGGAAGCGCGGCCGTTCACGATCAGCGCGGTATCGGTCGCGGCATCCGCCACTGCCCGGCCGAGCGCCGGCACGTCGATCGTGCGCACCTGCCACGGGCCCGCTACGGGGTCACCGTCGATGCGAGGGGCGTCGATGAGGCCCTTTGCCTCGCCGATCCGGGTGTCGTAGTTGACGCGGCCGGCCTCTTCGACGAGAAGCTCCAGCCGATTGCCGGCGGGAAGCATCAGGCTGTCGTCGCCGATGCTGCGCTGCAGACGACCGACCGGCTGCGCGTCACGCGAGACCCACGCGTAGTCGCGGATCTCGGCCTCGAGCACACCGGGGCTCGAGGTATGAGCCGAAGCCGAGTACTCCACGAGCACGACGTCCGCGCCGAGCTCGTCCATCGTCGCAGGCGTCTCGAAGGCGCCGCGATCGGTCGCAGTCAGGTCCAGCGGATCGGCGACCGCCTCGAACGGGACGGAGAACGTCGGGGCATCTGCCGGCGTCGTAAGCGGCAGATCGGGAACCGGCGCGTGCTTCGCGATAACCTCGCGGAAGGCGTGGAACTTCTCGGTCAGATCGCCTGATTCGGTGATCGGCGAGTCGTAGTCGTAGCTGGTGACCATCGGCAGGTAACGCCCGGAGTCGTTCGCGCCCGCGGTGAGACCGAAGTTCGTGCCGCCGTGCACCATGTAGATGTTGACGGATGCTCCGGCGGCGAGCAGCCGGTCAAGGTCAGCGGCGCTGTCGGCGAACGCGGTGGTGTGATGCTTCTCGCCCCAGTGGTCGAACCAGCCGCACCAGAACTCCATGCACATCATCGGCCCGGTGCTCTGGTGTTCGCGCAGGGTTGCGAGACGCTCCGCGATGCGTCCGCCGAACGAGCCGGTCTTGTGCAGCGCGGGGTGCGCGCCGCCGGCGAGCATGTGCGGGATGGGCTGGTCGACCTGAGTCAGGGGCACGCTGATGCCGCCAGCGCGGGTGGTGGTGACGAGGGTGTCGAGGTAGGCGGTGTCGGATCCGTAGGCCCCGTACTCGTTCTCGATTTGCACGAGGATGACGCTGCCGCCGTTGTCGATCTGGCGGGGCGCGATGATCGCGTTCACCTTCTCGAGGTACGCGGTGACCTCGGCGAGGTAAGCAGGGTCGGAGCTGCGCAGCCGCAGCGACTTGTCGGCGGTCAACCACGTCGGAAGTCCGCCGTTGTGCCACTCCGCGCAGATATAGGGTCCGGGCCGCACGATCGCGTGCATCCCTTCTTCGGCGATGATGTCGAGGAACCTGCCGAGGTCGACGTCTCCGTCTTCGCGCCACTGGCCCTTGACCGGTTCATGCGCGTTCCAGGGCACGTAGGTCTCGATCGCGTTCAGCCCCATGAGGCGCGCCTTGCGGATGCGGTCGCGCCACAGATCGGGGTGCACCCGGGGGTAATGCATGGCGCCGGAGATGATCTGGTGCGGCTGGCCGTCGAGTAGGAAGTCGGTCTCACCGATGAGGAAGCGCGAAGTCACGCCGTCAGCCTACCCCGCTCGGGCAAGCGCTTTCCAAGTGGCGGGATGCTGTGCTCGAGGGGCTAGCATGGACTCGTGACACGGAGAGCGCTTTCCCGGATTCCCGACCTCATCGACGGGTCTCACCCGACGCGGTCGGTGCTGAGGCTGCTCCGGCGCCGGCCAGGACGGATGCTCGTCGCTGTTCTCGCCTTCACGATGAAGGAGGTCCCGCTGTGGTTCCTGCCCGTCGTCACAGCAGCCATCATCGACATCGTCGCAGGACGGGGCGAGGTATCGGCAGTGGTGTGGTGGTTCGTGCTTGCGTCCGTCCTGCTGCTGCAGAACTACCCGAACCACATCCTCTATACCCGCAATTTCATGACCGTCGTGCGCGATACCGGCGCCGACCTGCGTAATGCCCTGGCCGCCCGGTTGCAGAGTCTGTCGATCGGATACCACACGCGAGTCAGCTCTTCGATCGTGCAGACCAAGGTCGTCCGCGACGTCGAGAACGTCGAACTCATGCTGCAGCAGGTCACGCATCCGCTGCTGTCCGCTGCGATGGTGATGACCGGTGCCCTCGCGATGACGGCGATCGCCGTGCCGCAGTTCCTGCCGGTATATGCACTGGCCGTGCCGATCGCGATCGGCATCCGCTACGGCATGCGCAACCGCTCCCGGGCGCGCAACGAGGTGTTCCGCCGCGAAGTCGAGACGCTCTCCGCACGTGTGGGGGAGATGGCATCACTCATCCCGGTCACCCGTGCCCACGGCCTCGAGGAGACCGCCGTCACCCGGGTGGCCAGCGGCGCGGACGGCGTGCGGCGTGCGGGTCTTCACCTGGACATGCTCAACGGGCACGTCGCTTCTATCTCCTGGGTTGCGATGCAGCTGCTCGGTGTCGGATGCCTCGTGCTCGCCGCGGTATTCTCACTCACCGACTTCCTGCCGATCACGCCCGGTGAAGTCGTGTTGCTGTCGACATACTTCACGCTGCTCACCGGTGGGCTCACCCAACTTCTCATGCTCATCCCGGTCGGTGCTCGAGGTCTGGAATCGGTGCGCTCGATCGCCGAAGTTCTGCAGGAGCCCGACCTCGAACTCAACGAGGGCCGACGTGCGATCGCTGCCGTCGACGGCGCGATCACCCTCGAGAAGGCCTCGCACCGCTATGCGGATGCCGAAACGGATGCCCTGCACGAGATCGACCTCGAGATCCCCGCCGGCGCGACCGTTGCCTTCGTCGGGTCATCCGGATCAGGTAAATCGACGCTCCTGAACCTCGTGCTCGGCTTCGTGCGCCCCAGCGGCGGACGCATCCTGCTCGACGGCCTCGATATGCAGACGCTCGACATGCGCACGGTGCGCCGGTTCGTCTCGGTCGTCCCGCAGGAATCGGTGCTGTTCGAAGGATCGATCCGCGACAACATCGCGTATGGGATGCCGGATGCCACGGACGAGCGGATCGTCCGGGCGCTGCGCGATGCCAACGCCTGGGACTTCGTGCAGGAGCAGCCGCACGGGTGGAACACCGTCGTCGGTGAGCGCGGCGCGCGGCTGTCCGGCGGGCAGCGGCAGCGCCTTGCCATTGCCCGCGCGCTCGTGCGCGACCCGCGGATCCTGCTGCTCGATGAGGCTACGTCCGCGCTCGATCCGGAATCCGAGGGGCTCGTCAAACAAGCGCTGGAGCGGCTGATGCGCGGGCGCACCACCCTCGTCGTCGCCCACCGCCTATCCACCATTCGACAGGCCGACCGCATCGTCGTGCTCGAACAGGGCCGCATCGTCGAGAGCGGCGCGCACGACGAGCTGCTCGCCGCCGACGGCCGCTACGCGAAGCTGCACCTCACCCAGTCGGGGCTCACCTGAGCCGCGATCTCGAAGAATCCGCGTCCACAAAGGAGTGACATGACAACGGACCGACCGTTCCAGGCGGCCATCATCGGCACCGGAGGGATCGCCGCGGGTGAGACCACGGGCGATGATCCGTTCTTCAGTACGATGTCGGGCGATGCTGTGCCCTGGCATCCTGTCAAAGACCGCACCGAGGAGGCCGTGTCATGACCCTGTCCGCCATCCGCACCGAGTCCGAGTTCGTCGTCCGCGATGGCGATGTGGAGCTGCTCCGTTACGTGTTCGTGCCGGATTCGCCGCAGCTCGAGTCGCCTAAGCCCTACCTCGACCCGTTGCGCACCCGCGCCGGCCGCGTTGTGAGCCTGTTCCGGCCGTGGGACCACGTCTGGCACAAGGGCATCGCCTGGTCGCTGCCGGTCGTCGACGACCAGAACTTCTGGGGCGGGCCGACCTACGTGCACGGGCATGGCTACGTCCAGCTGCCCAACGATGGCACGCAGGCGCATATCGCGGTCACCGCAGTCGAGGAGGGTCAGATTGCCCGCTTCGCGCACGACCTGGAATGGATCACCGAGAACGGCCGCCGTCTGTTCACCGAGCGCCGCGAGCTCACCGCGCGACTACTGGCCCCCGAAGCATGGGCGCTCACGTTCGTGACCGAGATGACCAACATCACGGATGCACCGATTCTGATCGGCTCCCCGACGACGAAGGGCCGCGACAATGCGGGCTACGGCGGGCTATTCTGGCGCGGCCCGCGCTCGTTCACCGACGGAATGCTCGTCACCGCAGACGGCACAGGGACGGGATCCGACATCCGTGGTCAGCGCCATGAGTGGATGGGATTCGCCGGCAGGCACGACGAGATCGACGCGACCTCTCTGCTCGTGATGGTCGACTCGGCCGCCAACCCGCACCATCCGCCGCAGTGGTTTGCGCGCTCCGAGGAATTCGCCGCGCTCAACCCGGCGCCGTTCTTCAGCGAGGAGTTGACGATCGTCCCGGGTGAGACGGTGGTGTTCCGGTACGCGGTTGGGGTCGCGGATGCCGGAGCGCATGCGGCAACGGCACTCGCGGCGCACCTGCGGGAGCTACTGTGACGGGCATCTTCCCCGGCGGGGTCGCCGTCTCCGACCTCGAGGTATACGACTGGGAGGCCGCAGACGGATGCCGAAGCGGATCTCCACACCTGCACACCGCATCGAGCGAGGGGTACGTCGTGATCGCGGGGAGCGGCGCTGTCCAGACGCTGTCGGCCGCGGGATTCGAGGAGCGACCGCTCACCCCCGGCGACGTCGTTTGGTTCTCGCCCGGCACAGTGCACCGCCTGATCAACCACGGCGACCTGCGCCTGCTGGTCGTGATGTCGAACGCCGGCTTGCCGGAAGCGGGCGACGCCGTGCTCACCTTCCCGGCTGAGGTGCTCGACGATCCGGATGCTTACGCTGTGGCGGTCGCTCTGCCCACGGGCGAAGGCCGTGCCGCTGCTGCCCGAGCCCGACGTGATCTCGCGCTGGAGGGGTTCACCGTGCTGCGCGCCGGGGGAGCAGAGGCGCTCGCCCGCTTCCATGAGCGCGCCGTACGACTTGTCCGGCCCCGCACCGCCCAGTGGCGCGCCCAGTGGGAGACGACCGTCGTGGCTGAGACCGCGCGTGTAGACGCGCAGTTGACCGCGCTCGCCGCGGGAGAGCCCGGGCTGATGTCGGCCGCTTCCGTCACCCGCATCGCTCCCACGTCCCCCGAGCGCAGCTACGGCATGTGCGGGCGCCTGCACACCTGGCAATGGGCCGCCGCACCCCCACGAGATTCCGAGGCATTCGCATGACTTCCCTCCTCCGCACCGCGATCGTCGGCACCGGATCCGTCGCCAATCTGCACGCCCAGGCTGTGGCGCTGCATCCACGCGCCGAGCTCGTCGCCGTCACTGACCTGTCGCGCGCCGCCGCCGACGTGTTCGCCGCTCGATACGGCGGACCCGCGGTGCATGACACTCTCGACGAGCTCCTGGCCGCCGAGCATCCCGACGTCGTCCTCATCTGCACGCCGCCGGTCGTGCACCGGGAACAGGCGCTCGCCGCGTTCGCCGCCGGGGCGCATGTCGTGGTGGAGAAGCCCCCGGCGCCGTCGCTGGACGAACTCGACGAGATGCGCGCGGCCGCTGTTGCAGCCGGCTGTCGGCTGGCCGTCGTGTTCCAGCAGCGCACCGGAACCGCAGCAGCGCACGTGCGGCGCCTGCTGCATCAGGGGGCGCTGGGGCGCCCACTGATCGCTCTGTGCCAAACGCTCTGGTATCGCGGCGAGGACTACTTCTCCGTGCCCTGGCGCGGCAAATGGGAGACCGAGGGCGGTGGCACCACATTGGGTCACGGTATTCATCAGCTGGATCTGCTGGGGTTCCTGCTCGGCGACTGGGCGAGTGTGCAGGGGCGCCTGTGGCGGCTCGATCGGGAGACCGAGACGGAGGATGCATCCACGGCGACAGTTACGTTCGCGAACGGCGTCGTCGCGCAGGTCGCCACCAGCGCCGTCTCGCCCCGCGAGACCAGCTCGATCCGCATCGATACGCAGAAGGCGACGGTAACCGTCGACCATCTCTATGGGCACGGACATGAGAACTGGGCGATCACCCCGGCGCCCGGTTTCGAGCATGAGGCTGACGCCTGGTCTCTGCCCTCGGCGGAGGAGCGCAGCGACCACTCGGTGCTGCTGCGGGAGGTATTCGATGCGCTGTTGGATGGTCGGCAGCTCCCGGAGACCGCCGACGAGCCTGCCCGCTCGTTCGAGCTTGTCGCCGCGATCTACGCATCGGCTGCAGCCGACGGTGCGGTGATCACCCCAGCCGATCTGGCGACGCATCCGACGCATCGCTCCGGATTCGCGAGCCCGGTGACCGATATGCGTGGCGTCAGAGGATGACGCTCGCCGAGCTCTACCGTGATCCGGTCTACGACGGCGCGACGGATCCGACCGTCGTCATCGCTGACGGGCGGTGGTCGATGTTCTACACGCAGCGCCGGGCGACGCATCCCGATCCGGGTCCCGGCGTCGCCTGGGTGCACGGTAGTCGCATCGGCGTCGCGCACTCCGAGGACGGGGCGGACTGGACATATGCGGGGACCCTCGAACCGACGTCCGACGGGCTACAGCTATCAGCCTCGGGGCCGCCAGCTTCCACCGATCGTACGCACTGGGCACCCGAGGTCATCTACGACGGCATGTGCTGGCGGATGTACCTCACCGAGATCGACGGGGTGCCCGACCAATGGCCGGGCCATGCGCGCGAGATCGTCGAATATGTCTCCGATGACCTCGCTCGCTGGACGCGCCGCGGCCCGATCGTGCTGTCGAGTGATCGCGTCATCGACGCAGCCGTCGCACGCACGCCGGATGGTGCATGGCGGCTCTGGTACAAGGATGAGGCGGCGGACAGTGTGACCATGGTCGCAACATCGCCCGACCTCGAGGACTGGACTGTCGAGGGCGTCGCGATCGGCGGGCGTCCGCACGAAGGACCGTACGCGTTTGAGCTCGACGGCTGGTGGTGGATGATCGTCGACGAGTGGCGTGGCATGGCCGTGTACCGCTCGACGGATGCGACCGCGTGGGAGCGGCAGGGTGACGCGGACAGCGTGATCCTCGGCGCCGGGAAGATGCCGGGTCTCGGGTTCGGCCATCACGGTGCCGTCGTGCGTGACGGAGAGTGCCTCTGGTTCTATTTTTCGGCCATCCCGAGGGTGCCCAAGAGCGGCGCTGCGCGGTGTATCGAGTGCAGCTGGACGTCGTCGATGACAGGCTCATAACGTCGCTTGCAAAACGTTTCAACGCGTAGTACCGTTGCGGGCAAGCGCTTTCCCGGTTGGTGACTCTTACCGATGGGAGCGCACCCACCCTGCATTCATACGGACAACGAACGTTCGCCAGAGCACCGAGAACGCTGACGTTCACAGAGAGGACAAAGATGTTCAATAAGAAGCGGTCACTTGCCGCGGTCGCACTCGCGACCGGCGCGGCACTGGCACTCGCCGGCTGCGCCGGTGGCGGCAACGAACCAGCAGCGGAGTTCGACCCCGATGAGGAGGTCACTCTGGACCTCGCGTTCTGGGGCAACGACGTGCGCGCTGACCTGTACAACGAAGCCATCGCGGCGTTCAACGAGGAATACCCGAACATCACGGTGAACTCCACCTTCCTCGGCTTCCCGGAGTTCTGGGAGAAGCGGCAGACAGAGGCGGCAGGCAAGAACCTGCCCGATGTCATGCAGTTCGATTACTCCTACCTGCGTCAGTACGCCGAGAACGGGCTTCTGCTCGACCTCGATCCGTACCTGGGCGACGTCATCCAGACTGAGCCGCTCACCGAGAGCGCCCTGACGATCGGTGTCGTTGCCGACGCCACCTACGCGCTTCCGACCGGGACCAACGCCTGGGGCCTGTTCACCAACCCCACGATGCTTCAGACGCTCGGCGCCGAGGACTTCGACGGTGGCACCTGGGCCGATTACACCGACTGGATGGCCGGTGTCACCGAGGCTGCCGGAGGCGAAGTCTGGGGCGGCAGCGACTACACCGGTCGCATTCAGAACTTCGAGCTGCAGCTGCGTGCCGATGGCAAGGAGCTATTCAACGAGGACGGCACGCTCGGCTTCGACGAGGAGCGCCTCGCCGAGTTCTGGCAAGAGGGACAGGAGGTCCGCGATGGGATCGGCGCCCCGCAGCAGACCGTCGAAGAGCTCCTCCCTCTCGGCCCGTTCGATTCTGCAGTGGTCGCCAGCGAGCTCACCTGGGACAACTTCGGCAGCGGCTACCTCGGCAACCTCGGTGAGGCCTACCCCGAGCTGAACCTGCAGGCGCCGCCGGTGACAGTCGAGGGCGCGAAGGACCTGTACCTGAAGCCCACGATGCTGCACTCGATCGCTGCGAACACCGAGCATCCCGTGGCCGCCGCAACCCTGGTCGATTTCCTGATCAACTCGCCTCAGTCGGGCGAAATCTTCGGCACCAACCGTGGCCTGCCGGCATCGAGCACGGCACTGGACGCTGCCGAGCTCGACCCGCTGAGCCAGCAGATCAAGGACTACGAGACCGCGATCGCGGATCGTCTCGGCGACGCTCCGCCGGTACCGGTCGTCGGCTACGGCACGATTGAGGAGAAGTTCCGTCAGCTCGGTGCTGAGCTGAACTTCGGTACGATCACCGTCGATGACGCCGTCGCACAGCTCTTCACAGAGATCGATGTCGTCCTGAACGGCTGATCCGGCTCACGGGGCCGGGAAGGCGCAGCTGCTGCGACCACTCGGCCCCGGACGCCACTTCGCACTGCCCCCATCACCACAGGAGTTCCCGTGAGCACGACCGCGACGAGAGTCATCGTCACCGGCGAGAAGCGGCGCCCGCTGCCGCGCCGCCGCCCTGAAAGCCTGAATCGCCCCGGTCAGAAGCGCCGCGAGCGGCGCGAGACCGCTGTCGGGTATGGCTTCCTCGTGCCGTGGCTGATCGGCTTCTTCGGCCTCACGATCATTCCGATGGTCTACTCGCTCTACCTGTCATTCACTCGATACGACATCTTCCAGCCGCCCCGTTGGATTGGGTTGGATAACTACGTGCGGCTGTTCACCAACGACCCGCAGTTCATGCAGTCCGCGCAGATCACCCTGGTCTACGTGCTCGTGGGAACGCCGATCACTCTCGCCGCGGCCTTGGCCATCGCGATGCTGCTGAACTTCCGAGACAAGGGCTCCGGCTTCTTCCGCTCCGCCTTCTACGCCCCCAGCCTCATCGGCGGTTCGGTGTCCGTCGCGATCGTGTGGCGGGCGATGTTCGGCTCCGACGGGCCGGTCGACAGCACGCTGAGCTTCTTCGGCCTCGACATCGGTGGCTGGATCGGCAACCCCGCGCTCGTGCTTCCGGCGATGATCGTGTTGGCGATCTGGCAGTTCGGCGCCACCATGGTGATCTTCCTGGCCGGCCTCAAGCAGGTGCCGAAGGAGCTGTACGAAGCAGCCGAGATGGATGGCGCGAACGCCTGGCACCGATTCCGCGCGGTGACGCTGCCGATGCTGTCGCCGGTGATCTTCTTCAACCTGCTGCTCGGACTGATCGGCGCGTTCCAGGTGTTCGCCTCGGCGTACATCATCTCCAACGGCTCGGGCGGGCCCGCGGGCATGACGAACTTCATCACGCTGTACCTGTACAAGCGTGGCTTCTACGACGGTCAGATGGGCTACGCCGCTGCGATCGCCTGGGTACTGCTCGTCGTCGTGGCGATCATCGCCTTCATCCTCTTCAGAACCCAGCGCTCCTGGGTGCACTACGCGGGAGACAACCGATGACTGCTACCGAAGCCGTTGTGACGGCATCCGCTCCAGCCCCGCGTCGTCGCGTCAAGCGCAAGACCTGGCAGACCGTGGTCTGGCTCGTCGTCCTGGTGATCCTGACCGCGATCGTGCTGTACCCACTGCTGTGGCTGTTCTTGTCGACGTTCAAGCCGAACGCCGAGTTCGGTCAGAACCCCGGACTGCTGCCGAATGCACCGACGATCGACAACTACATCAAGGTCGCCGACGGCATCGCCGGCGTGCCGATGTGGCGGTTCTTCTTCAACTCGCTTCTCCTGGCCGTTTCGGCCGTGGTCGGCACGGTGCTGTCATCAGCGCTGGCCGCATACGCGTTCGCGCGGGTGCAGTTCAAGGGGCTGGGTATTCTGTTCGCCGCGATGATCGGCACGCTGCTGCTGCCGTTCCACGTCGTGATCATCCCGCAGTACATCATGTTCAACAGCTTCGGTCTGGTGGACACCTTCTGGCCGCTGATCCTGCCGAAGTTCCTGGCCACCGAGGCGTTTTTCGTGTTCCTGCTCGTGCAGTTCATGCGGCAGATGCCGCGCGATATGGACGAGGCCGCCCGTATCGACGGAGCGGGGCACTTCCGCATCTTCTGGGCGATCATCCTGCCGCTGGTCAAGCCAGCGCTGATCACGTGCGCGATCTTCTCATTCATCTGGTCGTGGAACGACTTCCTGGGGCCACTGCTCTACCTCACGAGTCCCGACAACTACCCGTTGCCGATCGCGCTGCGTCTGTACAACGACCAGACTTCCACCAGCGACTACGGCGCGACGGTCACGGCCTCATTCATCGCGCTGCTGCCGGTGCTGCTGTTCTTCCTGGCGTTCCAGCGGTTCCTCGTCGACGGCGTCGCAACTCAGGGTCTGAAGGGTTAGAGGTGTGGCTGTGCCCGAGGAGATGACATTGTCCCGCAGTCAGGAGCGTGCCGCTCGCCGCGCCGCGCTCTCGGGCAGCGGCCCCACGCGGGGTGAGATGCCGCCAGCGCGCTTTCCCGGTGCCGGCGCGAAGTTCGCCCTGTTCGGCGAGGCCATGCTCATCGGGTTGCTCATCACGCTCATCGCTCTGCCGGTGATCACGCTGCCGGCAGCCCTGGCGGCCGGTGTCCGTCATCTGCGCCGCTTCATCGCGGCCGAGGACTCGCGACTGGGGCTGTTCTGGACGGACGTGAAGAGGGCCATCCTGCCCGGACTTGTCGTGGGTGCCGCGGCCCTCGTGCTCACGCTGATCCTGTTGCTGGACGTCGATCTGGCACGCTCGGGCTTCCTGCCCGGTGGACCCGTCATCGAGGTCATCGGCTGGGCCGGACTTGCCGCACTGTCGCTTGCGCTGCTCGCATCCGCCGGCACATGGACGCCCGAGATCGGCTGGCGCGGTGCGCTGCGCGCCGTTCCCGGTCTCGTACGTGCGGATATTGCCGGCGCCGCCTATCTCGTCGTCACGGCGGTGTTCGTCGGTGCGACGACCTGGGCGCTCGTGCCGCTGTTCATCCCGGCGATCGGATGCGCGGCGCTCGCCGTCGTCTCGATTCCTGAGCGCCGTCGGTCCCGCTGATCCCCAGCTCCCAGACTTCCTCGCTCCTCGCCCCTCGCAGAACGGACCTCCATGAACGACGCCTTCGGCCGCCTCGATCCGCACCGTGAGATCGCAGACATCGACCGCCGGATTTTCGGTGGGTTCGTCGAGCATCTCGGCCGTCACATCTACGACGGCATCCATGAGCCGGCGCACGAGAGCGCAGACGCCGACGGCTTCCGCCGTGACGTCATCGATCTCGTGGCCGAGCTCGGGGTCTCGACCATCCGGTATCCCGGCGGCAACTTCGTCTCCGGATACCGCTGGGAGGACGGCATCGGGCCGGTCGATCAGCGCCCGCGGCGACTCGACCTCGCCTGGCACTCCACGGAGACGAACGAGGTGGGGCTGCATGAGTTCCAGAGCTGGCTCGACAGGGTCGACAGTGAACTCATGCTCGCCGTCAACCTCGGCACCCGTGGAACGCAGGAGGCACTCGACCTGCTCGAGTACGCCAACGCCTCGGCTGACACCGACTGGACCAGGCAGCGCGTCGCGAACGGACGGCCGGATCCGTTCGGCGTGAAGATGTGGTGCCTCGGCAACGAGATGGACGGTCCGTGGCAGCTCGGGCACCGGGGCGCTGATGACTACGGAAAGCTCGCTGCGCGTACCGCGAAAGCTATGCGGATGATCGATCCCGGCATCGAACTCGTGGTGTGCGGATCGTCAGCTCACGGCATGCCGACATTCGGGTCGTGGGAGCGCACCGTTCTCGAGCACACGTTCGACGACGTCGATTTCATCTCGTGCCACTCCTACTATCAGGAGCACAGCGGCGACGCACAGGAGTTCCTCGCATCCGGTGTCGACATGGCGACGTTCATCGAGGAGGTCGTCGCGATTGCCGACTCGGTCGCGGCGACCCGCAAGAGCGACAAGCGCATCATGATCTCGTTCGACGAGTGGAACGTCTGGTATCTCCACCGTGAGGACGGCACCCAGTCCGGTGAGGAACTCAAGGACAAGGGCTGGCCGGTGGCGCCTCGCCTGCTTGAGGATCAGTATCACGCGCTGGATGCTGTCGTCTTCGGCGACCTGCTCATCACGCTGCTGCAACACGCCGACCGCGTACGCTCGGCGTCGCTCGCACAGCTGGTCAACGTCATCGCGCCGATCATGACAGAGCCGGGCGGCCCGGCATGGCGGCAGACGACGTTCTTCCCGTTCTCGATCACGTCCCGACTGGCCGGCGACCGTGCGGTGCAGGTGCCCATCAGCGGTGGCACTTTTACGAGCGCGCGGTTCGGGGAAGTGGCGGCCGTGAACGCGGTTGCGACGATCGACGAAGACGGCGTCTCACTGTTCGTGGTGAACCGATCGACGACGGATGCCACGCAGCTGCGCGTCGACCTCGCCACGCTCGTCGCCACTTTCGGGCGCGCGCTCCGCGTCACCGAATCGCACCTGCTCCACGAGGACGACATCTACGCCGCGAACACGCTACAAAATCCGGAGCGGGTCGGCGTCCGCCCCGCCGATGCGACGCTCGCCGATACCGAACTATCGCTCGAGCTGCCCGCGGTGTCGTGGGCTGCCATCCGTCTGAGCTGAAGAATCGAGAAGCACATGCGTACGACTACTGCGCTGCGGAGCATCCGTCTGCAGGATGCGCGTCCGCCGCTTACCGAACCGGCCATGAGTAACCGGGAGGATCCGCACGAGCGGATGCGGATCACCAGTCGCTGGATCGAGGTGAACGGTGCACCGACCATTCCGGTAACCGGTGAACTCCATTACAGCCGCGTCCCTCGCCGTCGCTGGGAAGAGACGCTGCGGCTAATGCGGGCATCCGGGCTCACATCGGTGTCGACCTACGTGTTCTGGATTCACCACGAACCGGTCCGCGGCAGCGTCAGCTTCGAAGGAAACCTCGACCTCGCCGGGTTCATCGAGACGGCCGAACGCGTCGGAATCGACGTCGTACTGCGGATCGGTCCCTGGTGTCACGGCGAGGTGCGAGGGGGTGGGCATCCGGATTGGGTCATCTCAGAGGTCGGTTCCCGCGCACGGACGGATGACGCCGAGTATCTGGCGCTCGTCCGTGACTGGTACGCCCGCATCGCCGGCCAGGTTGCGCGCTTTTGCGGACCGGATCGGCCGATCGTCGGCATCCAACTCGAGAATGAGCTTCACGATCAACCCGACCATATTTCCTCTCTCAAGCGCATCGCACAGGAGAGCGGGCTGTCCGCGCCGCTGTGGACGGCGACCGGATGGGGTGGAGCGCTCCTGCCAGCACACGATGTGTTCCCCCTATACAGCGGCTACGCCGACGGATTCTGGGCGGGGCAGGGATCGACCTGGGACGACAGCTTCCGCGACCACTTTCGGTTCACGCACATCTGGGACGACCCGGGCGTGGGCGGCGACTTCCGGGACGACGCCGAGGCGATCATGCTGCGGCCAGTCGACCCGGAGTTTCCACCCGCCACCTGCGAGCTCGGCGGCGGGATGGCGACGGCCTATCATCGTCGCCCGATCGCGCGCGGCCGCGACATCGCCGCGCTCGCGAATGTGAAGATCGGCAACGGCTCGGCATGGCAGGGTTTCTACATGTTCGCCGGGGGAGTGAACCCCGCCGATCAGCTGCAGGAGAGTCTGGCGACGGGATATCCGAACGATCTGCCCCGATTCGACTACGACTTCCAAGCGGCGCTCGGCGCCACCGGGCGACCAGGATCGAGCCTCGGCCTGTTGCGCGATCACAATGCTTTTCTGGCGGCGTTCGGCGGCCAGCTCGCCGATATGTTCAGCGCACTGCCCGAGGATGCGCCGGTCGACGTGCGCGACCTCGACACGCTGCGGTGGGCCGTGCGCAGCAACGGCTCTTCCGGCATCCTCTTCCTCAACACTCATCAGCCGCACGAGCCGCTGTCCGGTTCGACGAATGTGCAGTTCCGCGTCCCCTTCGCGGATGGTGATCTGTTGGTGCCAGATCAGCCGGTGGACATCCTCAGCGGAGTCATCGCGCGCTGGCCGTTGCGACTGGACGTCGCTGGCATTCGGATCGAGTGGGCGACGGCGTCGGTATCCGGGCTCGTCGGTGGTGACGTGCCGACCCTCGTCCTGCGCGCACACGATGGACTTCCCGCGCGTATTCAATTCGCCACGGGCGCCCCGCGCGATATCGCGCCCGGCGACACCTTCCTCATAGACGGTGCGCTGCGCATTCTGGTCGTCGACGAGCAGCAGGCTGAGCGGCTGTGGTATCTCGGCGACGAACTCTACGACTGCGCTGACGCGGTGTGGGAGGAGCCCGACGGGATTATCATCCGCGCTGAGGACACGCCGTCGATCCGTCGCTGGACGGGGGAGAAGTTCACCCGTCTCGCGCTGCGAACTCTCGGCCGACCGGGTTCGGCAGCCGTTGCTCTGGATGAGCTGCGAGCGGCGGGAGAGCCTCCGGCGCGATACGGGGAGACGATGGGGCGCTCGGCAGCACCGGATGACGCGCAGTTCGATGAGTCGGCAGGGATCTGGCGGCTGCGGATGCCGGTCGTCCGCGCACATCCATGCGGAGACCTCGTCGAACTGGTGATCGACTGGGAGGGCGATGTTGCACAACTGCGTGCGGACGGTGTGGTGATCGGCGACCGCTTCTGGGATGGCAGCGCGTGGCGCATCGATGTCACGGAACTGGACCCCGCCGCGGAACTGACGCTGCACATCGCGCCGATCACTGAGCACAGCGTGATCGATCTGGACGCGACAGTGCGCGCACGTGTGGATGCGGCGGGGTGGCTCGGGGCGGTTCGACGTGTGGACCGAGTGGTCTCCTCCCGATGGACACCGTCATAACGCAAGTTGCGGAAAGCGCTCTCCGGTGCCACACTGTTGGAAAGCGTTTACCCACTTGATCGGCACTGGGCCAAACAAAGAAACGGATAGGCAATGTCACAGGCGACAACCCGCGAGATCGGCATCATCATGAACGGCGTCTCCGGACGCATGGGTTATCGGCAGCACCTGGTGCGGTCGATCCTGGCTATCCGTGATCAGGGCGGCATCGAGCTGTCCGACGGCACCCGCGTCACCGTAAAACCGATCCTCGTTGGCCGCAACGAGCAGAAGCTCGCTGAACTCGCAGCCCTCCATGGCATCGAGGACTACACCACCGATCTCGATGCGGCACTGGCCGATGAGAAGTGGGAGATCTACGCTGACTTCCTCGTCACGAAGGCGCGGGCATCCGCTATCCGCAAAGCCATCGCCGCAGGCAAGGCGATCTACACCGAGAAGCCCACCGCAGAGTCGCTCGAAGAGGCCCTCGAGCTCGCACACCTTGCGAAGGAAGCCGGCGTGAAGACCGGCGTCGTGCACGACAAGCTCTACCTGCCGGGTCTGCAGAAGCTCAAGCGCCTCATTGACTCCGGATTCTTCGGCCGCATCCTCTCGGTGCGCGGCGAATTCGGTTACTGGGTGTTCGAGGGCGACTGGCAGCCGGCGCAGCGTCCGAGCTGGAACTACCGCACCGAAGACGGCGGCGGCATTATCTCCGACATGTTCCCGCACTGGAACTACGTGCTGGAGAACCTGTTCGGCGAGGTCAAGAGCGTCTACGCCCAGGCGGCCGTGCACATCGCCGATCGCTGGGATGAAAAGGGCGAGCACTACACCGCCACCGCGGAAGACGCCGCATACGGCATCTTCGAACTCGACGGCGGCATCATCGCCGAGATTAACTCCTCCTGGACGGTGCGCGTCAACCGCGATGAGCTGGTGGAGTTCCAGGTCGACGGCACGCACGGCTCGGCCGTGGTCGGACTGTTCGGGGCGAAGATCCAGCCGCGAAATGCCACCCCGAAGCCGGTGTGGAACCCTGACCTTGAAGACACCCACGACTACGACGCCGATTGGCAGAACGTGCCGACGAACGACGTGTTCCTCAACGGCTTCCGCCAGCAGTGGGAGGAGTACCTGGAGTCCTACGTGCTGGGCACCGACTACCCGTTCGACCTGCTCGCCGGTGCCAAGGGCGTGCAGTTCGCCGAGGCCGGGCTCGCGTCCAACGCCGAGGGACGCAAGGTCGCGATCGAACCGTTGAGCCTGTCATGAGCACGCTCCGTCTGCTCGCAGCCGATGGCGCCGTCTCGGATGCCGCGCTGAACGAGACCGGCGTCTACGCGCGGCCCGACGGCCCGCTGCGCAGCCGCATCGCGTACGCGGCAGCGCACGTCGTGCCCCAGGCCTTCGCCGACAACACCCCCGGCCAGCCGGCCGACATCGACTGGGATGCGACGCTCGCCTTCCGCCGGAATGTCTACTCGTGGGGTCTGGGAGTCGCCGACGCCATGGACACTGCCCAGCGCAATATGGGATTGGATGCTGCGGCCACGCGTGAGCTCATCACGCGCAGCGCCGAGGTCGCCCGCGAAGAGGGCGGCTCGGTCGTCGTCGGCGTCAATACTGACCACGTCGACGACTCGCACATCACGCTCGAACAGGTGATCGACGCCTACAAGGAGCAGTTGCAGTTCGCTGAGGAGCAGGGCGCCGGCCCCGTGCTGATGGCGTCGCGTCATCTCGCCCGGGTGGCATCGGATGCCGCGGACTACCGCCGTGTGTACCGCGAGGTGCTGCAGAGCGCGAGCGTCCCCGTCGTGCTGCACTGGCTCGGCACCGCGTTCGATCCGGAGCTGGAAGGCTATTTCGGCGCGAGCGACTGGCAGACGGCATCCGGTGTGCTGCTCGACATCATCGAGGAGAACCCCGGCAAAGTCATCGGCGTGAAGATGAGCCTGTTGAACGCCGAATCCGAGATCTCGGTGCGTGCGCGCCTCCCCGAGGGGGTGCGCATGTTCACCGGAGACGACTTCAACTACGTCGGCCTCATCGGCGGCGATTCCTTGGGCCAGGGGGACTCGCATTCGGATGCTCTGCTCGGTGCCTTCGCCGCACTCACGCCGGTGGCATCCGCGGCCATTCAGGCGCTGGATGCTGGCGACCCGGAGGCGTACCTGCGCATCCTGGGACCCACGGAGGAACTCAGCCGTCAGGTGTTCGCGGCGCCCACTTTCTACTACAAGACCGGCGTCGCTTTCCTGTCTTGGCTGAACGGTCACCAGCCTGCCTTCCAGATGGTCGGAGGGCTGCACTCGGCGCGGAGCCTGCCGCATTTGAGCCGCATTGTCGAACTCGCCAACGCATCGTTCGCACTGGAGGATCCCGCGCTCGCGCAGGATCGCTGGCACGGACTGCTGCGGCTGAACGGAGTAAGCGCATGACCGCCGTCGACCCGGTACAGATGTCAGCCGAAAGCACAGATGTCGGTCGACACGCCGCGTCAGCGACTGACGCCCGTGATCTCGACCGACAAGTGTCCCCGCACCCGCGGCTCTCGATCAATCAGGCCACGATCAAGCACGCCGACCTCGCGACCGCGTTGCGAGTGACGGCCGAGGCCGGAGTACAAGCGATCGGATTGTGGCGTGAGCCGGTGCAGGAGGTGGGACTTGCCACGGCGGCGAGCATGCTCACTGATTCCGGGCTTCGTTTCACCACGCACTGCCGGGCAGGGTTCTTCACCTTGCCGGAGGGGCCGGCACGCCGGGCCTCCCTTGATGACAACCGGGTCGCCATCGAAGAGGCGGCGACGCTCGCCGCAGCCGGTGCTCCCGGATCGACAGCCGTGCTCGTACTCGTCGCCGGCGGCCTGCCGGCGGGGGATCGGGATCTCGCCGGAGCGCGCGAGCGTGTGCGCGACGCGATCGGCGAGCTTGCTCCGGCAGGTGAAGCGGCGGGTGTGACCCTCGCGATCGAGCCGTTGCATCCGATGTACGCGTCCGATCGATGTGTCGTCTCCACGCTCGGACAGGCGCTGGACATCGCAGCCGATTTCGATCCGACGGTCGTGGGCGTGACCGTGGACACGTTCCACATCTGGTGGGACCCGCAGGTGCTCGAGCAGATCGCCCGGGCCGGTCGAGAAGGGCGAATCGCGACGTACCAGGTGTGTGACTGGAAGACGCCGCTGCCGGCTGATGTGCTCCTGGGGCGTCATTACACCGGAGACGGAGTCATCGACTTCGAACCGATGACGCGAGCGGTGATCGCGACCGGGTACGACAGGGATATCGAAGTGGAGATCTTCAACGAGGAGATCTGGGCCACCGACCCGCTGGAAGCTGTTCGCCGAACCGCTTCGACGTTCGGTGTTGCCGTCTCACCGTTCCTGACCGCCTAGAATCACGAGTGTGACCGACATCACCGCGCGCTCGCAGACCGGCTCCGTCACGCTGCACGATGTTGCACGTGAGGCCGGCGTCTCGCTTGCCACGGCATCCCGAGCGCTGAACGGCTCGACGCGCAAGGTTGCTGATTCGTACCGGGAGAGAGTCGAAGCGGCGGCGGATCGGCTCGGATACACCGCGAACCTGTCCGCTCAGGCGACGGCGCGCGGTACATCCGCGATCATCGCACTGCTCGTCGCGGATATCGCTGACCCATACTTCGGCGAGCTGGCGTCCGGTGTCGCGCGCGGTGCGGACGAAGCAGGACTCGTCGTGACCATCTCCATCACCGAGAGGGACCCAGAACGTGAGTTGCGTCTGGTGCGGGCGTTGCGGGGGCAGCGGCCGCACGGCGTGATCCTCGCCGCGTCTCGTACCTCGCCGGAGATCGCAGCCGATTTAGCGAAGGAGTTGGCACTCATCGCGGGGTTCGGCGGACGCGTCGTCGCGCTGGGCGTGGATTCCTCAGAGGTGCGGTCGGTCTGGATCGATAACCGCGGTGGCGCACGTGCTCTAGGCGCTGCGCTCGGCGAGCGCGGCTACCGGCGCGCGATCGTGCTGGCGGCGGCAGAGGGCGTCATGACCAGTGATGCGCGTCTGGCCGGGTTCACCGAGGGATTCACGGATGCTGGCGGAGATGCCAGTCGGGTGTATCGAGACGCGTTCACGCGAGACTCGGGTGCCGAAGCTATGCGGCAGGCGCTGAAAGATGGGATCGAACCGGGCACGGTCGTGTTCGGGATCAACGACGTCGTTGCGATCGGTGCCATGACAGCGATTCGTGAAGCCGGCCGGGAGATCGGTGCAGACATCGCCCTCTGCGGCTTCGACGACATTCCCACGGGGCGCGACATCACACCGGCGCTCACCACCGTGCACGTTCCGCTCGACCAGGTCGGTTACGAGACCTTTCGGGCTGCGACGGATGCGGAATGGACTCCCGATCCGGATGCGTTGCGCCTCGAGGTGCACATGCGCGCGAGCACGCCTGCGTTGGCCGCCGAGGCGACGAAGCCGAGCTGATCGGCGGCTTCGTCGCGTCAGCAGATCAGCCCTCGAGGAACAGCGTGTTCATGCGCTGCTGCCAGTCGATGTCGGACCACAACGGATGGTGCGGCGCGGCGTTCGAACACGCCACGACACCCCAGACGCCGTTATCGAGGGCCGTGCGGATGCCGTGCTCGGCAAGCGCTCGGCCGATGGGGCCCTCTTCGAAGTTGCCGTCGCGAGGCGTGTAGCCGATCCACCCTTCGCCGACGACTGCCGGCACACTGCGCCACCGCGCCCACTCCGCAATGGCGATGACCCGCGACTCGATCTCGCGCTGCATCACCTCGTGGTGCGCGCCGTAATGCTGTTCGAGCCAGGCATCCCAGGCCTGGGCGTCGATCCAGTCGTAGCCGTAGATCATCTGGTCAGTGATGACCGTCGCCTTCAGCTTCCACTCTGCGGGGCGTCCGTACTCGGCGACGCTCGGCGCATCGGAGCGCAGCAGTGCACGCAGTTCGGCATTCGGGAAGCCCTCCGTGCCTTCAGATCGGATGTCGATGCGCCGCTGCAGCGCGTCGAGCACGCCGTAACTGTAGACGTGGAACTGCGCGACCTCTAGTTCGGGCGCGACGCGGTGCATGGCCAGGTGCGGCGGCTTGCCGTAGCTGACGGTGATGAGCTGGTCGGGATGGCGCGTGCGAAGCTTCTCCATCGCCGCGATGCCGTTGACCGGCGCATCCGCGTCCTCTGGTGCATCCACGGGCGGCAGGATCGAAAAATCGACCTCATTGTGCAGTTCGGTGAAGGCGATCGACTCGATCAGGCCTGCAGCGCGGATATCATCCAGGAGCCTGCCGAAAGCGTCGGCAAGGACCTCGTGACGACGGTTGAGTGGCACCTGGTCGATCGCTTCGAACCACGATGGATCCGCCGCGAACGCCGTCGACTGCTGATACTCCCAGCTGGCGAGGATGACGACGACATCGTGCTTGCGCGCGGTCTCCAGAAGCGAGAAGAAGCGCGCCCGTACATCGATCGTGTAACCACCCGGGCTGTCGTACCACCGTGTGCGCTGACCATAGAAGCCGCCGCCGGGCGCTGCGCCCAACCCCTCGATCGGCAACGCTTCAGCCAGAGCATCCAGGCCCAGGCCTCCGGTCAACAGCAAGGGTGCCGCACAGATCCGCACCGCGTTGTACCCGCGGGCGACAGTTTCAGCCATCGCCTGCTCAATGTCCGCGTAGGGCTCGCCGGCACCCGCGCGGGTGTACCAGGAGAAGTCCCACAGGCACACCCCGAGACGCTCGGGCAGGTGCGGTGGCACCGGCCCCGTCAGTGCGCTGTTGGGGTCGGTCGGCATCACCGGGGTGCCGAGATATCGCTCGCTCATGCTGTCATCTCCGTTTCGCGGCGTCCTCGGGCTGCCAGATCGCGCAGCTGGTGTGCCTCGTCTGCCCGCCGTTCGGCGGTGTCGACCGAGAACAGTAGCAGCTCCGGCATCGACGTCGCGAAGTAGTCGATGCGGTCGGCGGCAGCATCGAGAGCATCCGCCCGAGCATCCATCGCATCCCAGACGTGACCGGCCTGTTCGCTTTCGCCGAGGCGGAGATGAGCGAGCCCGACCCACATGTCGCGCACCGTGACACAGTGCCCCGTGGCGGCGAGCGGACCATCGACATCGCGAGCCCGACTCCATGCTTCTGCGGCAGCCGCATCGTTGCCCAGCGCAGCTTCGGCGTCACCGAGCAGAACGAAGCGCTCGGCGACGACATCGGCAGGATGACGCCCCTCGCCGAGATGCTCGGGCGGAACGATGCCGACTCGCAACAGCTCACGTGCAGCCTGCGGGTCCGTGTCGATCAGTTCGCGAGCCACCGCGGCCGTTGCGCGATCGAAGACGTCGAGCACCTTGCCCTCACCGCCTTCGAACGGCTGGTAGCTGCGTTCGCCGAGGAACGACAGAGCCTCAGCCGCCCGCCCGAGATCGATGAGCAAGCCGGTGTATTCGACAGCGAGATCATCGCGGATCAGAACGGCAGGGCCCGCCTGTTCGATCGCAGCCAGACGCGTTGCGGCATCCATTCGGCGCAGCACCGCGAGCTGGTCGCGCTCGTACACGAGTCGGGCGTCGGAAGGACCGCTCAGCTCGAGCGCGCCCGCATACCGCTGGTCGGCGATCTCGAGATCACCACCGGTGTTCACCTGCGCGACTGCGGCGTTGCGCCAGACGACCGGGTCATCGGCACCAGCGTCGATGGCCGCGTCCAGGACGCCGAGTGCTTCTGCCGTTCGTCCAGCATCGAGCAGCCAGCACCCGAGCATGCCATTCGCGCGTGCATCGTGCGGATCGGCGACAAGGGCGAGTCGGAGGACGGCCAGATCGTCGAGTCCAGCGGGGAAGGCGAGACGCGGATCGGCAGCACGCGCCCACGACCGCGCGTCGGCCGCCTGCTCGTGCTCGCCCTGCTCATCGAGGAAGGCAGCCAGAGCATAGGCCGCCATCGGAGCGGGGTTGCCGAAACGGCCAGGAGCCACCCGCATCGCTCGCTCGGCGAGACTGATGCCGCGGATGCGATCGCCGAGCCGGTGAAGCTCATGCGCCATCGTGAGCAGCGTCCGAGGGTCGATCGGATCCAGCACGTCGTCGAGAGCCGCCAGCAACGGATCCAGCGGATCAGCGGTCCGAGCGGGCGCGAGGATGCGATCGGCTTCTGCGCCCCGTCCGAGGGCCCGCAGGGCCGACACGTGAGCTGCGATCGCCTGACTGCTCGATGCATCCGACCGTGTCGCCTGGATGGCGAACTCCAGCGCGCGCCGGGCGTCGCCGGCACGCATCGCCAAGCGGGCGCGTCCGAGCAGCGCCGGCAAAGTCAGCGCGCCATCCCAGACGGCTTTGCCGAATGCGTCTGCGGCCTCATCGAGGCGCCCGAGCCGTTCGAGGACGAGGGCGCGAAGCAGCGTGAGGTCTCCGTGCTCGGGGTTGAGGTTGCGTCGAGTCTCGCGGGCAAGTGCCACCTCTAGGTGCTCAAGCGCCTGGGCGAACTCACCGCGAGCGAAGGCGAGCCGGGCGATTCCCTCGTGCGCTCGGGCATCGCCCGGATCGCGACGAACAGCCTCGGCGAAGTACGGCTCTGCGGCGCGGCTCGGATGCCGATACTGCACCAGGTGGCGCCCCGTGACGACGAGTTCGTCGTTCGATTCGATTCCGCTCGGGTCGTTCGGCTCTTCCGCAACCCAGGGCTCCACGACCGGGGTGAGGTGTGCGCTCCAGCGCACGAGCTCTCGCCCGCCGTCAGCAGGTGAGCAGACGACAAGCTCAAGGTCATCTCGGGTGGCGGGAGTGCTCAGTTCCACCTGCGCGGTGAATGGTGTGCCGGGGGCACAGTGCACGGACCAGTGTCCGAGCGTTGACTCGCCACGACGAAGAGTGATGTGCAGTTGATCGTGTTCCCCGGTCGTTGCCACACCGAGTCGCACCGCAGAACCGTCGATTTCGAGTCCGACGGCTGCGTCGAGCGTGGCCTGCACCGCAGGACCGATGTCCTGGATCGGGTACCAGTACTGGCTGAACGTACGGGTCTCACCGGAGCGGAGCCAGGTGAAGTCTGGCTGATTGTCGGTGAAGACACCGGCCATCAGCTCAACGTAGGGACCGTCGCTGTCGGTCAGGTGGCGGTCCCAGGCGTGGCCGACGGGGCCATCGCCCCATGTCCACATCTTCTTGCCTGGTGCGATGGCTCGATCGGCCCAGTGCACGAAACCGGCCTGGACATCGTGGTCGTAACCGCCGAAGAAGTCATCGACGGTATCGGTGATCATGTAGGAGGTGGGCACCTGCACATTCCCGTAGAAATCGATGCGATCGGCTCCGGGATCAGTTTCTGCCAGGGCCGGGTAGTCCACGCCGTAGTAGGGGCGGTCGGCGGCAGGGAACGCGGTGATGGCGCGGCGAGCGTGGTCGGCGACGTAACCGACATCGGTGGGGAAGAACGACTGGTAGCGATCATGCGAGCGGGCCGCGACGTTAGCCCACCACAGGAATGTCTGCGGGACGTCAGTGCGGTTCGTCAGTCGTGCTTCGAGTTCGATCAGGGTCGAATCTCCGCGCATGCCGATGCCATGACTGGCGCGCATGCGCTGCAACTGATCGAGGTCACTGTGCCAGACGGTCACCGAATTGTCGTCGTGCCGCTCGATGTGCGCTTCAACGGGCAGGTGCGTCGCGGGCCGGTGATGCTGAGGCCAGTTGAACTCGACTCCGCCAGAGATCCACGGGCCGGCGACGCCGACCAGCGCGGGCTTGATGACGTTGTTGCGGTAGAAGAAGTCGTAATCGCGTGTCTTGTCGTAGCCGATGTGGATGCGTCCACCGAGCTCGGGGAGAAGGACAAGTCGCACCCACCGGTTCTCGAGGTGGATCGCACGCCAGGTCCGTGGGCGACTCTCGGACTCGATGCGGTCGGTGAAGGGCATCGGGTAGATCTTGCCGCTCGAGCCCTGGTAGACCCTGCGGTCGAGGAACGCCGGATAGCGGTCCGGCTCGGCCGGGTCGTAGGTGTCGATCGTGATCGGCTCTTCCCAGCATGCGACGCCACCGGCCTCCAGGCGGGCACGTTCGGCCTCCGGCGGGGCAGGCAGCATGATCGGTTGGTGCGAGGTGTTCATATCCTCAAAAGTACTGCTGCTGTGCCTTCGCAAACATGGGCGATCGTGGTGCAGGCCTGGACGTTTCACTGATGTCTGCGATGATCAGTGCATGGAACGTCGAGATGGATTCGAACGGCAGCGGCTCTGTGTGGTGCCACGCCCTGCTATTGCTGAAGCCTTGGGCCAGCCCGTGACTCGACGACTCGTGGTGACCGATGCGGGATGGTTCCCCGATGCGGTGGGGCACCTGCGGATCAGGCCACAGGGAGCCGAAGAGGGGATCGTCCTTGTTTGCATCGATGGCAGTGGCTGGGTCGACCTCGGATCGGGTCGCCATCGCGTCGTACCCGGCACGGCGGTGCTCATCCCTCGTGACACCCCGCACTCCTACGGTGCGGACAATGAACGACCATGGACGATCTGGTGGTGTCACCTGCTCGGCAGTGATCTGACGGATTTGTGGACTGCGACCGGCGTGGATCGCAGCAAACCAGTGATCTCGCTGCGCGCGCTGGAGCGCGTGACAGCGCTGCTGGATGAGATCGTCTCATCGCTGGAGCGCGATCAGTCGCCGGCCCGCCTGATCGCGACGGCGGGGATTGCCTGGCGGTTGATGACGCAGTTCGTGGTCGATCGCCGGCTCCCCGAACAGGGCGAACCTTTGGAGCGTGCCATGCGATATCTCGAAGAACGAGCCGATGGAAATGTCCGGGTCTGGGAGCTGGCACGCCTCATCGGCATCTCGCCTTCGCATCTCGGCGCACTCTTTCGTGAAGCCACCGGTGGGGGAGTGCTGGCGTACCACAAGGGCCTCAAGATGGCGCGGGCGCGACGTTACCTCGATACGACCTCGTTGCACGTATCTGAGATCGCACGGCAGATCGGCTATGAAGATCCGTTCTATTTCTCGCGTCAGTTCAGCCGGATGCACGGAATGAGCCCGAGTGACTATCGCCTGCATCGCAAGGGATAATCACTCGGGCTCATTCAGCCGAGGCGTACTCAGCCCTTCGACGCACCTGCCGTGAGATCAGCCTTCCAGAACCGCTGCAGCGAGACCATCAGCACGACCAACAGGATCACCGATACGGCCGATCCCGTGACCACCAAAGAGGTGAACGCCGGATCACGCTGGATCTGCGAGTTCCACAGGGTCAGCCCGAGTGTGATCGGGAAGCGCTTCGTGTCGCTGAGCATGACCAACGGAAGCAGATAGTTGTTCCAGATCGTGACGAACTGGAACAGGAACACCGTCACGATTGCCGGCGTCATCATGCGTGTGGCGATCGCGCCGAAGATGCGCAGGTCACCGGCTCCGTCGATGCGGGCAGCCTCGATCACTTCGTCGGGCACGGACCCGCTCGCGTGGATGCGGGCGAGGTAGACACCGAAGGGACTCACCATGCTGGGAAGCAGGACGCTCCAGTACGACCCGGTGAGCTGCACGGAATTCAACAGGAAGTACAGGGGCAAGGCGATCACTGTCGCCGGTACCAGCACTCCGCCGAGAATCGTCCAGAACAGTGCCTCTTTGCCGCGGAACTCGTACTTGGCGAAGGCATAACCGGCAGCCGTCGCGATGACGGTGGCGACAAGCGCGCCTCCGCCCGAGTAGAGGACGCTGTTGATGATCCAGACCGAGAAGGCACCGTTGTCCTGTGTGAACAGGTTGACGAGGTTCTGCCACGCCTGCGGTGCATCAGAGAACCACAACCCGAAGCTCGAGTAGAGCTGGCTCGGGGACTTCGTTGCGGCAATTAGCACCCAGACGATGGGCAGCAGGAAATAGATCGCGGCCACGACGAGCGCGGCGTTCACGAAGATGGCGCCGGCCATGCCACCAGGGCGGGGCATCGAGCGGCGGCGGGAGTATGCGTCGGCGGTCACCATGCGCGGTTCCCCTTTCGGTTCACGACACGGATGAAGATGGCTGAGAAGGCGAAGGCGAGCAACGCCACGATCACTGCCATCGCCGCGGCGAGGTTCGGGTTCCCCTGCGAGAACGCTTGGTTGTATGCGGCAAGGTTCGGGGCGAAGTCGGAGCTGATCGCTGTGGTCAGCGGGCGGAGCACGAGAGGTTCCACGAACAGCTGCAGGGTCCCGATGATGGTGAAGAGTGTGATGAGTACAACCGAGGGACGAATGAGCGGCAGCTTGATGTGCCAGATCATGTGCCACTCGCTCGCACCGTCGAGGCGCGCCGCCTCGTAGAGCTCGGACGGGATCGCATCAAGCGCGGCGATCAGGATGAGCATGTTGTATCCCGCGAACGCCCACAGGGCGATGTTCGCGATGGCGAAGAGAACGGCGTCGCTCGACAGCGGGCTCAGATCAATCCCGAACTTCGACAGCAGTTGCAGCACCGGGCTGGTCGCCGGCATGTAGAGAAAACCCCAGAGCAGGGCAGCGATAACTCCGGGTACTCCGTACGGCATGAAGTAGGTGACTCGGAAGACCCGCGGAAAACGTGCGGCACCGGCGCCGAGTAGCAGCGCGAGAGCAAGTGCCGTCACGACCATGAGCGGCACTTCGATCGCGGCGAACGCGACGAGCCGGCCCAGGCTCGCCACGAACGACGGGGTCGATAGCGCGCTGAGGTAGTTATCGAGGAAGACGAACTCACGTGTGGGGGCAGTCAGCCCCAGACCACTCGACTTCTGCGTGAACAGGCTGTCGATGATCGCGTAGACGATCGGGGCGATGAAGAACGCCGCGAACATGATCATGAACGGCAGCAGCAGAAGCCAGAGCGCCGCGGGCGGGCGCTTGCTGCGTCCTGGTCGGGTGATGGGGGCGGCTGTGGCCGACACGTTTACTCCTCGGTGATGCTGAGCGGATGCCTGGTAGCTTCCGCGGATCGGATCGGGGTGGGCCCGAGGTCAGGCCCACCCCGGATGTCGTCACTCGGCGACGGAGATGCCCTTGTCCTTCATCGCAGCGACGAAGTCCTTCTGGGTCTGCACGAAGGCCTCCGAAAGCGGTGTGCCCTGCTCAACGCTGGATTTCACGTTGTCCGTCAGATTCGCGAACAGCGTCTGCGACAGCGGCGGCCAGACCCAGCTGGAATCCACAGCGGCGTCCGAGACCGCGAAGACGTCCCAGATGTTCTGTCCGCCGTAGAACGCGAACACCTCCGGGTCATCCTGCAGGCTGTCAACAGCGGCCAGATCAGTGATCGCGGGCCAACCGGCACCGATGCTGGTCAGCGTGCTCACGCTGCCGGGATCGCTGTTCAGCCAGAGCGCGAACTCAGCGGCCTCCTCAGGGTGCTTCGAACCCTTCAGTACGATGTTCGCCGAGCCGCCAGCCCAGGTCGCCGAGACGTTCTCGCCGGCGTTCCACTGCGGAACAGCGGAGACTGCCCACGAGCCAGCAGTGTCGGGCGCCGTTCCGCGAACGATCGCATCGGCCCAGGAACCAGAGATCCACGTGAGGATGTTGCCGTTCTGGATGTCTGCGTTCCATTCGCTGGACATGTCAGCTTCGAGCTTGACGAGATCCTCGTCGATGAGCTTCTGCCAGTATTCGGCGACCTTCAGCGTGGCCTCATCGTCGATCGCGACGCCCCATGCGTCTTCTTCGGCGGTGAACCAGGAGCCGCCGGCCTGCTGCGAAAGCCCGATCAGCCACGGTGCCTGGTTGAACGCGAACGCCGCGATGTAGCGATTCGGGTCGGATGCCCGGATCACCTTGGCTGCTTCGTAGTACTCGTCCCAAGTGGTGGGTGCTTCCAGGCCGAGCTCCGTGAAGATGTCCTCGCGGTAGAACTGGCCGAGCGGACCCGACGCCTGCGGGATCGAGTAGACGCGGTCGTCGAAGACTCCGGTCTGCCACTGCCAGTCGGTGAAGAGATCAGCCGAGTCGCTGACGTAGTCCGTGATGTCTTCGACGGCGCCGTTCACCAGGAACTCGGGGATCGCGTCGTATCCGACCTGGGCGACGTCAGCGGGGTTGCCCGCCTGCACGGCCGAGAACATCTTCGCGTAGCCGCCGTCGGGGCCCGCCGTGATGGTTTCGAGGGTGACGTGGATGTCCTCGTGTGCTTCGTTGAACGCGTCGACGGCACGGTCGACGTTCGGTACCCACGACTGGAAGGTGAGTTCGACGGGGCCATCGGCCGGGGCACTTTCGGCGCCTCCACCGCAGGAGGTGAGAGTGAGCGCGGCGGCGAGAGTGCCGGCCGCGATGGCCGATACGCGGATGCCGCGACTGTGACGTTGCCACATAGTAGATGCTCCTTTGCAAGCAAGATATGAGTGTTGGTGCGGATGCGACGCTACGCCGGTGAGGCGCGCTTGATCCATAGGTGAACCAGGCGTTTAACCTGGACATTTCGACGGTGATTGCTGGGCGATCTCGTCTGAAACTAGCCTCGTCGATAAAAACGATTCAACTGACACTATCGCTCCGGCTAGAAAAATTGTAACGTTTTACCTGTAACGTTCAAATCGAGCGTGATCGCAGGATGAGGAGGCAACGTGGCAGAGATCGGCATTCGTGACGTTGCCGCCCGCGCGGGCGTTTCCACCACCACGGTCTCCAACGTTCTCAATCGACCGGAGACCGTTTCGCGTGCAGCGACTGCGAAAGTCGAAGCCGCCATCATCGAGCTCGGCTACGTGCCGAACGTTGCTGCCCGTCAGCTGCGAGCAGGACGATCCAGTGTCATCGGTATGGCCGTTGTCAACATCACGAACCCGTTCTTCTCAGAGGTCGTGCTCGGCGCGGAGGAGACCGCAGAGACATCGGGGTACTCGGTGTTCGTCGGCAACAGCTACGACTCGCGTGCCCGCGAAATCCGCTACCTCGACCTGTTCGAGCGACAGCGACTTGACGGTGTGCTGCTTGCTCCGCTGAGTGGCCAACTCGATGCACTCGAGCGTTTCGTGATGCGCAACGTTCCGGTGGTCCTCGTCGACCGGGTCGACCCCGCCGGGCGCCTGGCATCCGTCTCTGTCGACGATGTGCTCGGCGGTAGGCTGGCGACAGCTCACCTCATTGCTGGGGGTGCGCGCCGCCTGATGTACGTCGGTGGCCCCTCCGAGATGGACCAGATGCGTGAGCGGCTCGAAGGATGCCAGATCGAGGCGGAGCGAGCAGGCCTTGGACTGACCGTCGTTGATGACGGGCGATTGAGCATCCGCCTGGGACGCGAGATCGGACGCCGCTTGGCCGCAATGCCGCGCAGCGAACGCCCGGACGGAATCTTCGGCGGTAACGACGAGGTCGCCCTCGGGATCATGCACAGCCTGCTTGAAGCCGGCATCGAGGTGCCGGGTGAGGTGTCGATCGTCGGCTACGACGACATCGAGTTCGCTTCGGCGTCGGCGGTCGCGCTGACCTCGATCCGTCAGCCGAGTCGCGAGATCGGCCAGCAGGCGGCCGAACTGATGCTTGCCGGTCTCGGCGGGGAAGATCTAAGCGCTCGCTCGATTCGGTTCAAGCCCGAACTGATCATCCGCAAGTCGAGCAGGCCGATCGACTGAATCCGGATCACGCTCGTGGCCGTCGCATCCGTGCGTCTGTCGCGCGTCGAAACGACCACCGGTCGACGTTCAACTGAGAAGGTCGACGTTCAACTGAGAAGAGGGAATCTGCAATGGAGTACACACGTCTAGGTAGCTCTGGTGCCCGAGTCAGTCGTATCGCGCTCGGCACGATGAATTTCGGGCCGGTCATCGACGACGCCGAATCGTTCCGTATCCTCGACGCGGCGGTCGAGCGGGGGATCAACCTGATCGACACGGCGGATGTCTATGGTGGCGCGCCGTGGGGTGACAAGCCTGGACAGACTGAGGAGCTCCTCGGTCGATGGATCAGCGCCCGAGGCAATCGCGATGACCTCGTGGTGGCGACGAAGGTGCAGGGCGCGATGGGCCCTGGCGTCAACGACTCCGGCCTGAGTTCACTGCACATCCGCCGGGCCGTGGAGGATTCGCTTCGCCGACTCTCCATCGAGCACATCGACCTGTACCAGATGCACCACATCGACCGGAATGTGCCCGTTGACGAGGTGCTGGATGCCTTTACGCGTCTTGTCGACCAGGGCAAGATCGGATACCTCGGTTCGTCCAACTTCGCGGGATGGAACATCGCGCAGTACCAGGAGATCGCCGGAATGCGCGCAGCCTCGCGTGCGAAGCCGGTCACCGAGCAGTCGATCTATAACCTTGCGCAGCGCACCGTTGAACTCGAGGTCGTGCCGGCTGCAACCGCCTACGGCGTCGGGCTGCTTACCTGGTCGCCGCTGGCGAGCGGCATGCTCGGTGGAGTGCTGCGCAAGACCGACCGTTCGCGCAGCAGCGTCGACGCCTTGGGTGGGCGACGTGCGCAGGTCGAGGAATACGAGCGCTATGCCGATGAGCTGGGCGTAGCCCCGGCAGAGCTCGCCATCGCCTGGCTGCTGCATCAGCCGGTTGTCACCGCGCCGATTGTCGGACCGCGCCGGCTCGAGCAGCTCGAAAGCGCGGTACGCGCACTGGATATCACCCTCGGTGCGGAAGAGCTCGCTGAATTGGATCGCATCTGGCCCGGCCCCGGCGGCCCCGCTCCAGAGGCCTACGCCTGGTAGGTCAATGGCTGACCAGACACCGTTCCCACAGTGAAGACGAGAGGACGTCACATGCATTACGGCGCCGACTACAACCCCGAACAGTGGCCCGAAGAGATCTGGCCGGATGACATCGCGCGCATGCGCGAAGCGAATGTCACCCTCGTGAACCTGGGCATTTTCGCCTGGGCTCGCATTCAGCCGCGTGAGGGTGTGTTCGACTTCGCCTGGCTCGACCGAATCATCGAGATGCTCCATGAGGCGGGCATCGCCGTCGACCTTGCGACCGCGACGGCGTCACCGCCGCCGTGGGTGAGCGCGGTGTACCCCGAGGTTCTGCCCTGTGACGAGAACGGCAGCACGTACTGGCCAGGCTCGCGTCAGGCCTACGCACCCAGCTCGCCGGTGTATCGCCGTCTGGCAGGTGAGCTCGTCACGGCGCTTGCCGCTCGCTATGCAGACCACCCAGCCGTCGTGATGTGGCACATCAACAACGAGTACGGCTGTCATCTGACCGTCGATTACTCCGACGCCGCACGCGACGCCTTTCGTGGCTGGCTGATCGAACGCTACGAGGACGTCGACTCGTTGAACGCGGCCTGGGGCACCAACTTCTGGTCGCAGCGCTACCAATCCTTCGAGGAGATCTTCCCACCGCGCAAGGCTCCCTACAGTCACAACCCTGGTCAGCTGCTGGACTTCCAGCGCTTCACCAGCGACACGATGCTCGAGTGCTATCTCATGGAGCGTGAGATCATCCGAGCGGCCGGTGCGACCCAGCCGATCACGACGAACTTCATGGGAACGTTCAAACCCGCGGACTACGTGAAGTGGGCGCAGTATGTGGACGTCATCAGTGACGATTGTTACCCGGACCCCAACGAGCCGGACTCCTTCCGCGATGCGGCGCTCACTCGGGATCTGATGCGATCGCTCAAACCGGGCGTTCCTTGGATCCTCATGGAACAGGCGACAAACGCCGTGAACTGGCGTCCGGCGAATGCGCCGAAGGCGCCGGGACAGATGGCCGCGCTCAGTGCACAGGCGATCGGACGAGGCGCTGACAGCATCATGTTCTTCCAGTGGCGTCAGTCTCAGGCCGGAGCCGAGAAATTCCACTCGGCGATGCTGCCTCATGCCGGAACCGGCACCCGGACCTGGCGCGAGGTCACATCGTTCGGGAAAGCTCTCGCCGATCTCCCCGAACTGCCGTCATCGCCCACGGGAGATGCCCGCGTAGCGCTGGTTCTGGACTGGGATAACTGGTGGGCGGTGGAGGCATCTGATCACCCGCAGAACAGACTGGACTACCTGGCCGTGGTGCAGCGCTGGTACCGAGCACTGCACCGGCGACACGTGCAGGTGGACATCGTTCCCCCAGAGCACGTCGATGATCGCTACCGGCTCGTGATCGCTCCGGCGCTGTATCTGCTGCGTGAATCCGGTGCTCAGGCACTCACCGACTTCGTCGAGTCCGGCGGACACCTGATCGCCGGACCGTTCACCGATGTTGTGGACGAATACGACCGATTCCGAGACGGCGGCTACCTCACTCAACTCGGGGGGATTCTCGGAGTCACTCTCGAGGATTTCGGTGCGCTGGTCACGCCAGTCGATTCGGCGGCAGGAACACCTGGTGAGCACACCGCACTCGTTTCAGGAGTGTGGGGCGAGGCCGCTGGGATGCTCTTCGCAGAGGAGATCGCAGCGACGGATGCTGAGGTCGAAGCTGCATTCACGAGCGGACGCCTCGCCGGGCGTCCTGCCCTCACCGTACGTCGTTCAGGTGCTGGAAGCGCTCGCTATCTCGCGACGATCCTCGATGAGGCCGGGACACAGCAGATCGTCGAGCATCTGATCGCGGAGGCCGGGGTCGAGCCCGTTATCGACGGTTTGCCAGAGCACGTAGAAGCGATGCGTCGCGGCGATATCGTCACGCTGGTGAATCATGGCGGTCCCGAGACCGAGGTATCCGTGCGCGGCGAATCTGTCAGCGGCGAACCGATCAGCGACGGACGAGTCCGACTCGCGGCTTGGGAATGGACGATGATCCGCACGGCGCAGTAGCAACGGACCTCAGCGCCGAGCACGATTGCCCGGTGGAATTGACGGACTGCATCATCATCTCGTCAATCCACCGGGCGTCGGTGTCAACCCCCGCGCCGGAATACTCGCAGTGGGCAAGACTGTGGCACCTTCGAAAACAGAGGAGCCGCCATGCCAGAGCCCCGCGAGCAGCCCGCCCGATTGCGCCGCGCCATCACCGGACCGATGCTCTTCGCCTTCATTCTCGGTGACGTCCTCGGAGCTGGGATCTATGCGCTGATGGGAGTGCTTGCCGGCCAGGCTAGTGGGATGCTGTGGGCGCCGTTGCTGCTCGCGCTCCTGTTGGCGCTGCTGACGGCGGGCTCCTACGCCGAGCTCGTCACGAAGTACCCGCGCGCTGGCGGGGCGGCGGTTTTCGCGGAGCGCGCGTTCCGCAGACCGATCGTGTCGTTCCTGATCGGATTCAGCATGATGGCGGCCGGCGTGGTGAGCGCTGCCGGCCTCGCCATCGCTTTTGCCGGCGACTATCTGCAGACCTTCTTCGCCGTCCCCTCTATTCCCGCGGCGATGGTCTTCCTCCTCATCGTCGGAGCCCTCAACGCTCGCGGCATCCGAGAATCGATGGGGGCGAACCTGGTGATGACGGCGATCGAGGTCACCGGTCTCGTGATCGTGGTGGTCGTGGTGGGCCTGTTCGTCGCGGGCGGTGGAGGCGACCTGTCCCGCGCGATGCAGGCTCCAGCGGATACCGGTGTCGCCGTGGCAGTGCTGGGAGGCGCGATCATCGCCTACTACTCGTTCGTCGGATTCGAGACGTCCGCGAACGTGATCGAGGAGGTCAGACAGCCGAGCAAGAACTATCCGCGTGCGCTGTTCGCCGCTCTCATCACCGCCGGTGCGGTCTATCTGCTTGTCGGGATCGCCAGTGCCGCAGCACTTTCGCCCGCGGAACTCGAACAGTCCAGCGGGCCTCTTCTGTCCGTCGTCGAGGCGACGGGCCTGGGCGTGCCGTCCTGGCTGTTCAGCGCGATCGCGCTCATCGCCGTCGCCAACGGCGCACTGCTGACGATGATCATGGCAAGCCGGCTCGCCTACGGCATGGCAGAGCAGAAGCTCCTGCCAGATGTGCTGGGCAGGGTGCTGCCTCGCCGGAAGACCCCGTGGGCGGCGATCGTGGCGACGACCGCGGTTGCAATGCTGCTGACGCTGATCGGCGACCTGGCCACGCTGGCCGAGACAGTGGTGCTCCTGCTGCTCTTCGTCTTCCTCAGCGCGAACATCTCGGTATTGGTGCTGCGCCGCGACCGGGTGGAGCACGATCACTTCCGGGTGTGGACTTTCATCCCCGTGCTCGGTATCGCATCGTGCGTGCTGCTGCTCACCCAGCAACGCGCAGTCGTGTGGCTCTTCGGGGCTGCTCTGCTCGTGGTCGGTGTGGTGCTCTACGTAGTGGCGCGATGGTCGCGGCGTCGCAGCATGCCACGCGGGAGTGGTCGCGTCTGAGTGACGCCAGGGGTAGTGTCTGCGTCATGGCGACCGCATCGACGCAGACACAAAAACGCGAGGCTTTCGGATCGCGCAACGTATTCATCCTTTCCGCTATCGGCTCAGCGGTCGGACTGGGCAACATCTGGCGCTTCCCGTACGTTGCCTACGAAGGCGGCGGCGGCGCATTCCTCATCCCTTATCTCTGCGCGCTATTGACTGCCGGCATCCCGCTGCTCTTCTTCGATTACGCGATCGGACATCGGTTCCGCGGGTCGGCACCCCTGGCATTTCGTCGCATGCATCGTGCGGCGGAACCGCTGGGCTGGTGGCAGGTGCTGATCTGCGTCGTGATCTCGGTCTACTACGCCGTCATCGTCGCGTGGGCTGCGATGTACACCTGGTTCTCGGTGGAACTGACCTGGGGTCCTGGCAACGAGAACGACTTCTTCTTCACTGACTTCCTGCAGATGGGCGACGTCTCTGCAACCGGCGTCTCGACGGAATTCGTTCCGCAGGTCGGCATCCCGCTGGTCATGGTCTGGCTCGTCGTGATCGTGATCATGGCACTGGGTGTCAAGCGCGGTATCGGCGCGGCGAACATGGTGCTGATGCCGCTGCTGACGGTGATGTTCGCGGTGCTCGTGGTGCAGTCGCTGTTCCTTCCCGGGGCGATGGACGGTCTCAATGCCTTCTTCACACCGAACTGGGAAGCCCTGGCTGACCCGGGCGTGTGGGCGTCGGCGTACGGACACATCTTCTTCTCCCTGTCGGTCGCGTTCGGCATCATGGTGACCTACTCGTCGTATCTGAAGCGCAAAACCGACCTCACGGGATCCGGTCTGGTGGTGGCGTTCGCCAACTCGGGCTTCGAGATCCTCGCCGGCATCGGTGTGTTCGCGGCTCTCGGATTCATGGCACAGGCGCAGGCGACAGACGTCGCGGGTGTCGCGACCTCAGGTATCGGGCTGGCGTTCATCGCGTTCCCCACGATCGTGTCGCAAGCCACCGGCGGCTCCATCATCGGTGTGCTGTTCTTCGGCGCATTGGTCTTCGCCGGCGTCACGTCGATGATCTCGATCCTCGAAGTGATCGTCGCGGCCTTGCAAGACAAACTCGGCTGGGGGCGCGTGCGCACGACGCTGACGGTGTCGATCCCGCTCGCCATCATCTCGATGGCGCTGTTCTCGACGACGACCGCCCTCGCGGTGCTCGACACAACGGATGCCTTCATCAACGCCTTCGGCATCATGGCAGTCGCCCTGGTGGCCGTCATCGTCGTGGCCTGGCTGCTCTATAAATTGCCCGCGCTTCAAGAGCATCTCAACCGACGCTCGAGTTTCGGTGTCGGTCTCATCTGGAAGCTGCTCGTGGGGCTGCTCAGCCCCATCGTTCTGGGCTATCTCTTCGTCAGCGAGCTCATCACGAAGATCTCGTCTCCGTATGAGGGCTATCCGACCTGGTTCCTGGCCGTGTTCGGCTGGGGAATGGTGATCGCCCTCGTCATCCTCGCCGTTTTGCTGTCACTGCTGCCGTGGAGCAGGCGTTCGCATGCGAAGGACGACCCGGATTATGACGAGTTCCTCGCCGAGGAGCATTACGACCCCGATCCGGAAACCGACACGATCAGGATGCCGTCGCCGGTGGCAACATCGAACGAGAAGGGAGCAGGCGCATGACTCCGACCGCGATCATCTTCATGGTCATCGCCATGGTCACCGTGTGGGGCGGGCTGGTCGCGGCGATCATCAACCTCGCCCGCCACCCGGAATCAGCAGACTCCGAGCCCGAGGCGCCTCCGGTCGAGCTCTGAGCTCAGCTTTCGCGCGCGGGGAGGAGCCCCCGGTCGGCTTCATCCGGGATCTCATCGCAGGCGATGACGACGACATCCTGGACTTTCCAGTCCATATCGGCGACGCCCCGCGAGAGCCGGTCGATCTGCGCGAGTGTGATCCGCTTCCTGTGCGGAACGACGAACGCTTCGATGTGGAAGACCTGACCCTGGTCGCGCATGCGCACGCCGGCATCTTTCACATTTGGCTGAGCGCGCAGATATCTGACGATCTCGGCGGCGAGGGGATGGGGCTGCTTGTCGTCGTAGGTTCGAGCTCGTTCATCCATGAGATCCACGACCGCCCCCTTGGTGTTTCGGATGCCGTCCCAAATGATGCTCAGTGAGATGAACAGCGCTGCGGCGCCGTCGAGCCACCACAGGCCCGCGCCGACACCCAGTACACCGACGATCGATGCGGCGTTGGTCTGCCAATCTGCCTTGGCCATGTCGGCATCGGCATAGAGGATCTTGTTATGCAGAACGGGGGCGAGTTTCGCCTTCGCGCGACCGTATATGAATGGTCCGCTCACGATGATCGCCATGACTGCGACCATGAGCCAGCCGAGCCAGATGGTGTGGCCGAACAGGTTGACGGTGCCGATGGTGGGGTGCTCCACGGCAACCAGCCCGGACGCCGCCTCGAATGCCAGATTGAGTCCCACGCCGAGGAGCGCGACTCCGGCGACGAGATGGCCGATACCCATTGATCGATGAAAACCGTAGGGATGGCGCACCGTCGGTCGCCGCCGCACGAAGATCAGCGCGATGAGGAATGAAACCTGCGGAATGAGGGAGAGCATGTCCTCGATCCACGCGGTCTTCATCGCCTGGGAGTTCCCGACGACGAACGCGACGAGAGCGATCGTGCATGCGGTGTAAATGATGGTGAAGTACTCCCACCACACGGCCTTCTTCAATGCCTTCTGCTGTTCGAGCGGAAGATCCGTGCGCCCGAACTGGTGCCGAGCACTCATGACCCGACTTCCGTGTCTAAAAAGCCTTCCAACTCGGTGAGAAAGGCATTTTCTCCGAGAGGGACGAACATGACGATCGAGCGGCCATCTGCCCCGTCGATGCTGGGGTAGCCGCGGGTGACCCCGACACGATCTGACCACGGCGTCTTATCCGTGAGACCTCCGACGATCAGGTCCAACTCACCCTTCTCCATCATCACGACCAGCGTCTCTTCGCTGCTGGCGGTGAACTGCACGTCAGCGTCCAAGGACTCTGCGAACGCATCGACGAGATCGATGAGCGGTCCGGACGGCGCTGCAGACGACGTCTGCACAAGGCCATCGTCCTGCGAAACTCCCACCCGAAGGGTTCCATCGGTGACGGTGTCCAAAGTGCCGGCGGGATCTGTCGGCACCGACACCCCACAACCCGTCAGGCAGCAGGTCAGGACAAGGGCGAGAACCGTGATCGCACGATGAGGTCTGTTCAGCTGATTCGACATATTCACTCCGATTCCACGCTGCTTCGCATCGAGCTTCGCGGAAGAACGCCGGGAGGGGAGCACCCTTGACAACCACCCCCGACAACGCGCAAGGGGCTATCGCTCTCCTCGTTCGAGGCGCACACTGGTGTCGTCACCTTCAGTGAGGAGCAGCAATGTCGTATAAGGTCGGATATTTCGTCGGAAGCCTGTCGTCCACATCCATCAACCGGGTGCTGTCAAAAGCGCTGATCAACGTCGCCCCGAAAGACCTCGAGTTCACGGAGATCCCGATCGGGGACCTGTCGCTCTACAGCCCCGATTACGATTCTGCCTACCCCGAGAACGCTCGGGCGCTCAAGGACGCCATCGCTGACAGCGACGCGATTCTGTTCGTCACACCGGAGTACAACCGGTCCATCCCCGGCGCGCTCAAGAACGCCATCGACTGGGCTTCGCGCCCGTGGGGTCAGAATTCCTTCGACCATATGCCCACCGCGGTCATCGGAGCATCCATCGGCGTCATCGGAACCGCCGTTGCGCAGCAGAGTCTGCGGGCCGTGCTCGCGTTCTGTAACGCCCGCCAGATGACGGCACCCGAGGCATACATCCACTACACGCCCGAGGTCTTCCACGACGATGGCAGCATCGCCAAGGCAGACACCGAAAAGTTCCTCCGCAACTACATGATCGAGTTCCGGGATCACATCCGCCGAGTGCTGACGGTGCTGCCCCGACAGTGACGCGCAGCGTCATCCGGCGATATTCTCGCCGCAGGCGCGGGATGATGGGCGCATGGCAATAACGAATTGGGCGGGCAACGTCGTCTTCACCCCGACCGAGATTCTCCGTCCTTCCGACATCGCCGAGGCCCAGCTGCTGGTGAGCACGGCCGAGCACATTCGCGTGCTCGGCACCGGACACTCGTTCAACGACATCGCCGATGGCCCCACTCTCATTTCGCTCGGCGGCATCGATCTGCCGTTCGAGCTCGACGAACGCGCACGCACCGTCACCGTCCCGGGGTCGGCGCCGTACGGGGCGGTCGCCGCGTTCCTGCAGGAGCACGGCTGGGCGCTGCACAACCTCGGATCGCTGCCGCACATCTCCGTCGCAGGCGCGACAGCGACAGCGACCCACGGTTCTGGCGACGGCAACGGCGTGCTCTCAACCGCCGTGCGGGGCATCGAACGCATCGGCGCTGATGGCGAATTGAGCTGGGTGCGCGCGGGAGAACCCGACTTTGAAGGAAGCGTTGTCGCTCTCGGTGCGCTGGGAGTGATCACCCGGATCACCCTCGCGATCGAACCCACTTTCGAGATCACCCAGCAGGTGTATACCGGCCTTCGGTGGGACACGTTCCTTGAAGAGTTCGATGCGATCATGAGCGCGGCGTACAGCGTGAGCGTGCTGGGGGAGTGGAGCAGCCCGGCGCTGTCGACGCTGTGGTTCAAGTATCGAGACGGCCGTGGGGATGCTCCCGCGGAACTGTTCGGCGGAGAGCGCGTGACCGCTGAGGTGCACGCGATCATTCCGGGCGCTGCCCCCGATGACAACATGACGCCGCTGGGTGCCAGTGGCGCGTGGTCGAGCAGACTTGCGCACTTCCGCTTCGACCGCGACCCGAGTGCGGGTGGCGATGAGCTGCAATCAGAGTTCTTCGTGCCACGGGAGTGGGCAGTCCCGGCGCTGCGCGCGATCCGGCGGCTCGGTGACCGCATCGATCCGCTCCTGCACGTGAGCGAATTTCGCACCTTCGCCGGTGACGACCTTTGGCTCAGCGGCGGCGAAGGCGGAGCGCGTCTTGCCATCCACTTCACCTGGCGTCAGCGTCCGGCAGAAGTGGCAGCGCTGCTGCCGGAGATCGAAGCCGCGCTGGAACCGTTCTCACCGCGTGCGCATTGGGGCAAGGTCTACAGCCGTGACTTCGACCAGGCCGGTGCCTTCGACCGGCTCGGTGATTTCGCGAACCTGGCGTCACGCTTCGACCCGCGGGGCAAGTTCACGAACGCCTACCTCGGTCGCGTTCTCAGTGGTTTCGCAGCGCGCTAATCAGCTCTGCCTTGCGCTTGTCCGAGTAGCCGGTGAGCCCGAGCTCCTTGGCCCGGACCTTCAACTCGTCCACGGTCCAGTCCTCGTAGCTTCCTGCTTCACCACCGCGCCGACCGACCTCTGATCGGCCGCGTTTCGTGCCACCGGTGGCATTCGAGATACGTGCCGCCTTCTCTTTGGAGGCACCGTCCTCGCGCAGCTCCTCGTAGAGCTCGGGATCTTTCAAACGTGAGTTCGCGTCGCGTGGCACGCGGTCCTCCTAGCGTGAGATGCTCTCGACAGTGATGCCGGTGGTCTCCGGTGCCAACGAGCGAGCGATGTCGGCTTGGCTGATGATGCCTACCAGCATGTGATCGTCGATGACAGGAAGACGGCGGATCTGATGATTCTGCATCTTCTCCAGCGCGACACGGATGTCATCTGATGCCTCTACGGTCACCGGCTTTCCTTTAGCCAGTGCCCGCGACGGTGTCGTCTCGGGGTCCAGCCCCTCGGCAACTGCACGAACGACGATGTCACGATCGGTGAGCATGCCCTTGAGCTTTCGATCCTCTCCGCAGATCGGCAAAGCCCCAACATCCAGTTCTGACATGAGCGCCGCGGCGATGCTCAACGAATCGTTCTCGCCGATGCAACGGGGAGCAGCCGTCATGATCTCGTTGGTGAGTGTCATTTTCCTTTTCTCCTCTTATCTCGCTGTGCGCGTCACGCTAGAACTCGAGCGCGATCTGGCCAAGGGGGCTTGACAGCCGCTCAGCCATCCTTCACCTCGAGGTCCGCGTCGGGCTCATTGTGCTGATCCTGCGGGTAGTCAGGGCGGGCGGGTTGCGCTGGCTGGTCCGAGAGCTCGCCGCCTTCGCGCCCACCGTACGGTCGGCCGTGGTCAGCGAACTCGTCTCGCGCGAATACCAGGGTCCATCTGCCGGCGGTGAATCGAGCACCCGTCCGCAGGATCTCCGTTCGACCGCCGCGCCCGCTCTCGTCAGCCTGCGGACTGGCATTCATCTCGCCGGTACCGTGCAGGGTGAGCACGTACTCGTCACGGTCGTCGTGTGTGATCGTCGCATGCACCGGGTCGGTGTCCGCCAGGAGCAGTTCGTTGCCGGCGGCCGAGCCGATGTGCACGGTGTCGGTGGTGAGGTGATGCACGAAGCGCTCGTGCTCATGAGAGACGAGCAGCTTCGGATTCCCCGCCCCCCACTCGGCGTGGGTTGTCGTGGGTTGATATCTCTCATTCATGACTGTCGCCTCCGACCATGTTGCGTGCCTGCAACGTTAGAGGGGCCAGTCGTCAGCGCAGAGGGGCTTGACCGCGCGCAGAAGATATGGGCTGATTCATTCCGGGGTGCTGATCACGTCTTCGGGCACCAGGGTGATCCCGCCGCTGGAGCTTGCGGAGTTCGCCATCGCGGTGATCCAGTCCGATCGCAGCTGCGGCGGTTCAACATCATCGAAGACGAAGCGGAGCGGGATTGACGGGTGCAACCAGATCGTCGAACGTCCGGGCTTGGCGTTGTCCGGATGCCGCCAGGAGAGTGTGAAACTCTCATTACGTCGCAACTTTGTGGCAATCACGACTTTCAGGTGTGCGAGCGCCCGATCATCGATCGAGATCGGCTCGGCGGCACCGCCGTAGTACATCATTCCCATCACACTAGGATAACGATTGGGGGCAATTTTCGACACTGCCTAAATGGCAGGCGCAGCAAGATACGGAGGCGACGCGCATGGGTAAGTTCATCTACGAGGGTGGCGTCAAAGTCGAGATCGAGGACCGCGCACTGCTGCATGTGCAGCTCGTGATCAGCGCGAAGCTGCGTCGCGGAGAGCCCTTCTCATTCAGCTGGCGGGAAGACGCCAGCGTCGGTGGTGGGCGCACGACCGTCTGGGTGCACCCGGGCAGTTCCATCGTCTACAAGTACTACGGTGGCCGTCAGCCTTCGATCAACCGCGCCTGGGTCGATGCTTTGGCTTTCACAGCCAACGCGCCGACCGGCCTCTACATCGTTCCGGAACCGGCTGAGACCGGTGAGGCTCCGGGCACGGATGAGCTACCGACCGTGCCACCGATCAGCTGAACTTCTCCAATGTCGAGCGGGGTCTCGAGCACGGAGTCGATCCCGGTGATCGTCACCCACCCCTGCGCGAGATTGGCGGCATCGCTATCGTCGGCCGGGATGTTCGGGAGCTCTTCGACGGCTAGGCGTACGTAGCGCTCGTCGCTCTCGGTCACCGCCATCTGGACGATGCCGAACGGCGCCAGCGTGCTCTCTCTGATCCCGTGGGGATCGGGACGGTTGGGAACGTTCACGTTCATCGTGGTGCCTCGCGCACGCGCGGTCAACGCTGGGACGAGACTGGTGGCCGTGCGTGCGGCCGTTCGCCAGTGGAACGACTCCGGCTTCATACCGACATCGAGCGACACCGCCATCGCCCAGGCGCCGTTGAGTGCTCCAGTGAGGGCAGCGCCGACGGTGCCGGAGTGCAGGATCGCCCGACCGACATTGGCACCGTGGTTCACCCCGGAAAGGACGATGTCCGGCGACGGGCCGAAAGCCCGGCGTGCAGCAATCATGGCGATCAACCCGGGGCCGCCGTGGACGGCGAAAGCGGGCACATCGGGAAGGGCATCCAGCGTCCGCCGTTCCACCGAGATCCGTCCCTCCGATTCGCTGGCCATGATCGACGCACTCGAGCCGCTCGACTGGGCTACGGGGGCGGCGACGACGACGTCGAGGCCGCTGTGCACAGCAGCTTCGGCGAGCGCCGTGAGCCCGGGGGCATCGATGCCGTCATCGTTGGTGATCAGTGCGCGCAGTGTCATGAGTCGCTCGTCTCTGCCAGCGCCGCCAGCCCATCCGGGCTGACGCGTCCGTGCGGGGCTTCGGCTTCGGCATCCGCCTGCTGGATCTCTCGCACCAGCACCTCTGAGCGAAGCTGCGCGATCATGTCGGCATCTCCGGTGCCCAGGCCGTGCCGGGTGACGTTCAGCGCTCCCGCTGCGGTGCCGAGTGTGATCGCGTCGCGCAGGCTGTCGCCACGCGTGATCGCTGCGACGACCCCGGCGGTGAGGGAGTCGCCCGCTCCGCGCGTTTCGTGCTCCTCGAATCGGGGGAGGGAGACTTCGACCACGCCATCAGCATCCAGAAGCAGCGACGGGGCGGATGAGCGTGTGACGATGACGGCGCGTGCGCCTTGTTCCCGCAGCTGCTGCATTGCGGCGATCAACCGTGGCAGCGATGTTTCTCGCACCAGACCGTCGTCGCGGAGTTCCTCGTGGCTCACTTTGAGTATGTCGACGCCGCCTTCTACGACCGACTGCAGTCGTTCCCCGGCGAGATCCGCGATCACGGTGCGGCCCTCACGGCGAAGGTCGATGGCCAGTCGACGGTAGACGTCAGCGGGCACAGTGTCATCTCCGGCCGGTCCGCTCAGAATCACAGCGCGAGAGTCGGCACAGCTGCGCAGGGTCGCGCTGTACAGATCATCCAGTTCGTGTCGGCCGATCGGGTCGCCCTCCTCCTCAGCGATCACGGTGCGGTCGCCCTCACGACGGTCGTGCAGATAGGCGGAACCACGACCATCGCGTTCGACGGCGACGACACTAAGACCCTCATCCTCGAGCAGATGCTTCAGCGTCTGCCCGATCTCGCCACTCAGCACGCAGCACATCGTCACAGACACGTCGAGTCTGCGCAGCATCCGCGCTTGCCACACGCCCTGCCCGCCAGCATGCACATGAATCTCAGAGCCCCGCGGATGATCTTCGATCGTCACCGTCAGGGTCGGAGACGGAGCGAAAATTGTGACATCACTCATGCTCGACTCCCTTCGTTCACAGCCCCTGCAGTCTCTCAGCGCAGCTGGCGGATACGGCCCCCGTTGACAGATCGACACCGTGCCACTAGCTCTTTCGTATCGGGCCGCGCGCGTACGACCGGGTCAATCGGGTGTCAACCCCCTAGATGAGAGCGGTGGGTAAGAAGAAGGTGTCGATATGGCCCCTCACGACGCAGATCCCCGCCACGCCCACCCCAATGATGGCTTCCCTGCACAGGAGCAGGACCAACCAGGTCAGACAGATCAGATGCGTCCCAAACCCGATCACGGTGAGACGACCGATGAGGGTCACGGGAGGCTCTCGGGTCGCCGTGCGCTGATCACCGGCGGCGACTCGGGCATCGGACGCGCGGTGGCCATCGCGTTCGCCCGCGAGGGCGCGGACGTCGCGATCGTGCACATGCCCGAGGAACAGGGCGATGCTGACGAGACGCTGCGATGGGTTCGTGAGGCGGGGCGAACCGGACTGAGCATCGCTGGCGACATCCGCGATGAGGATTTCGCCACGCGATGCGTCGCCGATGTGCGCAGTGCTTTCGGGGGCCTCGACACCCTGGTGCTGAACGCCGGATATCAGCACGATGTCGACGGTTTTGAGACACTCAGCACCGACGCGATGCGGCGGGTGTTCGACACGAACCTGGCTGGCATGATCTTCTCGGCACGCGCAGCGTTCGCAGAGCTCGAGCCCGGCTCCAGCATCACCGTCACCGCCTCGATTCAATCGTTCAATCCTTCCCCCGGCCTGATCGACTACGCCATGACCAAAGCCGCGCAGGTCGCGTTCGTCAAGGCGCTCGCCGAAGAAGCCGGTCCACGCGGGATCCGCGTGAATGCTGTCGCACCGGGCCCGATCTGGACCCCGTTGATTCCGGGAACCGGGTGGGATGCGGATAAAGTCCGCAACTTCGGTGCTGACACACCCCTCGGACGGGCCGGGCAACCAGCGGAACTGGCCGGGGCGTACGTCTACCTCGCCTCCGGTGAATCGTCGTACGTATCCGGCGCAGTCTTGCCGGTCACCGGAGGGAAAGCACTATGACTATGACAGCTCCAGAGCCTCCGAAACCTCTTCCCACTCGTGGGAAGAGCGTGAAGATCTCATCGCGCGCGGACCAGCCGCGTCGGATCCCGCACTTTCCGCCGGCCTGATCGCGGTCCCGGGCTCGGTCACCGCAGGCAAACGGGAAGTGCGGGAAGATGGAGCACATGAGCTCTTCCACCCCGCAGATGCAGCGCAACGCTCTGGCTCCCGGCTTGCTCGCGGCCATCGCACTCTTTGTTTCGCCGCTGTTCCCCGAGGGAACCGTCGCCACGGTCATCCTTTTCCTCGTCGCGATCCTCGCGGCGATCGTCGCCTGGTTCGCCCTGCGGGCGGGGCAGTGGTGGTGGACGATCGTGTTCGTCGCCATCGCCGTGGTGTGGAACCCGATCTACCCGTTCGGCTTCAGCGGCGTGTGGTGGACCGTCGCCACGATCGCGGCTGCCCTCGCGTTCATCACAGCGGGCGCGCTGGTCAAGAACGAGCGCACCGCGCCCTGAGGTGCGGGGCCGGCCACGTCACTCGACGAGGCCGAGCCGGTGCGCGAGGATGACGGCTTGAATGCGGTCCCGGACCGGAAGCTTCATCAGCACCCGTCCGACGTGCGTCTTCACCGTCGATTCGCTCAAGAACAGCCGCTGCGCGATCTCGACGTTCGTGAGCCCCTCGCCGATCGCGATGAACACATCGCGTTCACGTTCGGTGAGTGCTGCGGTGGGGTCCTCCCCATTCGCGGGCGCGCGCAGCTGCGGGCCGAGGTGCTCGAGGAAACGGCGGGTCACGCGCGGCGAGAGCACGGCGTCTCCGCGGTGCACGGCGCGGACAGCGGAGATCAGCTCGTGGCGCTGGGCATCCTTGAGGAGAAACCCGCCCGCCCCCGCACTGATCGCGCCGAACGCGTACTCGTCGAGGTCAAAGGTGGTGAGCACGAGCACGCGGCACTCCGGCAACTCACGGGTGATGGCCTGCGTCGCCGCGATCCCGTCGGTGCCCGGCATCCGCACATCCATCAACACCACGTCGGGGCGCAATTCGCGGACCAAAGCGATGGCGGCGTCACCGTCGGCGGCGTCGCCGACGACCTCGATGTCGCCCTCAGCCTCCAGCACGAGCCGGAACCCGACGCGGATCAGCTCCTGATCGTCGACGAGCAGCACGCGGATGCTGTCACTCATGTTCGTCCTCACCTCAGTGTTCATTGGCTGGCAGTTCGGCGCGCAGAATCCATCGTCCGGGGCCGGCGGGGCCCGAGGAAAGCGAACCACCCACGTGTGCGGCGCGCTCCTGCAAACCGCGGATGCCGTAGCCCGATGTCCCCACGCGCTGAGTGACACCGTCGTTGTCGATCTGGATCGTCACGGTGTCTGCGGTGTGATCGATGCGCACGGCGATCGAGCGCGCCCCCGAGGCGTGGCGCATCGCGTTCGTCATGCCCTCCTGCACAATACGGCCGACGGCGAAGCGGACAACGGGCGACGCTGCATCCGACCCTGTCGTGGTGAGTGTGGCGGGGTATCCGGCGTGCTGCGCTGCCGCGATCGTCTGCTGCGGGGATACCGGCTCCGCCGGTGCGAGCGGGGCGTCGGTGTCGCCATCGCGGAGCACGCCCAGCATGGCGCGCATCTCGGTGAGGGCGCCCCGTGCGGTCGTGGCGGCAGCGGTTGAGGCATCCCGCGCACGCTGTCGGTCGTCGGTTGCGGCCGCGCCCTCGGACAGGGCGACGACGACGGTGAGCGAGTGCGAGACGATGTCGTGCATCTCGCGGGCGATGCGTGCCCGTTCGGAGGCCGCCGCGATCTGCGCCTGCTGGTCGCGCTCGGTGAGCAACTGCCGTGAGCGATCGATGATCGCTTCGACGTAGCGCTTGCGCCCGCCGACGTTCGTCCCGATGAGCGTGCCGATGAGGGCGATGACGAACTGTCCGATCACGCCGTTCACTGCCGATTGCAGGGAGAAGACACCGAGCATCGACAACAGCGTGCACACGAGCGTGTACGGGACCATGCCGCACGCGAAGCCGAGCCAGGCAGCCCGCGTCGAACGGTACACCGCCAGCGCATAACTCACCACGAGCAGCAGGATGCCGCCGGACGGTTCTCCGCTGAGCAGATAGATGAACGTCGTCGCCCATCCGGCCGCGAACACGATCCGCGGCCACTGTCGCCGACGCAGCAGCAGGACGCAGGTGATCGCTACCGCCGCGACGATGATGATGGCAATAGCGAGCGGTATCGGGCCGGGATCACCCGGATCCTCCAACGGTGTCGTATAGGTCCTGAATACCGTGACCGGTGCGGCCGACATCACAAAACACGCGAGAGCGATCAGCACGTCGGCGAGGATCGGATGCCGCGCCCAGAACCGCCGGATGAGACCCGGCGTGCGCGGCAGCCGCAGCTCCTCGTCCTCGAGAGGGCGGGAGCTGCGGCCGGTGTTCACGTCGTCGACTCTACGCGTCACGGGTGCGCAGCACGGCCCATGCTCCGAGCATTCCCGCGGCGACCCAAGCGGCGAGCGTGGCGTACGCCTCCGCCACCGGGATGCCCCAGTCATCCTGCGGCAGCACTGCGCTCTGCGCAGCAGACATCGGCAGATGGTTCGCCACATCGATGATCCACTCCCATCCTTCCCCGACGCCGCCGAAGATGCCGGCGATGAGGGGAAGCACGAACAGCAGGCCGACGGTTGCGGCGATCGCCCCGGCGCCAGAACGGATCAGGAATCCGAAAGCCAAACCGATGAGCGCGAACACCGCCATCGAAATCGACGCCGCCAGGATCGGCAGCGTGGACGTGGCCGGGTCATCCCAGCCGAACGGGATGTCGCGGCCCGCGAAGATCGGTGTCACGATCACGGCTGCGGCGAAGAAGATCACCAGCGACGAGACGAACATCACGACCGCCACGACGACCGCTTTCGAGGCGAGGACCGCACCGCGCACCGGTTCAGCCGCCAGCGTGGAGCGGATCATGCCGGTGGAGTACTCGCCGGTGATGGCGATTGCGCCGAGGATGCCGGCGAGCAGCATCGTGAACTGGAACGGGGTCACGACGGCCTGGACCGGTTCGAACCCCGGCACCTCGGCGAGGGAGCCGGCCACGAGCAGGGCGATGCCGATCGTGAGCACGGCGGTGATGCCGATAGCCCACCAGGTGGAGCGAAGCGTGGACAGTTTGATCCACTCGCTGCGCAGCAGGCGGACGAACGTCAGCCGGTACGGCGAGATGGCGTGCGTCGTGCGCTGAGGGAGGGTTGCGGTGGTCATGAGATCTCCTTGCTGCGGTACTCGACGGCATCGCCGGTGAGTGCGAGGTAGGCGTCTTCGAGCGAGCCTGCGGTGGGGGTGAGTTCGTGCAGCGCGATCCGCTGATCTGCCGCGACATCTCCGATGCGGGATGCCGGAACACCCGTGATCTCGAGCGTCTCCGCCCCGGTTGTGACGATCTCCACATTCGGTCCTGCGACAGCAGAGGCGAGATCGGCAGCGCGTGGTGAACGAACGTGCACCGTGGAGCTCGTCCAGGAGCGCACGAGCTCCGGGATCGGGGCATCCGCCAACACCTGCCCGCGTCCCATAACGATCACGTGGTCAGCGGTCTGGGCCATCTCGCTCATCAGGTGGCTCGACAGCAGTACTGTGCGCCCCTCGGATGCTGCGTATCGGACGAACTGGCGCACCCAGCGCACCCCCTCCGGGTCGAGTCCGTTGACGGGCTCGTCGAGGATGAGCGTGTGCGGGTCACCGAGCAGGGCAGAGGCGATGCCGAGACGCTGACCCATGCCCAGCGAGAACTTCCCCGCACGTTTGCGCGCCACCGGTTCGATGCCGGCGAGATCGATGACCTCGTCGACGCGGGAGGAGGGGATGCCGTGCGTTGCAGCCATCGCACGCAGGTGGTTGCGGGCACTGCGCCCGGTGTGCACCGCTTTGGCATCGAGCAGGACGCCGACTTCGGTCAGCGGAGCGCGCAGTTTGCGGTACTCGGTGCCGTTGACGGTGGTGCGACCGGCCGTAGGACGGTCGAGTCCCACGATCATTCGCATGGTCGTGGATTTGCCGGCGCCGTTGGGGCCGAGAAAGCCCGTGACTGTGCCGGGGCGGATTGTGAAGGACACGTCCTGCACGGCGGTCTTGTCTCCGAACCTCTTCGTGAGGCCTTCTGCTGTGATCATGCTTCGACGCTACGCAGGACCGGCATCGTCGCGCGTCATCCTGCGGTACCGACGTGCGCGGCACTACAGTGCCGCTGCGCGTTGGCGGTGAGCGCGGCGGCGGCCGTGGCGAACCCGTCCAAATCGGCGTAGCGTGCCCCGTATGGATGAGCACCGACCCGACCCCGCTGAAGAGATTCGTCCCGACAACACTGCCGATGAAGCGAGCGAGGGTGCGTCACTGGGCGGCGACGAGACGACCGAGGAGCAGCTGGATGCCGACAACGCCGTCGAGGAGGACGCGCTGAAGGCGTTGGATCCCGACGACACCCCGGCCTGAGCCGCGCATCAGCACTGAGCGGCAACCGCCGCCGGTCGACGGTTGCGCCCCGGGCATCGCTTGCAGGTGAGAAGCTTGAACAATGAGTTCTTCCCCTTCTGCCGGCTCATTTCTGACGGATGCTGAGATCCTCCGCATCCGGGAGGATTTTCCGATCCTGCACACCCAGGTGAACGGGCATCCGCTCGTCTATCTCGACTCAGGAGCTACCGCGCAACGCCCGCTTGCCGTGCTCGATGCGGAACGGAACTTCCTCACCACGCTGAACTCCGCCGTGCACCGCGGGGCGCATACGCTCGCCGCCGAGGCGACCGAAGTCTTCGAAGACGCCCGTGCGACGGTGGCGCGCTTCATCGGCGCCGATGACGACGAGGTCGTCTGGACCTCGAACGCGACCGAGGCGATCAACCTGGTCGCCTACGCGTTCTCGAACGCCTCGGTCGGACGCGGGGGAGCGACAGCCGCGAGGTTCGCGCTTCGGGCTGGCGACGAGATCGTCACCACCGAGATGGAACATCACGCCAACCTCATCCCCTGGCAGGAACTCGCCGCGCGCACGGGCGCGACGTTGCGGATCATCCCGCTCGATGATGACGGCGCACTGCGGCTCGATGAGATGCCGATCACTGAACGCACCAAACTGGTCGCCGTCACGCACGTGTCCAACGTGCTCGGCGTCATCAACCCGATCGAACAGATCGTCGCCGCAGCTCGCAGGGTAGGCGCCCTGGTGCTGCTGGATGCCTGCCAGTCCGCACCGCACCTCCCGCTGAATGTCCGCGCGCTCGATGTCGATTTCGCCGTCATCTCCGGGCATAAGATGCTCGGCCCCACCGGCATCGGAGCGCTCTACGGTCGACGCGAACTTCTCGAGGTCATGCCGCCGTTTCTGACCGGCGGATCGATGATCACCACGGTCACCACGACGGCGGCCGAATATCTGCCGCCGCCGCAGCGCTTCGAGGCGGGCACTCAACGCGTGTCGCAGGCCGTTGCGCTCGCCGCAGCGATCGACTACCTCACCGCCGTGGGGATGGAGCGGATCGCAGCCCACGAGGAAGTGCTGGGTCGAATGCTGGTCGACGGACTCACCGCGATCGACGGCGTGCGGGTCTTGGGTGCGGGCATCGACCTGCCGCGTGTGGGGCTTGCAAGCTTCGATATTCCGGGCATCCACTCGCACGACGTCGGTCAGTTCCTCGATGACCGTGGGATCGCCGTGCGGGTCGGGCATCACTGTGCGCAGCCGCTGCATCGACGACTCGGCGTGACCGCATCGACCCGTGCCAGCACCTACCTCTATTCGACTGCGGACGAGGTCGATGCCGTCATCGACGGTGTTCGCTCGACCATCGACTTCTTCGGAGTGCGCTCATGAGTTCCAGTGATCTGCAGAATCTGTATCAGGAGCTGATCCTCGACCACTCGCGCACACCGCACGGTTTCGGCCTGCGCGATGAGGTTGCGGCGCAGTCTCACCAGCTCAATCCCACCTGCGGCGACGAGATCACGCTGCAGGTGCATGCCGGCGCTGATGGCACGGTCGAGGCAATCGCCTGGGAGGGGCACGGCTGTGCCATTTCGCAGGCTTCGGCGTCGCTGTTCGCCGAGCTCGTCGAGGGCATGACCGTGGCCGAGATTCAGACCCGGATCGATTCGTTCCGCGAGGCACTGCGTTCACGGGGAAAGATCGAACCGGATGAGGAGCTTCTGGGGGATGCTGCGGCTCTGGGCAGTGTTTCGCGTTATGTCGCCCGCGTGAAGTGCGCGATGCTCGCCTGGGTCGCCGCGGAAGACGCGATGCGCAAGCTCGTTTGAACGATGTCGCTGCATGACGCCTGATTAACGTTCGTGTCATCAGCGCTGACAGGTGAGCGTGCGGCGCGGATGCTGAGGGGATGACCCATCTCGTCAGCGTGGCGCAGCTCGTGCATCTGCAACGCTCCGCGGAACACGGCACTTCTCCTGCCGTGCGGCTGCTCGATGTGCGCTGGCGGCTCGACAGCCCGGAGGGTAGACCCGAGTACGTGCGCTCGCACCTGCCGGGGGCGGTATATGTCGATCTGGAGCATGAGTTGGCTCATCGCAGTCAGCCCGAGGACGGGCGCTATCCGCTGCCGGAGATCACTGATCTTGAGCGCGCCGCGCGATCGTGGGGATTGCGCGATGGCGATGTCGTTGTCGCTTATGACGACAACTGGAGCGTTCCAGCCGCCCGGCTGTGGTGGGTGCTGCGGCGTGCCGGAGTCGCTGTTCGGGTGCTCGACGGCGGCATCAGGTCGTGGGTCGCTGAGGGGCTGCCGGTGGAATCCGGCGATGTCCGACCGACGATCGGCACAGCGACGCTGAGAGATGAAGCGACGCTGCGAGACGGTCCGGTGCCCCCGGAACGGGAGATGCGCGAGCTGAAGATGAACGAGGTAGAGGCGTTTCTCGACGGCGGTGTGCTGCTCGATGTTCGAACACCTGAGCAGTACAACGGTGCGCGTACGACCGGCGCCCCGGTTGCCGGCCACATCCCGGGTGCGGTGAATCTGCCGGCGATGGCGGCGGTCACCGGCGACGGACGGTTGCAGCATCCCGACGTCCTGCGACGCATTTTCGCCAGCGCCGGTATCACCGCAGACACGCTCGTCGCGGTGTACTGCAGTTCAGGGGTGGCGGCCATGCATTCTGCGCTCGCGCTGGAGCACGCCGGCATCCGTGCGCGCGTCTATGTGGGCTCATGGAGTCAGTGGTCGAATACCCGCGGCCGACCCGTTGCGATCGGGATTCTGCCATCGGGACGACTCAGCACGGTATGAGCGCTCCATCTCGTTGTGGGAACGGGATACCAAAATAGTGTGCCGAGTGGGAGAATGCCTGCATGGGGGCAATTTCGGGGGAACTCGAATCAGTGCGCGTTGCGCGTCTGCTTCGCGAGGACATCGTGTTGGGCAGACGAGCGCCCGGGTCAAAGATCGTCGAGCGCGACATCGCCGCAGAGCTGGCTGTTTCGCGGCTTCCAGTGCGTGAGGCGATTCGGATGCTGGATGCCGAGGGCATCGTCGTTGCGCGTCCGCGCACCTGGGCCGTTGTTCGCGAATTCAGCCTGCAGGACGTTCAGGACTTCGCCGAAGTGCGTCAGTCCATCGAGCTGCTGCTGTTCGTGTATGCGACCGAGCGCCATGATGAAGCCGGGCTGTCGGAGCTGCGGCGCCGGGTGGAGCGCGAGGAGCAGGCTGCCCGGGCGGGTGACGTCCACGAGTCGCGTGCGGCAGCCGGTTCTTTCCACGAGTACATGGCGGTGCTGGCTCGCAACGACATGCTCACCGAGATGGTGCGGGTGTTCGGCACGCGTCTGAAATGGGTCTTCGGCCAGCACGATGACCTCGAGGCGATGGCGCAGGAACACCGGGGACTCTACGAAGCGATCGCGGCGCGTGATGTCGAGCTCGTCAAGGAGCGCGTTGTCCAGCATCTTGAAGAGGGGCGACAGGCGGCCGTGCGGCGGTTCCAGCCCGACCCGTCATCTCTTGCAACGTTGAGCGAATAAGCTCGCTTCTGCGGAGGGGGACTCCGATTGCTGGGAAGAAGTATGCGTATTCTCGCACTTGCTCTGGGCGCCCTGCTGTTAGTAGGCGGCGGGGCACTTGTCGTGCTCGCAGACCAGGAACGTGAAGCGGCGCTTGAGCAGATGCACCAGAACGTCGCCGTGCTGGATGCGAACCTCGAGCGCGCGCGCAACGAGAACCTGCAGCGCGCTGAGCAGCTGACCGCATTGCGTTCTGCGATTGCCGAGCAGCGGGCACAGCTCGCCGACACCGACGGGTTTCTGGAATGATGCTCCGGCGCGTGCTCGTGGTCGTCGTGACGCTCCTGATCGTGGGCGGTGGAGCCTTCGCCGCGAAGTCACACTCGCTGGAGAGTCAGCGCGCGGTGCTGCTCGCCCAGAGCAAGACGGCGCAGTCGGAGCTCACCACGACCACTGCCCGCGGTGGCTACCTCGAGTCGCTGATCGCGCACCACGAGGGCGAACAAGCCGAGCTGGAGGCCGTGCTCGCGGTGCGGGCAGGCTTCGTTTCTGAAGTTGCCGCTCTGCGTGACGCGCTGGCGAAGGCGGAGGGGAAGATCGACACCGCAACGTATCGCGCGGCTGCTGTCGGTGCGCAGAACACCGTGATTCAGGAGGACGAGGACCCCGTCGTCGTGACCAATGCCACAGCGACGATTCACGCTCTCACCGCCAAGGTGAATGAAGGGCTCAGCACATGGGAGGAGAGTCAGCGGCGCGCCGCCGTGGCCGATGCGCCACTGTGGTCGAGCAGCGGCGCGGACGGCTATGCCCGCGTGCGTGCTGCCCTTGATCATGTCGGCGGTGGTGCGGTTGGGCTCTACGAATCTGCCTCCTGCGCTGGGGGAACAGCGCCGGCATGCGCGAACAGCAACGGTTACATCAAATACCGCGCTGATGTCGCCGGGTGGGATGAATCCCGGCTGAACTGGGCGATGGCGCATGAGCTCGCGCACATCTATCAGTTCGCCGTGTGGGGGTCGCTGAACTCGGCGCCGGCTTATCAGTCGATGTTTGGCAGCGATCCGGAGTTCCTCGCCAATTGCATGGCGGTGGTACGTGGTTACCCAGGGTCGGTGGGCTGCGGGCACGACCAGCAGGTGTGGGCCTCGGGAATCTGGGTCGGCTCCGTGCGCTGACCCACCCACCGGGCCGGGCTACTTCACGGGGCCGTGCGACTTCACCGGGGTCGTCGTATCGATCGCCTGGCGTAGCGGCGCGCGCATGACGCTCCAGTAACCCGTCGGCGTGAGCCGGGTGAGCAGATCGATGATGCGCGCTTCTCGGCCGATCATGGTGCGGGCTTTGCGGCGTTCGGTCGCGCGGATGATGCGCGCCGCGGCGTCCGCAGGCTCGGTGTGGTACATCGCGGCCTGGGCGGATGCCGCGCGTGCAGCAACGGCAGGGTCAATGGCAGCGGCGTAGCGTCCGTGCAGGATGATGCCGGTGCGCACGCCACCCGGATACACCGCTCCGACGCTGACCGTGCTGTCTTCGAGTTCATGGCGAAGTGCTTCAGAGAAGCCTCGCACGGCGAATTTGCTCATCGAGTAGGGGATGCGGCCGGCCGGTGAGGCGAGGGCGTAGACACTGGCGAGATGGGTGATGTGGGCCCGCGGTGCGCGGCGCAGTGCCGGCAGGAGCGCTTTGGTGATCGACACCGTGCCCCACAGGTTCACATCGACGAGCCAGCGCATCTCTTCCATTGTCAGCTGGTCGAGGCTTCCGAGCATGGACGAGCCGGCGCAGGTGATGAGCGCGTTGATCCGCGGATGCGCGGCTGTCACGTCGGCGGCAGCCGCGACGACCGCCTCGTCGCAGCGCAGATCGACGATGTGCGTCGTGGCCCGGCCCGGCAGATCGGCTGCGAGGGCTGTCAGAGCTTCGGCATTATAGTCGATCAGAGCGAGGTCTGCGCCGGTATCGGACAGCTGCCGTGCGATTTCGGCACCCATGCCGCTGGCGGCACCGGTGATCACGGTAGTGTTTCCGGTCAGGGTGAGCCGTGGCATCAATTCCTCCTCGAGGCGCGTATCGGGTTTGCGCCATGAGCTGAGTTCTATTGTTACCGACAATGGCGTCGGTGGGTAACGGTACGATTTTGGCAGGAGGTTGTGGTGGGACGAACTGCGGATGCTATCGCCGAGGGCGTCGCCATTGCCGCGGCCGCTGCACGCCTGGCCGTGAAGAACCAGATTCTCGTGGGCACGATCGCCAAGGGCGGGGTGTTCGATGCTGCGCAGTACCTTGACGTCGCGCGCGACGCGCTGCTGGCGATGGCGGCTGAATCCGAGCAGGCTGCCGAAATGGTCACAAAACTCCGTCGACGGGCTCGTGGCCGCCACTCCGACCCGTCCGGCACGCACGACTACCGTGATCGCGATGTGCGAAACCTTCGTCGTCGTGCCAAGCAGTCGGCAGGTGTCGCTGATCGGTTGAAGGCGATGGCAGACAACTCTGAGCAACTCGGGGTGCTGGTCGAAGACGCACGTGAGGCTGCCTGGGCGGATGTGCGGGGAAACCTGGATCGTCGTCTGCATGTTGAGGGCATGCGTCCCGACCAAGATCCCCAGTACGCGGTCATGCGCGAGGCGCGGATGCAGGCCCTTCGGCTCGTCGATCTGCAAGCGCTTTCGTCTGAGCAGCGAGCGCGACGAAAGCGCGAAACGCAGGGTTGACGCCCGGTTTCGCATTCAGGGCACTCGTCATGTATTCTTGCTGAGGCCCGTTCCACTGGAACAGGCCGAAAATATGCGCCCGTAGCTCAATGGATAGAGCATCTGACTACGGATCAGAAGGTTAGGGGTTCGAGTCCCTTCGGGCGCACAGAGTATTGAAGCAAATGAACGAAAAAAGAGCCGATAATCGGCTCTTTTTTTGTTTCTACGGGTCTTCTGATCGCGTCTGATGCGAATCAGAGGAGCTTGAGGTCGCCGCTTCGAAGGTGGTACCAACCGGCAGGAACAATCATGAGATCGCGCGGGTAAAGCTTGAACTGCGCCAGGGAAGGACCCGCGCTCGGCGGAAGGGCCGGTCAGCCCAGCGGCGGGTACCGCGGTGCGCGGCGCTGCGGAGGGGGCGGTACCGCTTTCGCCGCGGTCACATCATCCAGCCGGATGGCGACCAGCCCGCGCCGCGTTTCCACCACGCATCCACCGTCGCTGCACTCCCGCAAGAAGCCGACAGCGTCGGTGAAGCCGCCGGGGATCCGCTTGCGCACGGTCATCCGCGTTCCCAGAGGAGCATTGCGGATGAACTCGATGGCGTCAGGCATGGCCTCAGCCTAGGCGCGTCTATCGCACTCAGTGGGGCTCGACGTCGACCCGCTCGTGGCGCTTGGTTACCGGCACCTCGCGTCGGCCGTCCGCGCTTGGAACGCGGCGTCGCTGCACGAACCGGCTGGTCCCATCCGGTGTCTTCTCCCAGATCCACTCGAGCATCAGTCTTGCTTTCCTTCGTGCATGGCTGCTTGGATGCGGCGGTCAAGATCGTCGAGCTCGGCCATCACTTCGGATGCCGCCCAGACGCGGTCCTTCTTGCGTCCCGTGATCTCCTCGATGAAGCAGGCGTTGACCAGCTGGTCGATCGCCCTGTAGGCGGCTGTGGGGGAACCGGCTGTGGCTTCGATCTCGTTGGTGCTCATGACGGGGTGGTCGTAGAACGCCTGGATGAGAGCAGCTGCAGTGGAGTTCGCGCGTGGCTTCAGCTCTGCAGCCCACAGTTCGGGCATCGCCTTCAGCCGGGCGATGGTCTCGCGGGAGCATTCGGCGGCCGCGCGCGTAGAAAGCGCGAACAGGTCGATGAGCGGTGCAGGATCGCAGAGGCGGCGGACTCTGAGCGAACCATGAAGCGGCTGAGGGCGGCGGAGTGCCCCTCGGCGTCGATGTCGGCCTGGGCTATAGCGAGCAGTGCGCGCTCGGTGTGGAGCGTCACCTTCAGTGGCGGCATGTAGTCGAGTTCGCGGATGAACGGCGGGATGGCCTGCGCAAATTCCCACTTGGAAGAGTTAACCGGTGATTTGCTGGGCGAAATTACCGGTTTCGGTCATCGCAATCGCGGGACCGCATCCGCTCCAGCACCAATGAATCGAGCTGACTGCCCGACGATGATGAGCGTGGTTCGGCATATGTCCGGGTAGCTAGAGATCAAGTGGCTGCAGAACGAGATACTCAAGGCGGCGAGCATGCTTTTCGCGAAGGAGCTCGACCGCCCCTGGACGAGATTGCACCCGCCGCGCAATGTGTGCACGAATGTGTGCACCGGGCGCCAATACTCGAGTCCCTTCGGGCGCACATTCCGGATAAAACCCTCGCTTCGGCGGGGTTTTTGTCGTTGTCGGGTGACTCACCAATCACCGTTTCTTCTTTTACCCTGGCGAGTCTGGCAACCGAGCGTAGCCTGGAGTCGTGACAGCGTACGTCTCGGCATTCGACTTCTTCTCCATCGGGGTGGGACCTTCGAGCTCCCACACGGTCGGACCGATGCGGGCGGCGCTTGATTTCGCTCGACGGTTGAGCCGCAGCGGGCAGCTTCCCGATGTCGCACGAGTGACGTGCACACTGTTCGGCTCGCTCGGCGCGACCGGCATCGGTCATGGCACCCCCGATGCTGTGGTGGCAGGCCTCCGCGGACTCGCACCCGAGACCTGCGATCCCGCAGAAGTCCGCCGGGCCTGGACCGACTTCCCCGACGCAGGATCGTTGCTGATCGATGGCACGCACGCGGTCGCTTTCGCAAAGACCGACATCGGGTTCGCACCGCGTACGCGGCTGCCCGGGCATCCGAACGCCATGACTCTGCGTGCGGAGGGCATCGACGGCGACGCGCTCGCCGAAGAGACCTACTACTCCGTCGGCGGTGGGTTTATCCGCCGTGATGGCGAAGAAGCGTCCGTCGGCTCCGGTGTCCTGCCCTACGACTATGTCGATGCGGCATCGCTGTTGGCGCTGTGCGACGAACACGGGCTGTCGATCGCCGACGTCGCACGGCTGAACGAGATGGCGCTCCGTTCTGAAGAGGACGTCGCGGCCGGCCTCGACGCGATCTGGGATGCGATGGCGTCCTGCGTCGACGCCGGTCTGCACGCCGACGGTGTGCTGCCCGGCTTCCTCAAGGTCAAGCGTCGCGCCGGCGCGATCCGCGAGCAGCTGGAAGCATCCGAAGCGGACGGGGCGAGAGAGATTCCTGGCGAGTGGCTCGGCGCCTTCGCGCTCGCTGTCAACGAAGAGAACGCCGCCGGAGGGCGGGTGGTCACCGCGCCGACGAACGGCGCAGCCGGGATCCTTCCTGCCGTTGCCATGTACTGGTGGCGCTTCCTCGCCGACTCTGGGCTCGGATCGGGTAACGCCGTAACCCCGCACGGCGAACTGGTCGGCAGTGCGCTGCTCGGGTTCAGCGGAGCCTCGGATACCAGGCCGCCCGAGCCTGCCGAGGGGCTCGGGCCGGAACACCTCGTCGCCGAGGCGAATCGCCGGCGCGGCATCCGCCGTTTTCTCCTCACCGCGACCGCTCTCGGGTCGCTGTTCAAGGCGAACGCCTCGATCTCAGGCGCCGAAGGGGGATGCCAGGCCGAGGTGGGTTCCGCATGCGCGATGGCGGCCGCGGGGCTGACCGCGGTCATGGGCGGAACGAATCGGCAGATCGAGAATGCCGCCGAGATCGCCATGGAGCATCACCTCGGTCTCACCTGCGATCCGATCGGCGGGCTGGTGCAGATTCCCTGCATCGAACGCAATGCGATCGCCGCATCCACCGCGGTGACGGCTGCTCGTCTCGCCCTGCGCGGGGATGGCCAGCACTACGTGTCTCTGGACGCCGTGGTCGAGACGATGCGGCAGACCGGCCTGGACATGTCCACGAAGTACAAGGAGACCAGCGAGGGCGGACTCGCGGTCAACGTCATCGAGTGCTGAGCTCTCGCCGTTCATAACTCCTGAAAAGTCTGGGGTGTGGTTCCGGGCGGCCGCGTATTTCCGGGGCCTGTGCGCCCGCAGCGGCCGAACCGGCGCAAATTTTCAGGAGTTGTGAACGAGCAGGGCGGCGCGCCAGGTCTACTTCTGGTTCGCGCGACGCTTCGTGTGCCGGGTGGGAACCGCCGACCAGGGGTCCTCAGGCCATGGATGCTTCGGGTACCGCCCCCGCATCTCCGCCCGCACCTGCGCGTAGGGTCCTGCCCAGAACGAGGCCAGGTCGTCGGTGACAGCGAGCGGATGTCCGCCGGGGGAGAGCAGATGAAACAGCACCGGCACTCGGCCGCCGACCAGCCGTGGCGTCTCGGCCCATCCGAAGCACTCCTGCAGCTTCACTGCCACAACAGGCCGCGCAGTCGGGTCATCGACAGGCGGGTAGGTGAGACGCACGCGTGAACCGCTGGGTACCTCGAGACGTTCGGGAACCAGAGCGTCGAAGTCGACGGCTGCTGGCCAGGGAAGCACGCGCCGAAGCGCCGAGGTCAGATCGATGCGCGCGGCGGGAGTGCCGGTGGCGAGGGTCGAGAGCTCAGAGCCGAGCCAGGAATCGAGGGTGCCGAGGAGAGCGGCATCGGAGACATCTGGCCAGGGGGACCCGAGCTCGCGATGCAGCAGAGCGAGGCGCCGCCGCAATCCGTCCGCGGCCTCTGACCATGTGAACACCCCGAGGCCCTGTTCTTCGACGGCGCGGCGCGCGGCATCTCGCCCGCCTTCACCTGCCTGAACGCGCATAGGAACAGACGAGCGGACGATCGCGCCGAGCCGGCGCTCGCGACGCGCCTGGACGCGCCCATTCACGAACTGGGCTTCGATCCGGTCAGTGATCAGATGAGTCGCTGCCTGCTCCGCTTGGCTCTCAGCGATGGCGGCGGCGGAGCGGATGATCGCTCCGGTGCCGGCGGCAGCTCGATCCTGAGCGCGCGTGACATCGGCCACCGCCAGCCACTCGACACCGGCGAGCGGACCAGCGATGCCCGCACGGGTTCCGGATGCGAGGAGGAAGATAGCACCGTGCGTCGAGTGATCGACGCGGCGGGCGATCCGATCCGGGAAGGCGAGTGCGATGACGAGTCCAACCTGATCGGTGCTTCTGCGCTCTGCACCTGTCTTGCTGGTCTTGCTGGAAGTGGAGGTGAATCGTTCGAGGCGTCGGACTTCCTGCTCCCAGCGGCGGGTGTCAGGGCTTCGTCCGTTTCGCAGCGCGATGAGCGTGGTCGCGACATCTCCGTCCGCGACACGAAGTTCGCCGCCGATCAGGGCGACGACCTCGGCCGCGGTGCGCGCACCAACCAGCGCGCTGCCGTCGCGAAGTGCGCGGGCGAGGCGAGGATCGGTCGGGACCTTGGCGAGCTGCCTGCCTGCTGCGGTGGCACGGCCATCGGCATCGATCGCGCCGAGTCCGCACAACACCCCGAGCGCGTCGCTCAGGCTGTCTGCGGGCAGAGGATCGACGAGGCGAAGACCAGCACCTGCGGGTGCACCCCAGCAGGCGAGGAGTAACGCAGCATCGGTGAGGTCTGTCGTGGCGATCTCCGGGGCCGGTCGCGCGGGTGCTGCAGCGAACGTGCGCTCGTCGACGCATCGCACCACCACGCCGGGTCCGTGTCGGGTCGCACGCCCCGCACGCTGGATGGCAGAGGCACGGGAGGTGGGACCGGTGACCAGACCGCTCATGCCGCGGGCAGCATCGCGTTGCGGTGCGCGAGACAGGCACGTGTCGACGACGAGGCGCACGCCGGGAACGGTCAGCGACGATTCCGCGAGGGACGTGGTGACAATGATGCGTGGGACTTCACCTGCGCTGCGCCCACCGATCACGGCATCCTGCTCGGCGGGGGGAATCTGGCCATGCAACTCGCGGACATCGAATTCTGCACCGAGACCGCGGATGCGCCGGGCGATCTCGGAGACCTCACGGGCGCCGGGCGCGAAGACGAGGGCGTCGGCCGTCGAATCACTCCGGATCAGCGCACGATGTGCGTCGACCGCTGTACTCGCGACGTGATCGAGGAAAGCCCAGGTCACGCCGCGCTGGTCCAGCCGGGGTGCGGGGCTCGGCGCCCAGCGCACAGTGAGCGGATGCGCCGCGACCGTCTGCGTCACAACCGGGGCACGAGCGGCATCCGTGCCGAGCACCTGCGCGAAGCGATCGGCGTCGAGCGTCGCCGACATCGCGACGATCATGAGATCCTCGCGCAGCTCGCGGACTTCGCCGAGCAAGCCGATCAGCAGATCGGTTTCGAGGGCGCGTTCGTGCACCTCATCGATCACGACAGCGCCGATGCCTTCGAGGCCGGGATCGTCGAGCAGGCGACGCAGCAACACGCCGGCGGTGACGAACTCGATCAGGGTGGAGCTGTCTACCTGGCGCTCGCCGCGGACGGTGAATCCGACGCGCGAGCCGAGGGGTGAGCCGTCCAGCTGGGCGAGCCGTCGGGCGGCTGCGCGCGCGGCAACCCGCCGAGGCTGAGTCACGATGACTCGGCCGGACACACGGCCGGCAATGATGGGCGGAACGAGTGTGGTCTTGCCCGTTCCGGGTGGTGAGCTGACGACGACTGACGCATTGCGGTCAAGCGCAGCGTTGAGGTCATCGACGGCGGCGGAAAATGCCAGCCCACGACCGATCTTCAACTGGTCGAACGGCGCACGGGTCACCACTCCAGTGTCTCTTGTTCTGAGCGCGTGTACGACCGCGCCGTAGGCTGAAACCCATGACCGCCACTCGGGGGCGCGGGCGTCCGCGCGCAGCAACAGGAGCGCTCGAGCGCATTGTCGCCGCCGCTCTCCACGAGTTCGGCGAGCATGGATATGACGATGCGACAGTACGTGCGATCGCGGCCGGCGCCGAAGCCGACGCGGCCCAGCCTGAGACGAGATGCAGAAGGCGCCGGTCACGGACCAGATGATCCGCGCCGGCGCCTTCTGAGTAGTTACTCGGCCGATGCAGTCGGCGGGGGAGTGGCAGCAGGTTCGGCGGGCTTCGTCTTCGCACGCTTCGTCGGCGCGGAGGCGGGAGCCTGCTGCTGTGTCTGGGCGAGTCCATCGCCGATTCCGCGGCCAACAGCCTGGCCCTGGATGATTCCCGCGAGATCGAGACCGGTAGCGGAGCTCACGCTGTCGAACACGGACTTCAACGCTTTCGCGCTGTCGGCGCCGACGACGCTGGAAGCACCGTCTTCGCCGGAACCGCCGATGATCGAGACACTGCCGATCGTGGCGTAGCCCTTCGCAAACTCGCTCATGATCGACGGCAGCACATCGAGCACGCGCTGCGACAGGAACGCTTCCTGGTTGGACGCGATGGCCTTTGCCTCTGCTTCGAGGGCGGATGCTCGCGCATCACCCTCTGCACGGATAGCATCGGCTTCTGCATTGGCACGAAGGCGGCGAGCTTCGGATTCGGCCTCGGCGAGCGCGCGGAGGGCGTTGGCCTCACCGGTTGCCTTAGCTTCGGCGGCGTGGGCTTCACCGGCGGCGCGGGCACGGTCGGCCTCTGCCTGCTGCTCAGCGATGCGGGTGCGGGCCTCAGCCTGTTTCACCTGCTCGATCGCAGCGGCTTCTGCGGCACGCTCACGCGTGTACAGGTCGGCCTGGGCGCGAGTCTCTGCTTCGTACTTCTGCGCGTCCGCAACACGCTTGACGTCAGCATCCAGCTGGGCCTGACGGTTCTCAGCGTTTTGCTGGAGCACTGCCTGCTCGGCCTGCGCACGGGCGAGGTGCTCGGCCTGCTCTGCTTCGGCGCGGGCTCGACCGATGCCGGCGTTGGCGTTAGCGGTGTTCGTGTCGAGCGCGGTCTGCTCGACCAGGTTGGATTCCTGGTTGGTGATGACCCTCTGGTTGATCGCGCGGTCGGCGTTCGTCTGCGAGATCTCGGCCGACTGTCGCTTGGACTGGATCTCCGGTGCACCGAGGGACTGGATGTAGCCGACGGCGTCCGTGATGCCCTTGATCTGGAACGAGTCGAGGATCAGGCCCTGCTCGGCGAGATCTTGCGAGACATCGGCGGCGATCTGGTCAGAGAACTTCTTACGGTCTCTCATCAGTTCGACGACGGAGAGGGTGGCGACGATACCGCGCAATGCGCCCTCGAGCTGCTCAGTGGTGAACTGCTCGATCGCCTTGTCCTGTGAGGCGAAGCGCTCTGCAGCGCGGCGCACGTAGAGCGGGTCGGATGCGATCTTAACGATCGCAACACCGTCGACGTTCAGCGTCACGCTGTCGAGAGACTGAGCTTCGGCGTTGAGTGACACCTGGCGCGAGCGCAGCGAGATGATCTCGTGGCGCTGGGTGATCGGGTTGACGAGCGACTTGCCGTTGACGATCACGGTGACGGGGGATTCGACCAGCTCGGGCTGGCCCGAAATGCTTCCGTCGGCGTTGCGTGTTTCTACGGTGCGTTGCACCTTCTGTTTGCGTCCTGAGATGACAAGCGCCTCATCGGCGCGTGCGACCTTAATCCAGCTGCGTGCAAACAGCAGGACGATCAAGCCGACCACGATCAGGACGATGACGGCAATGCCGACGATGAGCAGAATGCCGAAGGCTCCGGCGATCTCCATAGTTTTCCCTCCGAGCCCCCGGCTTTCGCGGGAACGTCAGGTTCGACTATGCCAGAGATAGCCTCCGATGGGTGAGGCTGAGGATGCTCGGTTCAGAGCCCGCGGAGCTTGTTGGTGAGTCGGCGGAGCGTGCGCAGCTCATCATCGTCGAGCGGCGACATGCTCTCGACAATCGAACGGCTGTGCACCGCCGCGAGCTCGCGGAAGCTGCGGGCGCCGGTATCCGTCGCCGTCAGCAAAGAGCCGCGTCCGTCATCCGGGTCCGAGCTTTTCGAAAGCAGCCCACGGGCGACCATGCGGTCGACCAGGCGCGAGACGCTGGGCTGGCTGATGAGCATGTTCGCTGTCACATCGCGCAAGCGCGCGGTCATTTCTGGCGCGCGCGTGACAGTGAGCAGCACGTCGTATTCGGCTTGCGTGATCTGAGTGTCGTCGAAGTCTGCGGCCATGGTGGCGAAGAGTTCGTGTTGTGCTCGGAACAGGCCTTCCCACGCTTCGAGCGCGAGTTTTCGGTCTGACATGAGAACAGAATATCGCCAATGGTGAAGGGCCGGTCGGAGAGGCTTCCGGCCGGCCCTTGTCCCTTGCACCAAGAGTGTCCTGCAATCACATGCGGTGGATGCCACAGCAAACATTCACCGTGTGATCACTGTATAACGGCCGGGTAACGAATGCAACGGTTTGGTTACGAAAAGTTTTTGGCATCGTTGTCCGATCTCACGAAAGGTGTCGGAATCTCACGAAGGTGTCGGAGCGTCTCCGAGTGCTCACAGGTCGTCAACTAGGCTGGCGCGATGGCTGCCGCTTCCGAAGAGATCACTTCTTCGTTGGTTCGCTCCCTTGTGTCGGAGCAGTTCCCTCAGTGGTCGGAGCTGCCGATCCGCCCGGTGGAAGTTCAGGGGTGGGACAACCGCACCTTCCGGCTTGGTGACCGAATGTCTGTCCGCCTCCCGAGCGCGGACGGCTACGTCGCCGGCCTAGTCCGGGAGGAGCAAACCCTCGCGATCCTCGGTTCCAGCTTTCGCGTCGCGATCCCCCGCGTAGTAGCGACCGGGGCCCCCTCGGCGGCATTCAACCGACCCTGGTCCGTTCGCGAGTGGATTGAGGGGCACACTTTAGCCGCGGTTGAAACGCGCGAGCGAGAGAGCGCCATCAGTAGCTTGGGCGACGCCCTGAGGGAGTTGCAGGCCTGCGACACGGTCGGCGGCCCATGGGCGGGAAGCGCATCTGCTTACCGCGGCTGTCACATCAGCGCGGTTGGCGAGGGGGTACAGGGCCGGCTCCCCCTCCTGGCCGGACGCCAGGCTGAGGGATGTCGGGCGCTCTGGGATGCGGCCGTGGCCACGGTGTGGACCGGGCCGCCGGTGTGGGTCCATGGCGATGTCGCGCCGGGCAACATGTTGTTCGATAGCCGCGGCCAATTGGCGGCGCTTATCGACTTCGGACAGACGTGCGTTGGTGATCCTGCCTGCGACCTGGCCTTCGCATGGTTGAGTTGCAGTTCCCGTGAACGTGATCGACTGCGCGACCGGTTGGAGCTGCCGGAGGATGCATGGGTACGAGGAGCTGCCTGGGCGCTGTGGAAGGCCCTCATCAGTTCCCCCGAAGAGGTGCTTACCAAATACGGGCGCTCACGGGATACCGTGCTGAGCGACGTGGCCGACCTGACGAAGGGATAAGAACGACGCTCTTTTCCCGTGCCTCCCACTAACGATCATTTTCGGCATGATCCAAAGCCAGGGCTCGGAATGCCTGCCACAACCGTTCGTCATAACCACCAAACGGCAAGGGTTTCCGGCTGATCTCGCGGAGACGCACCAGTCTGTTTCGCAAACGACGTGGGGACGGCACCTGTCGCGTAACCCATGGGTTACGCGACAGGGAGGTTGCGAGACACATCGAGACCCGTAGGTTCAGTTTCTCGGCAGTTCGACCTCGAGGTTCTTTGCGGCCCACACCGCGAGGTCGTCCAGAACGGGTTGAACATTCTCGCCTCGCTGTGAGAGGCGGTAGGTGATGTGGACGGGGCGAGTCCGCGTTTCCGCTCGCTGGACGAGTCCGGCCTCAGTGAGGTCGACGAGCCGGTCGGAAAGAACGGAGTCCGTGATCGCTCCAACCGCTCGTCTCAAATCTGTGAACTTCATGGGACCTTCGCGGAGGGCGGCAAGGATTCGACCGTTCCACTTCTTGCCCAGGATGCCAAAGGCTGTCTGCAATCCGGCGTCACGTTCAGTGCTCACGAGGCGCGATCGGATTGCCATGGCTTGAGCGTAACTGAATTTGACACGATCTGCTACGAGATACCTAGTACTAGGTTTTTCCAAGTGATGCTGATTTACTAATGATCTTGCCCACTTGGCGGTTCCGATTTCCGCCATGTTTCCGCCGTTTAGCGGGCGTTGCTGGGGCAAGAACATTTGAAGGAGACCCTGTGCTGAACGAGACTGCCTCGCCTCTCGATACACGCGAAGCTGCGATCACCGAAGAGCAGGATTACCTTGACGCTACCCTCGCGCGCCGAGCAGAGATACTTCACTTCTTGAACACCGAGCTGTCCACCTCCGTGCATGACGCAGTCGGCCACGCCCGCCGCCAAGGAATGGTTCGCCAGCGCACCGAGCTGACACATGCCGAGAACGGTTTGATCTTCGGTCGTCTTGACGCCCTCGATGGCACCACCCTACGCATCGGTCGCGTTGGAGTTTCGGCAGCAGCGGACGACGCTGATCCGATGGTCATTGACTGGCGCGCACCTGCCGCAAGGCCCTTTTACATGGCAACGCCCGTCGAGTCCCTCGGGCAGGCACATCGCCGACACATCCGCATTGAAGGCACCACCGTCGCAGGGGTGGACGACGAACCCCTTGACGGTGAGAGCACCAGCGAGCTGGTCGGCGAGGGTGCGTTGTTTAGTGCCCTGTCAGAACGACGAACGGGGCAGATGACCAGTGCCGCAGCCACACTCCAACGCGAGCAGGACGAAATCGTGCGCGCAGGGGTCCGAGGGCCCCTGGTGGTGCAGGGTGGCCCCGGCACGGGCAAGACGGTCGTCGCGCTCCACCGCGCCGCGTATTTGCTGTTCGCAAGCCCCCAGCTCGCCGCACGCGGCGTGCTGACACTCGGACCGTCACGACGCTTCCTGGACTACATCGCCCAGGTTCTCCCGGCACTTGGCGAGACGGCCATCGTCGCGGCAACGCCGGATACACTCATCCCCGGAGTGGCGGTCACTGCAGATGAGCCGCGCATCGTCGAGGGAATCAAGGGGCGCGCCCTCTGGCAACATGCCCTCGAGCGATACGTGGCTGCGCGCACACCCGAGGGAACGCTAGTCATACTTGGCTGGGAAGGCGAACAATACGAAATCCCCGCGGACCTGGTGGAACGCCTCATCACGACCGCTACGTCCGGGCGCAGCTACCATGCCGCCCAGAGGTGGTTCTACGAGCAAATGCACGATCGACTTACTCACGCGATCGCCGAGCGCTTTGAGGACATTTTCGCGAGAATTGACGAGGGCCTCGAAGGCGTCGTACACGCTAGGACCAGTTTCCAGAAGGTGGACCGCGACGACGAAGGTAGCGAGGTTGACGGCGTACTCACCGAGCAGGAGCTCGACAAGCTCCGTGATGACATCGCCGTCGACCCCCGCGTAGCCGCGGCCCTCGCGGACATCTGGCCGACCCTGGATCCCGCAGCGGAACTCCGCCGCCTGCTGAACGATGAAGTACTGCTCCAACAGTTCGTCCCCGAGCTAAGCGATGACGAGCGACGGGCCGTCGTTGCCACGAAGACCGGGTGGGCAAGCAGCGACATTCCCTTGCTCGACGCCATGTCGGACCTCATCGGCGACACCGTCGTTCACCCGACGTCTGACACGTTCGTTTCAGAACGGGCCGCAGCGCGCCGCGACTGGATCTACGGACATGTCATCGTCGATGAAGCGCAAGAACTGTCCGAGATGCAATGGCACATGGTTGCCCGGCGAACCCCACAGCTTTCCATCACCGCGGTGGGTGACATCGACCAGGCCGAAACGCCCCACGAGCACACAACATGGGCGCAAGCGGTCACCGCCGTCTTTGGCGAACGCTGGACCCAAGCGAAACTCACCATCGGCTACCGGACGCCAGCCGAAGTCATGGCGCTCACCGGCCCCATCCTCAAAAAGGCCGGCAGCGTCAATGAGCCACCAAACGCTGTGCGCTTCTCCGGTGTCGACCCCTGGGCACGAGACGTCGCCGAGTCTGAACTGGTCGCCGAGATCACCCAAACCTACGAGGAACTCACCGTACGCTGGGCAGGCGGCACGGTCGGCGTCATTGCTGCTGCCCCGAGAGTACTTGAGCTGCAGGCCGCGCTGCCAGGAATCCCGGTCATCACTGCCACCCAATCCAAAGGTCTGGAATGGGACGCCACCCTCGTCATCGATCCCGACGGCATCGCCGCAGAACCACGCGGCTGGAACCGCCTCTATGTGGCACTCACCCGTGCAACCCAGGAACTAGGCCAGATCAAGGTTCGCTAAGAGTCGAGCTCCGGACATCGCCATGAGGAGGCCGTCTCGTATCCTTATCGGCAGGTTGACGATCTCGGTTCAAAACACGTTCGGCAACCCGATTAAGCGGCTGCCCAAACACCCTGTCGGAACCTAACCCGCCGAAACGGCCCTCTTCCATCGTCAGATGCGATGGCTACTCCACGGCAGCTATCCGACGACGGCCTCCCGAGCGTATGGACGAGTGAAGGTCCCCACCGTGCTGGTGGGGACCTTCAAATCTGGCTCGACGATGCTCTGTCAGATCACTCGGCTCCTGCGGCCGCGTTTACTTCACCGACGAGCACTTCGAGCACGTCTTCCAGGAAGAGCAGACCCGTGACCTGACCTTCCGCGTCGAGTGTCTTGGCGACGTGTGCTCCTCGGCGCCGCAAGACAGCCATGGCGTCTTCGAGCTCCGCATCCCTCGACACCGAGATGAGGCGTCGAAGCCGCTTCTCCGGAATCGGGGCGGTGAACAATTCCGGACTCATGAGATCCATGACGTCCTTCATATGGATGTAGCTTGAAGGGTCACCCGACTCGTCGGAGATGACGTAGCGCGAGAAGCCATGCTTGATTACAGCCTCCTGCACATCAATCGGTCGAGCGTTCACCGGTAGTAGCACCATGTCCTCGAGCGGCACGTCCACGTCGAAGACGCGCTTCTCCGTGAACTCGAATGCCCCGGCAAGAGTGCCTGACGCGTCACTTAGCGTTCCCTCACGGGTCGACTGCTCGACGATGCCCGCCACCTCATCGAGCGTGTAAGTGCTCGTCGCTTCGTTCTTCGGCTCGACTTTGAAGAGCCGGAGGATGCCGTTCGCGATGCCGTTGAGGCTCCAGATCACCGGATTGAAGATCTTCGAGACCACGACAAGGGGTGGTGCGAGTAGCAGCGAAGCGCGATCCGGGACCGAGAACGCGAGGTTCTTGGGGATCATCTCGCCGAACACGACGTGCAAGAAGGTCACCAGGACCAGCGCCACCACGAATGCGATCACGCTGATCGCCTCTGGGGTCAGTGGTGTCAGCCCGAGCGGGATCTCCAGCAGGTGGTGAATCGCGGGCTCCGACACGTTCAGGATGAGCAGCGAGCACACGGTGATGCCCAGCTGGCTGGTCGCCAGCATGAGCGTCGCGTGCTCCATCGCCCACAGCGTGGTCTTCGCAGCCCTGCTGCCGCGCTCTGCGAGGGGCTCGATTTGCGAGCGCTTTGCCGAGATCACCGCGAACTCAGCGCCGACGAAGAACGCGTTGCCGATCAGGAGAACGAACAGCCACAGGATTCCGGGCAGGTACTCACTCACGAGTCATCCCCTCCTTCAGCTGATCGACTGTTCGGTCGTGACGGCTCATCGTGCTCGCATCCGTGTCGGGGTCATTCGGGAGATACCGCACACGCAAGATGCGCGTACCGTCGATGTGCTCGACACGAAGAGTCCCCGTCGCGATCGCGATCTCGTCGCCGAGCTCCGGTAGTCGTTCGAGAGTGTCGGTGATGAAACCGCCGATCGTGTCGTAGTCGCCGTGTTCCGGCACCTCGATCGACAGGCGATCGAGGAGCTCGTCCGGCCGCCACGAAGCATCGAAGGTGACCGAGCGGCCGCGTCGGATGAACCCGGTGCGGTGCCGGTCATGCTCGTCCTCGAGTTCACCCACGATCTCTTCCACAAGGTCTTCGAGCGTCACGACACCCGCGGTGCCGCCATGCTCATCCACGACGACAGCAACCTGGTGCCGCTCGGCGCGCAGGAGCGCCAACAATGCGGATGCGCCCATCGACTCCGGCACCCGGAGGGCTTCGGTCTGCAGAGCTCGAGCAGTGACGGATGCCTGCTCCGGGATCGGAACCGCGAACGCCTGCTTGGCGTGCACAAAACCGGTGACACTGTCGGGCGTCCCATCGATGACCGGGAACCGCGAGAACCCAGTCGCAAGCGAGAGCGCGACAATCGCCGCAGCGGTGTCGTCTATGCCGATACTCGCCATGCGCACGCGGGGCGTCATGACGTCCGAGGCGTCGTGCTCAGCAAACCGGAGGGTCCTGCGCAACAACACCGCGTCGTCCGCTTCGAGCAGGCCGGAGAGCGCGGAGTGTCGGATCAGATACGAAAGCTCGTCAGCGCTGCGCGCGCCGGAGAGCTCCTCCTTAGGCTCGATGCCCATGGCCCGGATGATGGCGTTCGCAGTGTTGTTCAGCATCAGAATCAACGGCTTGAAGACCATCGTGAACGCCGCCTGGAACGGGATGACGACCTTCGCCGTGGCACGCGGTAGCGCGAGCGCGAAGTTCTTCGGCACAAGCTCGCCGATGATCATCGAGAACAGTGTGGCGAGCACGACCCCGACGATCGTGCCGACAACCGGTACCAGTCCGGGGGCGAGGCCCGCCGAGGTCAGAGGCCCCGAAAGGAGCGAGCTCACCGCCGGTTCGAACGTGTATCCCGTGAGCAGCGTGGTGAGCGTGATTCCGAGCTGTGCGCTGGAGAGGTGCGTCGATGTGATTCTCAGGGCCTTGATGGTGGGCCCGAGTCGTTTCTCTCCGCGGCTTTGCCGGTTTTCCAAATCGTTTCGGTCAAGGTTGACGAGTGCGAACTCGCTCGCGACGAACAACCCGGTTCCGACTGTCAGAACGAGGCCGATGCCGAGCATCACCCATTCGTTCATGCGTGGCGCCTCTCGACTGTGGCGGACGCGTACGCGGCCGGAACATCAAGAGGCTTGGGACTATGACTAGGGGGGTCTTCCATAAGGCAAAATTTTAGACGTCGAAAATTTGAATTCGCCAACAAGCGCTGTCGTCGATTGTTGGCAGATTCTCACCCGGCTCCCCGTGCCACCGCGTGCTGGAGTCGTCTCTACCGCGGCCCGTTGATGCCGCGGCGCAGTGCGGTGAGATGATTGCAACGCAACGCTGGCCCAGCTTCTCCTCGCTGAGGGTGGGGCATTACCCCTTCGCGATTGGAAATCACATGCGAATCACCAACAAGGCTCTCTCTGGATACGACTTCCTCGCCGAGATGACGGACGATGCGCACTATCCGCAGCCGCTCGTGGAAAAGGGCAAGCTGATCTTGGTTCAGTTGTGCGAAACGATCGAGAAGGAGCATCCTGCTGATCTCGACGCGCTTTACGTCATCACGCACGCGACGACTGAAGAATTCAACGCGTTGGCTGCGGAATTTGCAGAACAGGGCAGTGAACTCGACACGGCCGCACGCGACACGATCGGATCCGACATCGCCCAGATCGCCGACGTCTACGGGTTCACGTCTGCCGACTTCGAGAAGCTGATCGCTCCGCGCACCTGGTGACGAGTCTCGCCACATTGACGTTCAGATTCTTTGCCTGACCCTCGCATCTCGATGTCGGTCAGACACCAACCGGGCGCGCGAGTTCGGGAGGGGGCCGATCTCGTCGATCGAGTGGCCGGTGCACGGATGGCGGGTGGCCGTTGCGCTCTGGATCCTGGTCAAGTCGAACCAACGGACGTCATCTCGCAATCTGCACCACCCAATTAGCAGCCACCGTCCACCGGTGAGGGCGAAGATCATCGGCTCCACCTCGCGTCGGGTGTGCTGGCCCTTCGCATCGATGTAGACGATATTCACGGTGACTTGGTCGACCGTGGCCTGCTCGAGCGCCGACATCACTCGCCGCGGAGCGGCCGGTGCGACATCGACCCACACCCGGCTGGACAGTTCAGTGGCTCGACGGCGGGCTGCGGGATCCAACACGTCCAACACCTTACGAATCGCGGCGCGCGCCGAACCAGAGAATGGCGCCTGAGCGGTCGCCGACACCGCAGCGGTAAGGGCTAGCGCCTGCGCAGCCGTGAGATTCACCGGCGGTAGCGAGGACATCTCCGTCAGGCCGTAGCCGCCACCGGGACCGGTTCGTCCCCAGACAGGCAGGCCGCCTGCCCCAAGGGCAGCGAGATCACGCTTGATCGTGCGGACGGTGACCTCAAATTCGTCTGCGAGCTGTTGCGCAGTGCGGCCACGAATGCCGGCTCGACGTAGCGACTCGGTCAGCGAATGCAAGCGCTCGGTTCGGTTCACCCTGCCACTATCTCAGAAATAGTGACCGGAATAGTGACATCCCATTGTCTTGTGTCCGGGAGAGCATGAAGACATGGAAACGCTCACGACCAACAAGAAATCATTCGTTCTCGTCCCCGGTTATTGGTTGGGCGGGTGGGCCTGGGATGCCGTTGCGGATGACTTACGCGACCGTGGCCACCGCGTCATCGCCGTGACTCTGCCAGGCCTCGACCCCGACGACTCTGATCGGGCATCAAGGAGTCTTGCCGATCAGGTCAACCATCTGCGCGCGGCGGTGAGCGCCGCTGATGATGAAGGCTCGGACGTAACCCTCGTCGTTCACAGCGGTGCTGGAGCTCTCGCATCCGTGCTCGTGGATCAGAATCCCACCGCGGTCGCTCGAATCGTCTACGTCGACAGTGGACCGTCAGCCGACGGCTCTGCCAACGATGCGTCGGTTCCGCTTGACCAGCACGAGGTGGCGCTTCCCCCGTTCGCGGAGCTGGCCGCCAGTCTCGATGGGCTCAGCGAGGACGACCTCGACCGGTTTCGTCAGCGTGCGGTTCCGCAGCCCGCAACCGTCGTGCGTGCAGCGGTTCATCTCGAGAACGACGCTCGACGAAGTGTGCCGTCGACGATCATCGCCTGTTCCTTCCCGTCCGAAGCGCTGATGCAGATGGCTCGTGAAGGACACCCGATGATGGCGGAAACTGCCACGCTCAGCGATCTCGAAATCGTCGATCTCCCGACCGGGCACTGGCCGATGTGGAGCCGGCCCGCAGACCTCGCCCTCACCATCGCCCGCGCAGCAGACCGCTGACGGTGATCCCGTGGGTGATCCCGTGGGTGCTGCCCGATGAGCGGTGTCGACGGCGCTCGAACTTTGAACGTTTTCGGCGTTCGAAAAGTGAACGGTTTTGGGCAGTCTAGTCAGGGTTTTCGTTGGTCGTGGTTCTGATGCTGGGGAGGCTGTCGATGCCTCG